>JANOFE010000230.1:0-7643 GCA_031413495.1 Pseudorhodobacter sp. | reverse complement strand
CCAAGGCTGAAGTTTTTCATAATTGCGCCTGCGCCGTTACCGCCCAGTGCGCCTGCAATCAGACTGATGATCAGTTCCATGATACTCGTATTCCTTCCCTAACTCTGTTCCGGTTCCCGTCGGGATACCCCGATCTGTCCGGGCTCTGCTGCATGTCACTGCTGGCCCGGTGACCAAAGTGTCGCAGGTTATTGTCGATCTGGCAACAAAACCTGTTTTAACCGTAGGACTTAGTGCTTTGCCGCAACAGACGGCCCTTTTCGCGATCCCAGTCTTTCTTCGCCTCGGACGCGCGTTTGTCGGCCAGTTTCTTGCCCTTCGCGATGCCGATCTTCAGCTTCACGATGCCACGGTCGTTGAAGTACATCTTCATCGGCACGATGGTCATGCCTTCGCGCGCGGTGGCATTCCACAGCCGCGACAGCTCCTTTGCATTGACCAGCAACTTCCGCCTGCGTCGTTCTTCGTGGCCCCAGGTTTTGGCCTGCAGATAGGGTGCGATGTAGCCGTTAATCAGCCACAACTCGCCGCCCTCAACCGACGCATAGCTCTCCGCGATATTTGATCCGCCTTTGCGCAGCGACTTCACTTCAGACCCAAGCAGCATGATCCCGGCCTCGATATCGGCCTCGATATGGTAATCAAACCGCGCGCGGCGATTCTCGGCAATAAGTTTGGAATTGGGATCAGATTTCTCGGCCATGATCATTGGCAGATAGTGGGTAAGGGCGGGCAAGTCCAGATGCGCGCCCCCAACATTGCGTCATGCCGCGCGATGCAATTTGGGATGAACGGAGTCACCATAGATGCGGTCCAATAAGGACTGCGCCTGACCAATATCAAGCATGGTGAAAAACTCGCTCACAGGCTCGCCTGCCTGTTGCCGGATGCCGGGGCAGTGGAGCAGCGTTCCCGAATTGGCAAAGATCGCCTCGTCATCGGCAAAGCGCGGCGTGATCACTTCAATTGGCCGCTCAAACGGCACGCAGTGCGCGCCTAGCCAGCCGTCAAGCGCCACCGCAGGGATCAATGCCACAATCGCATTTGGCAGGGCCCCATCATTCAGCATGTCAATCAACAGGTTTTGCCCCGGCAAAAGCATCAGATCACAGCAGTTGTCCAAGGCACCTCCGGGCAGATGCACCAGATGGTCACCGCGTTTGGATGAAATCCACTGGCGATCCAGCCCCAGAACCCGTGCCAAACCCCCGTCATAGCTTTGCAGGGCATCGCCGATGCGCAGATTTTCGACGGGCAGCCAACCCTTTGGCCCCTCGACCAATGTTCCTGCGATCAGCCCAGAGGGGGCGGCGGTTGTCTTGGCTGTAAAGCAATCAGCAAACATAAGCGGCATCCTTTTTCGGTTAAGACTTGTGGCGGCCGTGCTGGCCTTCTGCCCAACAAGCACCCGAAATTCGCCATTTTTTCGTCATGTTTGAGGCTTGCCAGTGGCATTGATGCGCGCCCGTGGGCAATCCTGCAGGAGGCGGCAGGATCGGTGGAAATTTGGCTGGTGTTAAATTTTCATTAACTAATAAACCACATAAAATCAATGCCTTGTTAAAAGTCTCATGCCACTTCCACCAAACGATTCGCAGTTTAACCACGCGCATTGTTTTGCGCCACGCGCCTGCGCCCCCGGATCAGCGTGTAAATTCCGCTTGCCACAATGATGGCACTTCCCAACAGGGTGTAGGTATCCGGCGTCTCACCAAACAGCGCCACGCCAAGGATCAACGCAAACACCAGCCGCGTGTATCTGAACGGCGTGATCACCCCGACATCGCCCATACGCATTGCGGCGGTCAGCGCGTAATAGGCAGCCACCCCAAAAATGGTTGCCGCCAACAACTGCCCCGACGCAGCAAGATCCGGCATCACAGCACCCCCGAAAAACATCAGCAAAACCGCCCCGGTCGGCACCATCATGGCAAAGCCGTACACGCCGAGTTGCAGGTTTGACAGCACAGGCGGGGCCGCCCGCGTGGCAAGATCCCGCCCTGCAAAGCCGATGGTCCCCGCCACCGCCAGCAACGACGCCACAGTAAACCCTTCCAGCCCCGGCCGCAGAATGATCAACACCCCGGCAAACCCCACCAAAATGGCCGACCAGCGCCGCCATCCCACCTTTTCACCAAAGATCAGCGCAGCCCCTGCCACCACCACCAAAGGTGTAGCCTGCAAAATGGCAGATGCGCTGGACAGCGGGGTAAAGGCAATCGCCAGCGTGTAGAACAACCGCCCCATCACCTCAAACACCGCGCGGATCAGGATAGGCCGGGAAAGGATCGCCGGGTGAAACACCCGCTCCCCGCGCAGCTTGGTCAATACCGCAAAGACCAGCATACCGCCGCCGCCAAAGATCATCAAAATCTGCCCCACCGGAACCAACCGGGCGGCGAACTTCAAAAACATATCCTCAACCGCAAACCCCGCCATCGCGGCCACCATCAACGTTGCGCCACGCAGGTTTGGTGTCAGCATCGGTTAATTGATCAACCCGGCATGGCGCATCGCCGCATCCATCCGCGCCTTGACGCCGTCGGTCAAACCGACCAGCGGCAGCCTTACATCCTCACTACAAAGCCCCAACTTTGACAGCCCATATTTCGCGCCCGCCAGACCCGGTTCCAGAAAAATCGCCTCATGCAGCGGCATCAGACGGTCCTGCAATGCCAGCGCAGCCGCATAATCGCCGCGCAACGTCGCCGCCTGAAACTCGGCGCACAAACGCGGTGCCACATTTGCTGTCACCGAAATACAGCCAACCCCGCCATGGGCATTAAACCCCAACGCGGTGGCATCTTCGCCCGACAATTGGATGAAATCAGCCCCGCAGGTCATGCGCTGCTGGCTTACGCGTTCAATCTTTCCCGTCGCGTCCTTGACACCGATGATACGTGGCAGTTTTGCCAGCACACCCATGGTTTCCGGCGACATATCCACCACCGACCGCCCCGGAATATTGTAGATGATGATCGGCAGATCAGCACAATCATGCAGCGCCGTGTAATGCGCAATCAGCCCCGCTTGCGTCGGCTTGTTGTAATAAGGCGTCACCACCAGTGCCGCATCAGCCCCCACCTTGGCCGCGTGGCGGATCAGACGCATGCCTTCAACGGTGTTGTTCGACCCGGCGCCGGCAATCACCGGCACACGCCCTGCCGCGGCTTTCACAACCACCTCGATTACCGTCTCATGTTCTTCATGGCTCAACGTCGGGCTTTCCCCGGTTGTGCCAACAGGCACCAACCCGGTGGACCCTTCGGCAATATGCCAATCTACCAAGGATTTAAGCGTATCAAGATCCAAAGCACCGTTCTTGAACGGCGTCACCAAGGCTGGAATTGACCCTGTGATCATGGCACGTCTCCTCATTCTTGGGGCAAAGCGGTAGACTCGGCCCCGTTGCAAACGCTGCCTTCCTAGCGCCGACCGGCCGCCTTGCCAAGCGGCGCTAACGTGCCCGCTGGCGATGATGTGAGTTGCACCCGCCCCGCGTGTAAGGCATCCCTACGCCCATGATCCGCATTGCCCGCCCCGTCTGTCACGCTATTGCCGCCGCAGGTTTCGGAATCCTGATGCTTTTGGCCCCCTTACCCGCCCGCGCGGATGAGGTATCGGCCCTGCGCACAGCCCTGCAACGTGCCTCTGTGCAAGACTGGGCCGGGGCCGCTGATCTGGCCGAAGGCTCGCTGTCGCAAGACCTTGTGGAATGGCTGCGCCTGCGGTCCGGGGACGGAAAACTTGGCGACTACGAACAGTTTCTCACCCGTCGCGCCGATTGGCCGGGCTTGGCCCTGCTGCGTGAAAAGGGCGAAGAAGCGGTGGCGCGGTCCACCGACGCAGACCGCGTGCTGGCCTATTTCGGGGACGGACGCCCGCGTGTGCCCGCCGGATCTTTGGCCCTCGTTAAAGCTTACCTCGCGCTTGGACGCCCCGGTGACGCCGAAACCGAAGCCATCCGCGCCTGGACGGAACTTGAATTCACCGCCGCTGAGGAGGCCGCCCTTCTGGCCCTGATGCCCGATGCCCTGTCCGTGGCCCATGAAGTGCGCCTTGACCGCGTGCTGTGGGCTGACCGTGTGCCAGAGGCAAAACGCATGCTGCCCCGCGTAAGCCCCGATTGGCGCAAGCTGGCCGAAGCGCGGATGGCGCTGCGGGCACTGGCAGGCAATGCCAGCGCGCTGGTTGATACCGTGCCAAAATCAATGGCAGGGGATGCAGGCCTCGCGTTTGAACGCTTCCTGTGGCGCATGAAAAAAGACCGCACAGCTGACGCCACTGCCTTGATTTTGGAGCGCAGCGAAAGCGCCGCCAGCCTTGGCAATCCGTCGATGTGGGCCGAACGCCGCGCCACCCTTGCCCGCGCCCTGATGCGCGCAGGCCAGCCGCGCGATGCCTATAAAATCGCCGCCCGCAACCAGATGACCCAAGGCCAGGACTACGCCGATCTTGAATTTCTGGCAGGCTTCATCGCCCTGCGTAAACTGGGAGATGCAGGCACCGCCTTGCAACATTTCAAAAACCTGCAAGCGGCTGTCGTTACTCCCATCAGCCTTTCCCGCGCGCAGTATTGGCAGGGCCGCGCGCATGAAGCGGCGGGCAGCACAGATGCCGCAAACACCGCCTACCGCGCAGCCGCCGTGCATCAAACCGCGTTTTACGGCCTGCTCTCCGCCGAAAAGCTGGGCCTGACGCTGGACGCAGGCCTGCTGTCAAACAATCGCCCGTCAGATTGGCGCGATTCCCCGTTTGCCGGGTCGTCGGTGTTTCAAACTGCCCGCCTTTTGGTGCGGGCAGGCGACCGCAGCCTTGGCAAACGGTTCTTTTTGCATCTGGCCGAAGGCCTGTCACCCGGTGAATTGGACCAGCTTGCCGAATACGCGCTGGAAGCAGATGAGCCGCACATTGCAGTGCTGATCGGCAAACAGGCGGCGGAACGCGGCGTGATCCTGCCACGCGCGTATTTTCCGGTGACCGATATGGTGCCAGATACCCTTCCCGTCAGCCGCGCGCTTGCCCTGTCCATCGCGCGGCGCGAAAGCGAATTTGACGCCGCCGTGATCAGCCCCGCAGGCGCGCGCGGCCTGATGCAGGTGATGCCCGGCACCGCCAAGCAAATCGCGCCCACGGCAGGCCTGCCGTATAACCCCGGCAGGCTGACATCTGATCCCGCCTATAACGTGGCGCTCGGCGCTACGTATTTGCGCAAATTGATAGATGAATTTGGCCCTGCCGTGGCCTTGGTGGCCTCAGGCTATAACGCGGGCCCCGGCAGGCCGCGCCGCTGGATCACTGAATTCGGTGATCCAAGGCGCGCAGATGTCGACGCGGTGGATTGGGTCGAAACCATCCCCTTCACCGAAACCCGCACCTATGTGATGCGGGTGGTGGAAAGCGTGGTGATCTACCGCGCCAAACTGAAAGGCAGTGTCGGCCCGGTGCGGATTACGTCCGAGTTGACGGGGAATTAGGTGAGTTTTCCCATTTTCTTCTGGCCGATCAGACGATTGTCCAGTGGACAATCGCCCGGTCAGTTGCCCAGAGCCGCAAGGCGTCGGGCAAGGGGCCATCAGCCATCACAGCGGCAGTAAATCAGGGCGCGCCTGACTGGGCTGGTGCGAGAATCGCGCCTGCCGAGGGCAGGCAGGCGCGACCTGATTTGATTGAAATCAAATCCGGCAAGAACAGGGACGCGCCTGAAGTGTCGGTCTAACCCGGAAGCACCACTTTCGCCTTGCCCCGCGCCTGCATCAGCGCAAACAGCCCTGCCGCCACCACAATCGCCCCTCCGATCAACACCGGTGTCCGCAATGCCTCGTCATAAACCGCAATCCCGATCAGCGTGACCAGCACGATTTGCAGATAGGCAAAGGGCTGCACGGAACTGGCTTCAGCCACCTCATAGCAGCGGATCAAGAACCAGTTGCCCAGCAGCGCCAGCACCGCGTAAACGATCATCCAAACCCAATCCGGCCCGGTCATCGGCTCCCAATTCGGCAAACCGATAACCGTGACCAGAACCGCCCCGATGATGCCGGACCAGAACAGCGCCACAAACGCCGTCTCATCCCGCGTGGTCAGGCGGGTCAGCAAACTGTAAATCGCAAACATCGTGGCTGCGGCCAGCGGCAGCAATGACGCCAGCGAAAATACCCCCGACCCCGGTTGCAGAATGATCAACACGCCCACAAGCCCCGCACCAATGGCAAGCCAGCGTTGCCACGGAATCCGCTCGCCCAAAAGCGGCACGGCAAGCCCCGCCACCAACAACGGGCAAACCGCAAATATCGCGTGGCTATTGATCAACCCGATCAGGGTATAGCCATATACAATCACGCAGACCTCGGCGATCAGCAGGCTGGCGCGCAGCAAATGCAGCCACGGATGCACCGTTCGCACCGCCGCCACAAACCCCTGTGGTTGCCGCCATGCCAGAAAAACAACAAACACCACAAACAACCAGTAGCGGATCATGATCACCATAAAGGTGTTATAAGTCTCCGCCAGATGCCGCGAAAATCCGTCCTGCATGGCAAACACCGTCACGGCGGCGATCATCAGCCAGATGCCCTTGGTGGCGTCTTTGTCGGTCATCGCACCAACACCCCCGCCGACATGTGCCGTTTGCGGCCAAAGCCAGCGCGGCGATCCACCACAAAGCCTGCCTCAGCCAAACTGCGCCGCACATGCCCCGCCGCCGTGTAAGTGGCAAAGGTGCCGCCCGGTTTGGTGTGCCGCGCCACGGATTGCATCAAACTATCTGTCCATAATTCCGGGTTCTTGGCAGGCGAAAACCCGTCCAGATACCACGCATCCGCTGATCCAGCCCACGCATTCAACGTTCCGCCCGCATCACCGATAATGACCTCCGCCTGCAAATCTGGCAGCATGATCTGCCTGCGCCCCGTCGCCCACTGCTCCAACACAGGCCCTGCCACCGCCAACGCCTCGGGGAACGCCGACAACGCCCGCGCCATATCATCTGCCGTCATCGGATACGCCTCGAATGAGGTATAGCGCAGCACACCCGCCACACCCGCGCCGCGCCATGCCATCAGCGTAGCCAACATGTTCAGCCCGGTGCCAAACCCAAGCTCTGCCACATGAAACCCCGGCGCAAACCGTGCGGGTAAATCATTGCCGCCCAAGAACACATGCCGCGTTTCATCAAGCCCGCCGCCAAGCGAAAAATACGGGTCATCAAACCGGGTCGATACCGGGATCACATCGTCACGCCATGTCAAAGTGGCGCACTGGTCGGGGGAAATCATTTGCCGTAAACCCTTGGTCGCGGGCAGGGGTTTCCGCGAAGTGTCGGACAATGGGCAAGGGCAGGCGGAATGGCAAGACCGGATCTAACCATCATGGGTGCGGGTATCTTTGGCTTGTCAATCGCTTGGGCCGCCACCCAGCGTGGCGCAAAAGTGCGGGTGATCGAAGCCCGCGCTATCGGCGCCGGGTCAAGCGGTGGCCCGGTTGGTTCGCTGTCGCCGCATGTGCCAGAAGCGTGGAATGCCAAAAAGGCGTTTCAACTGGATAGCCTTTTGATGCATGAGCGCTGGTGGTCCGCCGTGGCGCAAGCGTCAAACCTGCCCACCGGTTACGGCCGCACCGGGCGCTTGCAACCCTTGGCCGAC
>JANOFE010000229.1:0-35116 GCA_031413495.1 Pseudorhodobacter sp. | reverse complement strand
GACCGCGCGGTTTTCAGATGCAAGCGGCCCGTGCCACAGGTTTGGCAGACGCGCGGATCAGACCCGTCAGCGCGCAATGGGTAAAGATGCGGGGCCAGAAAATCATCAATCTTGGTCAGCACTTCGCCAATGCGCAGGTCCGCTGTTTCGGCAATCGCAGCGGAAAAATCGCGCCAGAACCGGGCCAGAACCTCTTTATAATCGCGCTCGCCCGCCGACACATCATCCAGTTCCGCCTCAAGATCGGCGGTAAAATCATATTCCACATATTTGCGGAAATAGTTGGAAAGAAAGGCGGTGACTAAGCGACCTTTATCTTCCGGGATCAGGCGGTTCTTGTCGCGCTTCACATATTCGCGGTCCACAATCGTGGTCATAATCGAGGCATAGGTTGACGGGCGGCCAATGCCCAGTTCTTCCATGCGCTTTACCAGCGTCGCCTCGGTATAGCGCGGCGGCGGTTGGGTGAAATGCTGGTCTTGGCTGACCGATTTTTTCTCCACCCCCTCGCCCTGCATGATTTGCGGCAGACGGCCTTCGTCGTCTTCCTCGTCATCGCGGCCTTGGTCGTAGATTTTCAGAAAGCCGTCAAACAGCACAACTTGCCCGGTGGCGCGCAGGCCAACTTGGCCGTCAGGCGACAGAATATCCACCGTGGTGCGTTCCATCCGCGCCGCCGCCATTTGGCTGGCAAGAGTGCGTTTCCAAATCAGATCATACAGTTTTTTCTGGTCAGCTTCGGTCAGACGCAGGCTTTCGGGTGCTGCCGACATCTCAGTAGGTCTGATACATTCATGCGCTTCTTGTGCGTTTTTGGCCTTGTTTTTGTACATGCGCGGGCTGTCGGGCACGTAAGTCGGCCCAAACCGACGCTTGATTTCTTCGCGCGCAGCCATCACCGCCTCGGGGGCCATATCAATGCCGTCGGTCCGCATATAGGTGATGTATCCGGCCTCATACAAACGCTGTGCCGCGTTCATGCACTGCTTGGCCCCCATGCCAAACTTGCGGGATGCCTCTTGTTGCAGGGTCGAGGTCATGAACGGCGCATAGGGGTTGCGGGATGCTGGCTTTGCTTCCACCGACGCCACGACAAATGTTCGGGAAGTGACAGCATGCACCGCCAACTCGGCAGCTTCCGCCGTTGGAATGTCGAATTTATCTAACTTCTTGCCGCCAAGCACAGTCAACCGCGCTTCAAATTCTTGGTTCCGGGGGGTCACCAGCATGGCCCCGACAGTCCAAAACTCACGCGCCCGAAACGCCTCAATCTCCATCTCGCGGTCAACGATCAGGCGCAGGCAAACGGACTGCACCCGCCCCGCCGATTTGGCCCCCGGCAGTTTGCGCCACAGCACGGGCGACAGCTTGAACCCCACCAGATAATCCAATGCGCGGCGCGCAAGGTAGGCATCCACCAATGGCACATCCACCTGACGCGGATTTTTCATCGCCTCGGTGACGGCGACCTTGGTAATGGCGTTAAAGGTGACGCGGGATACCTTGATGCCCTTTTTGATCTGCGCCGAAAGCGCTTCTTGCAGGTGCCAGGAAATCGCCTCACCTTCGCGGTCAGGGTCGGTCGCAAGGATCAGTTCATTGTCGGTTTTCAACGCCTCGGTAATCGCGCGGATGTGCTTTTTGCTATCCGCCGCCACTTCCCATTTCATCGCAAAATCGTCTTCAGTATCGACCGAGCCGTCTTTTGGCGGCAAATCCCGTACATGGCCGAATGACGCCAAAACGGTATAGTTCGACCCAAGATATTTGTTGATTGTCTTGGCCTTAGCCGGTGACTCGACGACCACAACTGCCATAAGAATCCCTGTTCCAACCACGCCTGCAATGGCCGCGCAAGATGTGGGGGGTGGGGTGGTTTGTCAATGGAGCCTTGCGGCACAGCACAATCGCCTCATCCAATCCGCGACAAAAGTCCGCCCGCCTGCCGCTGAATACGCCCCTCCAGCTCCAACGATAGCAGTTCTGGTGCCACGCTAGCCGCAGGCATTGCGAGGTCACGGATCAACTGATCCTCGGCCAAGGGGCTTGGTCCCAAACGGTCTAGAATCTTGCTGTGCAGCGCCGCAATTTCCGCCAACGGCCGGTGCGAGGGCTGCGGCCCCGGTAAGACCGGCCGCGTCACAGGTTCCCGCGCCACCACAGGCCGAACAACACGCTCCCCACCCAAAGCCTCAATCACATCTGCCGCCGACCGGATCAATGTCGCCCCATCGCGGATCAACATGTTGCACCCCGATGCCCGCGCATCAAACGGATGCCCCGGCACGGCAAACACATCACGCCCTTGGTCCAGCGCATTCCGCGCCGTAATAAGGCTTCCAGACCGCGCCGCCGCCTCCACCACAATCACCGCCCGCGATAGCCCCGATATAATTCGGTTGCGCAACGGAAAATGCCGCGCTTGCGGTTCCATCCCCATCGGCTGTTCCGATATTCGACAACCCTGTGCAGCAATCTTGCCCGCAAGGTCTGCATTCTCAGTCGGGTAAATCACATCCACGCCGCCCGCCTGCACGGCAATGGTGCCCGTCGCTAATGATGCCTCATGCGCCTCGGCATCTATGCCGCGCGCCAGGCCCGACACCACCACAAACCCGGCTTCCGCCAGCGTTTCCGCCAAACGCCGCGCCATCCGCAAGCCAAGGCTTGATGCATTGCGCGCGCCAACCATGGCAATCGCGGGCTTATTGAGCAGCGCTGTATCGCCTTGCACCCATAGAACCGGCGGCGCATCGGGCAAATCCATCAAGGCCACCGGATAATCCGCATCGCCGTAGCACAGCATCCGCGCGCCAGCCACCCGCGCTTGCGCGATCTCATGGCGCGCCATTTCGACCGGGCAGGCCGCATAAGCCTCCACCCCGGCAGCCCGCGCGATACCCGGCAACGCCTCCAGCGCCGCCCCTGCAGATCCGTGATCGGCAACAAGCCGATGCCACGTCACCGGCCCCACCCGGCGTGACCGGATCAGGCGCAGCATCGCCAAGGCTTCCGCCTGCCGCAAAGCAATATGATTTGATCCATCCATCGTGATATCATCGCGCAAGACAGGTTAACGATTGGTAAACATGTGTCTCGAAATCCCGGTTGAACCTGCCGCGAAAATTTGATCAAATGCACCAACCCTGCCCGCCAACCCTCGGAGCCACAAAATGCTGAACGCCGAAGTATCCAAACGCCGTGATGATGCCATTTCCCGTGGCGTTGGCATGATGACGCAGATCTACGTTGACCGCGCGCTGAATTCCGAGGTCTGGGATATTGAAGGCAACCGTTACATCGACTTTGCGGCAGGCATTGCGGTGGTCAACACAGGCCATTGCCACCCCCGCGTGATGGCCGCAGTGACCGAACAAATGTCGCGCTTCACCCATACCTGCGCGCAGGTGCTGCCGTACGAGAGCTACATCCGGCTGGCAGAACGCCTGAACTCCCTGACCCCCGGCGATTTCCCAAAGAAAACCGTCTTTGTAACCACGGGTGTGGAAGCGGTTGAAAACGCCATCAAAATCGCCCGCATCCACACCGGGCGCAACGCAGTCATCGCCTTTGGCGGCGCCTTCCATGGCCGCACCTTCATGGGCATGTCGCTGACCGGAAAGGTGGAACCCTACAAGAAGGGCTTCGGCGCCATGATGCCCGATGTCTACCACGTGCCGTTTCCGCAGGATGTGCACGGCATTTCCACCGCCCACGCGATGGAAGGCCTCACCAAGCTGTTCAAGGCCGATCTTGATCCCGGCCGCGTCGCCGCCATCATTTTTGAACCCGTGCAGGGCGAAGGCGGCTTTTACCCCGCGCCTGCCGATATGGTCCGTGCCTTGCGCAAACTGTGCGATGACCATGGCATCGTGATGATCGCGGACGAGGTACAAACCGGTTTTGCGCGCACCGGCAACCTGTTCGCCATGCACGGCTATGATGTGGCCGCGGATATCACCTGCATGGCCAAAGGCCTCGCTGGTGGCCTGCCCTTGGCCGCACTTACCGGGCGGGCAGAGATGATGGACGCCGCCAACCCCGGCGGTCTGGGCGGCACCTACGGCGGCAACCCCCTTGGCATCGCCGCCGCCAACGCCGTGCTCGACGTGATCGAAGATGAAGACCTCTGCGGCCGCGCCAATGAACTGGGCTCGCGCCTGAAGCAAAAGCTGGAATCCATCCGCTCCACCACGCCCGAGATATCCGACATTCGCGGCCCGGGTTTCATGGTCGCCGTCGAATTCGCCAACCCCAGCAACCACGAACCCGACGCTGCCTTCACTGGCAAGGTGCGGATGGAGGCATTGAAACGCGGCCTGATCCTGCTCACCTGCGGCGTCTACGGCAACGTGATCCGCTTCCTCGCCCCGATCACAATCCCCGACGCGCATTTCGCCGAGGCTATGGCAGTGCTGGAAGAGGCGGTCGCGGCGGCAAGGGTCGCCTAGACAAAGCCCGCCACCCCCGCGCGCCTTCACAACACGCAGTCCCGGGCCTGACCCGGGACAAAAACCCTAATGCGCATGCCTTCCCAATATGCTTTCCCTGGGGGCAGCAACGAAAACGGGCAATATGCCGTTCGCCGGGCATGTTCCCGGTCTTTGGAACCTAAAGTCTTTCAGGGCGCGATGTTCTGGTTCACCCTGAAGAAATTGTCAGGATCGTACTGCCGTTTGATTTTTACCAACCTATCGTAATTGGTGCCATAATTGGCCCGAACCCGGGTTCCGTCGTCGTTATCCATAAAGTTGACGTAGCCGCCGACCTCGGAATGCGGTGCCACCGCATCGGAATAGCCCCGCACCCATTTTGTATTGGCCGCATCATCATCAGGGTTTTCCGATGCGGCAAGGATCACCATGGAAAAGTCGGCATCGCGGTGGCCAAACGCGGTTCCATCGGGGGCGACCCGGTGACAAGCCCCGTTGATCGGATAAAGGTGCATGGTCGAACTTGCGTTCGGGGCGTTCGGGCCGTGCTGAACGTGTGCTGCGATGGCGTCATCCGTCAATTCCTTGACGAAATTGCCTTTCCAATACTGCCGGATGCCCGGCGGAAACAGGCCGTCGAAGGCCGCGTTGATCGCCGGATAGGGAACTGGCCCCACCATTTCTGCCTTCACTTCGGCCACATCATGGAAGGCTTTGAATTGACGCTCGCCCATTGCCGGATCACCAGACCAGCAGGCGACGATCGCCATAAACATGTCACCATGCCGGTTTTCGGGAATGAAAGGCAACGGCGGGGCGATTTGGAACGCGGGAAATGCGCCCATCTGTTCAGGCGCGTCCTTGATATAATCGCGGTAGAAGCGCAGAATATTTGCAGCCTCGTTTACCTCGTAGAACATCGGGCCCCAATACACGTTTTTGACGGGCTGGAGTTTGTATTCAAGCGAGGTGCAGATGCCAAAGTTGCCACCACCGCCGCGAATGGCCCAGAACAAATCAGGGTTCTGTGTCTCGCTGGCGATATGAAATTTGCCGTCTGCCGTCACAACATCGGCCGAAACCAGATTATCCAGCGAAAGACCGTGGCCGCGCGTCAGATACCCGATGCCACCGCCAAGCGTTAACCCGGCAATGCCGGTGGTGGAAATGATCCCCCCTGTTGTGGCAAGACCAAACGCATGGGTGGCGGCGTTGAAGTCGCCCCAAGTCGCACCGCCTTCGGCGCGGGCGGTTTTGCCATCTGGGTTCACCCTGACGCTGCGCATTCTTAGAAAGTCGATGACAACACCGCCGTCATTGGTGCCGAACCCCGGGCCAGAGTGCCCGCCACCCCGGACCGACAACGAATGGCCGTTGTCTCGGGCATAATTGACGGTGGTGATAACGTCGCCTGCGTTCATCACCCGAACGATGACGGCGGGACGTTTGTCGATCATGCCGTTATTGACCGCACGGGCGCTTTCATATTCAGCATCGCCTTCGACAATCACTTCACCACGCACCAGATCACGGAGTTCACTAGGTGTCTTAACACTCATTTCTTCCTCCTGAATCGATTTTGGGTTGACCGCCAATCAGGCGGTTTCACTGAAATGTCCGCTGCGCGGATGACGATTAAAAAAAGAGGACGCGACCAACTGTCGAAAACGCATAAGCCGACTCATGCGTTTGTGATAGTGTTCGAAATGTACCGGATTCCGGCATGAAAAGACAGTATCTATAGGTGTAGCGGGGGTCAGGTTGGCCCGGTTCGCCGGTCCTTCAGCACGGTTGCTGCGTAAGCGGGGAAAGCTGAATACCTGAAATCTGATCGCCAAACCTTTTATTTTGACACCACAGGCAAGGGGGTTTCTGGGTTCGGACGGGCGGCCTGCCACAATCGTCGCCACAGGCATTGCCGGGCCGTTGTTGAAAGGTGCAACTTGCCGCACTTGCAAAAACCCGACGGCCAAACGTGGCACCCAATGGGCTGTAACCATTCCAACAAGCCGCATCTTGCCGCATCTTGCTTGAAAAAGTGGTAAAGAACAGGCTTTGCAGTACCCGTTTGCGCCCATATCTGGCTTTCACTGCTGGCACCTCAATCCCCCGGCCCGTGCGGGGTGAAGATGCGTAGGGTGCGCAATCTTTGCGCACCTTTCTATTCTACCAAAACGGTGCGCAATGAATGCGCACCCTACGACCCGGCCCGAAGTAACCCTTGCCATTGGCCGATAGAGCGGGTGCAACCCACGATTTTGTTACAATTCACAATTTTACCGCCCTGTTCACCCCCCTTCTTTCGGGCCGACAAGAAAACTCTCCAGTGGAGAGTTTTCCGGCCCGTTGCCCAAAGGCGCAAGCCGTCGGGCAAGGGATGTGCCACTTGGTACGGCGGTCGTAAATCAGGCCGCGCCTGACTGGGTAGGTGCGGAACGCGCCTGCCCCCGGCAGGCAGGCGCGGCCTGATTTGACGCGTGTCAAATCCGGGAAGGGTAGGATAGATTGGTCAAATCTATATCTTTATAGGGAACGCTCGACCCAAACTAAAGCTCGCTTCTACTCAGCAAAAATCGAGTACTTGCACCTTGCCTTTGGCAGAATATATGTAACTATACATCTGTGAAACCAGATCATCAGAACCCATTCGATCAACTAGCCGAACTGGAGCTAAACTCCGGATCGAAGGATGATCTAGTTGCTGAAACGACAATATTCGCAGATCTTAGGTTCCATGAAGAAGAATTGGCAGTCGATAGCTACGTCATACATGTCGGAGTTTCTAGCGCAACTCTTGAGCTAGAGTTGTGGGGAGCTGACATAACGCCTGGCACTCGCCTCAATGACCGCCCCAAAAAAGAAATTAAAACTCGCCTCTTTGAGAAACGAGTAGAGACAGCAAAGCGCGGCATCTCCGGCCAAGCATCTGGTTCCACGGGAGGAGCTACCCTCGAAAGTCGAGGAGTAATCTTTGGAAGTAAAGAGCTCGCTAGTGAGCAAACTCAGGAGCTATCGTCAGATTGGACGACCGACTTTGTTTCTTGCCGTCCCGGAAAACGTTGGGCGATCTGTGATCCTTCAGACATAAGCAGGCAGGACTTTCTCACTGGAACGTTTATTGCCAACGAAAGACTCTGCGAAGTCTCCAGAAAAAAAGATGCGAACAATGTAGAAGTCTCTGCAAAAATCGTGGTTCGAAGACGCGATTTAGTAATTCAGCCAGAAGGAAACTCGATTCAGAAGGAGCTTCGGAAGCTAACCCACCAAGAAAAGTTTATAAAAGCGATTATCGCTAAAGCAATTGTTGAGGGTACTACGCAACAGTCATTTGAGGCACAATACGGGCAATTCGTGATTGCACAAAGTAGAATTTCAGGTGAGAATGACGAAGAACATTACTGAAATCTTAGGGCAGGATGGAATTGAGAAGATAAGATCTATTCTTGATTGCCAAGACTGGTCTTTTAACGCTCTTCTGGCAGTCTCGGGCCTTGACCCGAGTATAGACTTTAGATTTGGAGATTTTCAATCTTTAGATATGAGGGGGGCCGATCTGCGTGGAGTTGACTTCACAGATTCGGACCTGCGGGGATGTTTAATTGATTCGAAGACTATTATCGATGAAACAACAATTTTAATTCGGTCCGAAACTGACTGGATAAACGAAGAAAAACAACCTATTCATGAGGCCATGCTTCGCATCGAGAATGCTTCAAGTTCTAAAAATCGTAGAGCAGCTCTTTTAACACTCGACTCTCAGTATACTAGCCCGGTTCACACACACAAATACCTCAAGTCCCTGCTTGATCGAACTAAAGCGATGGAAGCATTCTTTGATGTAGCAGATTTCTTTACACCAATCACCCATGAAGATAGCAATATTATTTCAGACGGCGCGATAAGATTTGCACTATCATCAGTCAAACGCAACGCTCATAAATCAGCCCAATCCTTGTCGACTACGAGCTTTTCAAGTTTCTTGAGGCGATTATCTGAAAGTAATAACACAACTTTACAATCTGGCTACGCCAGATACCTCGACGCATCGAATCGCGTTGGTCGAGTTTCAATAAATCCAAATAAATATGAAGTATCAGATGATCTTAAGCGTCTGGTGTCTGTATTCAAGGAAAATGATCGCGAGCAAGCGTCCTTTTGACACTCGCGCTTCGTCAAATGGCATTGCAAAGTGATATCTTCGTGCTCATCTCCTCCCCCTAACAACCCCTTAACACCCTCCACACACCTCAAACAAAATCAACATCTTACTCCCCCATAACACGCGTGTTACCCGCCCTCGTAACACACCCCTTCCCCCTCCTCCCCTCAGCCGTTAAAAGACCCGCAGACCTGATGAAAAGGCCCGCGATGCCCGTCCCCGGAATTTCCCTGACAGACGCCGGATTTTCCGTGCCGGGCCGCGTCATCCTATCCGGAATTACCGCCGATCTGACCCAGCATCGCATCGGAATCCTTGGCCGGAACGGGTCTGGAAAATCCACACTTCTGCGCCTGATCGCGGGCCTGATTTCCCCCACCACCGGCTCGGTTTTCATCGGCGGCGCGGGTCCGGCGGCGGACCGGAAAGCCATGCTGTCCCAGATCGGCATCCTGTTTCAGAACCCCGATCATCAGATCCTGTTTCCCACCGTGATCGAGGAACTTTCCTTCGGCCTGCGCCAGATCAACCACCCCAACCCTGCCGCCCGCGCCCGTGAAATCCTGATCGCGGATGGCCGCCTTCACTGGGAAACCGCCGCCACCCATAGCCTTTCGCAAGGCCAGCGGCATTATCTGTGCCTGCTGTCGATCCTTGCCATGGAACCCGCGACGATCCTTTTGGATGAGCCGCTTGCCGGCCTTGATCTGCCCACCCGTGCCCGCCTTGCCCGCCGGTTTGCCGACCTTCCGCAAAGATTGATCACCGTCACGCATGACCCTGAAACGGTGGAAAGCTGCGACCGTGTTCTTTGGCTGGAGGGTGGTCAAATCCACGCCGATGGCCCGGCTGCCCCTGTCATCGCCGCATTTCGCGATGAAATGGCCCGATTGGGGGACGCTGATGCTGACACTGACCTCGCCCGTTGAAACCCCGCTGCACCGGGTTGCAGCCCCCCTCAAGCTGGTGCTGCTGGCGCTTTGGACCGCAGGCCTGTTCTGGATCACCTCGCCCACGGTGCTGCTTGCGGCGCTTGCCCTGATCGCGGCCCTTCACGCGCCCGGTGGCCTGCTTTTTATCAATCACGCGCTGCGCATGCTGCGCCCACTTCGGCTGTTTATCGTCGTGGTTGCGGTTTGGCATTTGTGGACGCAGGATATTCAGGGTGGCGCGGTTGTGATCTTGCGGATGGTCGCGGCGGTTGCGGCGGCAAATCTGGTGACGATGACCACGCGGCTGGAAGATATGATGGAGGTGGTAGAGCGTGTCGCGCGGCCCTTTGCCAAGCTGGGCCTGCCAGCAAAAACCCTGGCACTGGCGATGGCTTTGGTGATCCGCTTTATTCCCGTGATGGTGGACCGGCACGCCCAGATCACCGATGCGTGGCGCGCGCGGTCGGCCAAGCGGGCCAGTTGGCGCGTGCTGTTGCCGACAGTTCTGGCCGCGCTGGACGATGCGGACCACGTGGCCGAGGCCTTGCGCGCCCGAGGTGGATCGGCTTAGGTCCGGCCACAAGAAAAAAAGGGGGACCCCATCTTGGAACGCAATCTTACTCATATCGCTTTGTTCGCTGCACTTATCGCTGTGCTTGGTCTTGTGCCAAAAATTGATCTTGCTGCTGGCGTGCCAATTACCGCGCAGTCGCTGGGCATCATGCTGTGCGGCACGGTTCTGGGGGCCAAGCGCGGGGCGCTGGCGGTGCTGCTGTTTCTGGCGCTGGTTGCGGTGGGTCTGCCGTTGCTGTCCGGCGGTCGTGGTGGTCTTGGCGTGTTTGCCAGCCCGTCGGTTGGGTTCCTGATCGGGTTCCCGTTTGCGGCGTTTGTGGCCGGTTGGGTGATGGAACGCACAACTTTGCCAGCCGGCTATGCCGCAGCGGCGGGTTCGGTGCTGGGTGGCATTGCGGTGCTATATGCCTTTGGGATTGTTGGTCTTTCGATCATGCTGGACAAGACGCTGACAGAGGCTGCGCATATCTCGGTCGCGTTTTTGCCGGGCGATACGATCAAGGTTGTGCTGGCTGGGCTGATCACACACACGCTGGCGCAATTGCGCCCGGCGTCTGTGCTGTCGCGCGCCTGATACCCCCTTGCGCTGCTGTCAGGCTTCTAACAGCAGCGCAGACCCTATACCGCCCGCCGCGGCAATCGCGGCAAGGCCGTAGCCCGCCTGCAAATCATGCCACAGGCGCACGGCAAGAACGGCGCCTGAGGCCCCAATCGGGTGGCCACGCGCAAGGCCGCCGCCACCAAGATTGACACACGCCGCATCAAGACCCGCCCCTTGGATGCAGGCGATGGCTTGCACGGCATAAGCCTCCATCACCTCTGAAATACACACCGCACCGGGCGTTAACTTGGCTTGGGCCAAGACCCGTTGGATGGCAGCTACAGGTGCAAGACCCGGTTGATCGGGGGCAGCGCCCACTGTTGCTGCGGCAGCTATACGAATGCGCCGATGGGCCCCGGCGGCAATTTTGGCGGAAACCACAAGACAAAAGGCTGCGCCATCGGCGGCAACCGCAGCATTGGCGGGGGTGATGGTGCCAGCAATTGCTTTGGCGCGCGCAGCGGCAGCGGCGGTTAGGTTTCGGGTGAAGGGATCAGACGTCATGCCGAGCAAGGGTACGATTTCAAACTGGTGCTGACCCGCCCATATACGCGCTTTGGCGTGGCTTTCGACCGCAAAGGCATCTTGCATTTCGCGCGTTATGCCAAGGGTTTGCGCCAAAGCAGCGGCGGCGTCTGCCATGCCTGAGTTGCGATCAGGCCACGGCGTGAATGCGGCCTCATCATAGGGCGTGGGGGGGCCGCCCTGTGGGTCGGTGGCAAACCGCAAAGGACGGCGGGAATAGCTTTCAACGCCGCCTGCCAGCACAACCTCGGCCTGCCCTGACGCGACCAGCGCTTTCGCCAGCAGCACCGCATCAAGCCCGCCTGCGCATTGCCGGTCTGTCGTCAAACCCGCCACGTGGTCAGGCAGGCCCATGGCAAGGGCGATACGTCGCGCTGGATTGCCGCCCGCACCAAGGGCGTTGGACACGATGATTTCATCGACTTGTCCGGGGGCAATTCCAGCCGCCACCAAGCAAGCAAGGCCGACTGGTGCGCCGAGGTCTTCGATGGAAAGCCCTGCAAAAGCGCCTCCACGTGGCACCACGGCAGATCGTTTGGCAGCGATGATGAATGCAGTCATGTCAAATCTCGCGCTAAAGCCGCAAGATCGGTTTTACCTGAAGCCAGCGTTGGCCAATCATCGCGCCAGATGATCCTGCGCGGGGATTTCAGCGGGCCAAACTGGGCGCGTGTGGCGGCAAAGATGGCAGGTTCTTTTGTTGCATCGCCCTTGATGATGGCAGTCAAGACAAAGCCGCGTTTGGTGTCGGCTTCGGGAAGCACGGCCACGCGGGCGATACCGGGAAGCGTGGCTATGAACGCCTCGATCTCCTCGGGGTAGACGGATTGATCGGCGATCTGCACGATGCGGTTTTTGCGGCCCGAAAGATAAAGCAACCCGGCCTTAATATGCCCAATCTCGCCCACCGAAAGCCAGCCGTCCTGCCACACGGCTGACCCATGATCAGCGGCATATCCGCGAAACAGATAGGGGCTAGTGGCCCAGATCTCACCCGCCTCGCCCGCAGGCAGGCTGCGCCCGGCATCATCGCGAATGTCCAGTTGCACACCCGGGAAGGGCTTGCCAACAGATGTAGGCGGATCATCCGGGGTGGCGAGGGTCAGAAAACTTGTCTCTGCCGCGCCGTAAAATTCGTGCAGTGCGGCATTCGGAGCCATCTGTTCAAGGCCTGCGCGCAAAGATGCATCCAGCTTTGATCCGCCGATCAAGACCCGTCGCACGGCAGGCAAATTAGCGCCTTTCGCCTCGGCCAAAAGGCGCGCCTGCGCCGGGGTTGCGTATAAAACGTCGACGTTGGCCGTGCCCAAGGCTTGACGCTGACGATCTGGTCGCAGGTCCGCCAGCAGATGCAGCGCCGCACCCAAATGCAGGGCTTCCAATGCGCCATAGAGGGCGAGCGAATGGATCAAGTGGCCCAAAACGGCGACATTTGATCCGGGGCCAATGCCGAACAGGCCAGCGTTCACGCTGAACGATGCGGTCCAAGACGCTTGGCTGCGCCAAATCCGGCGCGGGGTGCCAGAGCTGCCAGAGGTCAGGGTTTCGAACATCGGCTGCGGGCTGGAAAGGGGTGGCTCGGAGCCGCCACCAATGCGAAACGACAGACCCTGTGTTGTGCGGGCAAATGCCGCAACAAGCGCGGCGGCGCTGGTTTGATCACGCCCTGTTGGCGCAATGCGGGCGTCAGGGTGCCATAGGAACCGGTCTGCCAAACCTGAGGTCACGCAGCCCTGCACATCACTTCTTGCCGCCGGGCAGCAGGCTAGCCATCCGGCGAAGGGCCAACAGATAGCCTTCCACCCCACAGCCCGCAATCACGCCATCGGCACGTGCCGAGACGTGGGAATGATGGCGAAACGCCTCGCGTTTGTGGATGTTGGAAATATGCACCTCGATCACCGGGCCATCGAAGGCGTTCAGCGCATCAAGGATCGCGATGGATGTATGCGAATAGGCAGCGGGGTTGATGATGATGCCCGAGGCGGCGACGCGCGCGTCCTGCACCCAATCGACCAACTGGCCTTCGTGGTTGGATTGATGAAAGCGAACAGACAGCCCCAGATCCTCGGCCAGCGAAGAACAGGCCTCGGCCACGTCATCCAGGGTCTGGGTCCCGTAAATCTCGGGTTGACGCAGGCCCAGAAGATTCAGGTTCGGGCCGTTCAGAATGAAAATGGGCTTTGGCACGGGGCTATCCTATTGTCGCGTGTCGTCAGGATAGCGAAAATGTGCGCCGGAACAAGCCGCGCAGAAACAGGCGGCCTCAGGCCACCTTTTCCAGCGCCACATCGGGCGTGATGCCCAAGGCATGGCAAACGTCTCGCGTCAGATGCGGGCGGTTCAGGGTGTAGAAATGCAAGTCGTCCGCCCCGCCCTGGATCAGCCGATCACACAGTCCGGTGCATTGGGTGAGGGCCAGCAAGTCGGTGCGGCCATCCCGCAGCGCCATCGTAAACGCCTCGTCCAGACGGGCAGGCACGCGGGTGCCACAGCGGGCGGCAAAGCGTTTGGCAGCATCCCAGTTCTGGATCGGCAGAATGCCGGGGATGATGGGGGCGGTGATCCCAGCCGCAACGCAGGCATCGCGAAAGCGGAAATAGGTATCCGCGTCAAAGAAAAACTGGGTGATGGCGCTGGTGGCCCCGGCATCCATTTTGCGCTTCAGGTAGGTCACGTCGGCGCTTGCGTTCGCCGCATCCGGGTGCGCTTCGGGATAGGCACCGACGCGCAGTTTGAACTTGCCGGTTTTGGCCAAAGCTTCGATCAGGTCAACTGAACTGGCAAAGCCGTCGGCGTGCGGCGTGAAACGATCAGTGCCTTTAGGGGCATCACCCCGCAGAGCGACGATTTCGGTCACCCCCGCCTCGGCATATGCGGCGGCGATTTCCAGCGTTTCGGTCCGCGTGGCATCAACGCAGGTTAAATGCGCCGCGACGTTCAGGCCGTAATTCCGGCCTATGGTGGTGACCGCATCATGTGTCAATTTCCGTGTGGTGCCGCCCGCACCATAAGTGACCGACGCAAAGCTTGGCTTCAAAGGGGCCAGCACCTGAACGGTTTCCCACAGCCGAAACGACGCATCAAGCGTTTGGGGCGGGAAAAATTCGAAGGATACGCGGGGAATTGTGCGGGCATAGGTCATGGGCAGGCTCCTGTTCTTGACCCTCTTGTCACAGAATTCTCAATGTGAGACAAATTCATAATACTAATGATGAACATGAGGATGACCGCATAATGCATCTCGAATTTCGCCATCTTCGGACGATCCGGGCGATTCATCAGGCGGGGGGGTTAGCGCGGGCGGCGGATTTGCTGAACATGACGCAATCCGCACTTTCGCATCAGGTGAAGGGGCTGGAGGATCAGGCGGGGATCGAGCTGTTTGTGCGGCGGTCGAAGCCGCTGAAATTATCCGTCGCGGGCGTGCGGATGTTGAAACTGGCGGAGCGGATTTTGCCAGAAATTGACGCGCTGGAGGAAGATTTCAAGGCGCTGAAATCGGGCAAGACCGGGCGACTTCACATCGCGATGGAATGTCATGCCTGTTTTGACTGGCTGTTTCCAGTGCTCGAACTGTTCCGCCGGGCCTGGCCGGACGTGGATGTTGATATCCGCGCGGGGCTGGCGTTTGAAGCCTTGCCTGCCTTGATGCGCGAGGAGGTGGATTTGGTGATATCGTCCGATCCCGTGCAGGTCGAAGGGATGATGTTCAATCCGCTGTTTGATTATCATCCGATGTTTGTGGCGGCGGCCAGCAATCCGTTGGCGGGCAAAGAGGTGATCGTGGCGGAAGATTTCCGCGATCAGATGTTGATCACGTATCCGGTGTCGCGCGACAAATTGGATGTGTTCACCGAAATTCTATCGCCCGCGAAGGTGGAACCGAGGGGGCTGCGGCAGGTGGAATTGACGGCGGTGATTTTGATGCTGGTCGGATCAAACCGGGGGGTGTCGGTTTTGCCGGACTGGGTGCTGCGGGATATCAAATCGAACGCGGATTATGTGACGCGCCCGCTGGGGCCGGGAATTATCACGAAACGGCTTTATGCGGCGACGCGGGTTGAGGATTCTTTGAAGCCGTTCATGGCGCATTTTATGAAATTGGCGCGGTCGGAGCCGGTGAAATTGCAGCGGGGATAAGGCCCGTATCACGCGTGTTACTATCTTCAATCCATTGATAATGTTCAACTAAAATTTTTATATTTACCATTTTTTAAGACTGACCTTCACCAAAATAACGCCGTGATGACGCACCGATGACGGCGCCACTGCATGGTGTTTTGGTGGGGTTTGGGCCTTTTGGGGCGTCCCGATGGACGCGTCTAAATTGTCGCTGACCCTGCGTTGAAGTCACAAAGACTTGGAGGATGAAATGAATATTCATGTAAGATTTCCGTTGGGATTTGCCTTGTCCGTTTTGGTTGCTGGTGCTGCGCAAGCGCGGGGACCGTCGCCGCAGCCTTGGATGATTTATCCAGTGAAGGTGATGGAAACCTGCCGGGCGGGAACTGCACCGCGCCATATCGCCCCTCGGTGCGACGAATTGCTCGGGGCCTATGCCCGTGAACTGGAGGCCTGTGTTCCGATGCGCCAGGGTGGGCCAGTGGTCGGCGGACATCAGATTGCGTTGCAGCAGGCCGACCCAGATTGTGCGGCGGCGGCGGCCGCAATTGCATCGCGGGCGGTAAAGTAATCTGGGGCGTCGGGTGCGCAATCCATGTGCATCCTGCGCCCCCTTGACGCGTGCCCTCCTTCGCGCAATCCTGCACCCTCATACGTACGTCAAGGGGGGCGCATGGAGCCTTTATTTCGCAGGACCCGCAGCCCCGGCCCTGTTTTGGCCCTGCAATCTGTGCAGGGCCGGTCGTAAACCTTTGCTTTTGGTGACGTGACCCGGCCCGTTTTGCGGTGCTTGCCTTAGGGCAGACCGCGTTTCAATTCGGGACCATCAACATGAGCATTCTTGCGACCAAATCGTTGTCTTTGACCCTTGGGGTGCCGCTGTTTGCGGGGCTGACATTTAACGTGGAACCGGGTGACCGCATGGGCCTTGTGGCGGCCAACGGGCGCGGAAAATCTTCGCTTCTGCGGCTTTTGGCAGGGGCGTTGGAGCCGACGTCGGGCGATGTTACCCGCGCTCGGGGCACGGTTGTGGGGCTGGTGGAGCAAGACGCAGACCAGACCCTGTTGGCGATGACGTTGCGCGCGGCGGTATCGGGTGCGTTGCCCGTCGATGAGGCAGAGGCGGAAAGCTGGCGCGTTGATGTTATCCTTGATGATCTGGAGGTGCCGGAGGCCCTGCGCGACCAAGTGCTTGGGGCGTTGAGTGGCGGATGGCAGCGGGCGGCATTGTTGGCGCGGGTGGCGATACTGGCCCCCGATGTCTATTTGCTGGACGAGCCTACGAACCATTTGGACCTGTCGCGCATTGGCCGCTTGCAGCGTTGGTTGGCCGCCCTGCCCCGCGATGTGGCGGTGATTGCAGCCAGCCATGACCGGGCGTTTCTGGATGCGGTGACCAAGCGCACACTGTTTTTGCGGGCCGAGGCATCCCGCATGTTTGCCCTGCCGTTCAGCACGGCGCGGGTGGCGTTGATGGAAGCGGATATTGCCGATGATAAGCGGGATGTGCTGGATCAGAAATACGCCGATCAATTGCGCCGTCAGGCCGCAAAGCTGAAGAATATCGGCATAAATTCGGGCAGTGATTTGCTGATCACCAAAACCAAGCAGCTGAAAGACCGCGCCGACAAGATCGAGGCGGCGGCGCGGCCCGCGCATAAAGATGGATCAGCCGGGGCGATCAAACTGGTGAATTCCGGCACCCATGCGAAGGCGCTCATGTCACTGGCCGATGCGGTGATATCGGCGCCGGATGGGCGACGTTTGTTCAGCACCGGGTTGAAATGGGTGGAGCGCGGCGACCGGGTGGTGATTTTGGGCCACAATGGTGCTGGCAAGACGCAACTGGTCGGCGCGATGCTGCGCGCGACCCTCGGCGAGGAGGGGTTGATCAAAGCGGCCCCATCCGTTGTGCTGGGGCATTCCGACCAGAATTTGGCGCAATTGAGCGGGCGGGCGACGCCGTTTGATCTGGTGTCACGGTTGAACAGCGGTGACGCGCAATCGCGCACGTTGTTGGCGGGGGCCGGCATCCGGTTGGACCGTCAGACCGGGGCGGTGGGCCACCTGTCGGGCGGGCAGCGGGCGCGGTTGGCGATGTTGATTCTGCGGTTGACCAAGCCCAATTTCTATTTGCTGGATGAGCCGACCAACCATCTGGACATCGAGGGGCAAGAGGCGCTGGAAGCGGAATTGCTGGCGCAGGGGGCGACCTGCGTGCTGGTGTCGCATGACCGCAGTTTCGTACGGGCGGTGGGCAACCGGTTTTGGTTGATCGAAGGCAAAAAGCTGGTTGAGGTGGACGATCCGGAGGCTTTTTTTGCGGGGGCTTTGGGGTGAAGTGGCTGCGGAAAAGACACGCGGTTTGCAGTGTTTTTGCCGGATTTGATTTCAATCAAATCAGGCCGCGCCTGCCTGCCCCGGCAGGCGCGTAGTCACGCACCCGCCAGACAGGCGCAGCCTGATTTCCCAATGCGGTGAGGACGGATGACCCCTTGCCCGCCGCCTTGCGGCGCGTGGCAACTGACCGGGTGATTGTCCACCGGACAATCCCCTGATCGGTCAGCAAGGAAGATTTTGCTACGTTTACATACCTACCGTCAGCATCCACACGGCCATGGCAGCCATGCCAAGGTTTTCCACGATGGTGATCGTGGACATCGGCAAGTTGAACACCGTGCCAAGGCAGGCACATTTGATGGTTTGTTTGCGCAGAACTGATTGGGTGACACCGATCGCGCCGATCAGGCTTAGCACCAGTTCCACCCAAGCCGCCCCTTGCAGATGGAAGTGAAACAGAAAGGCAAAACCAAGTCCGGTTTCGATAAACGGATAGGCATAGGCCCAAGCCCGGCTGCGTTTCGCGATGATGTCGTAGGTGGCATAGGCATCGGCAAAGGCGGCAACATCCAGAAGTTTGAACGCGCCAAATACGATGAAAAATCCGGCTGAAAAGCTGACAATCCAGCTGGACCCGGCAAAGGCGGCAAAGGCGATCACGGACAGCACAAGGAACAGAGGGAAGTAGGTTTTGATCGTGGAAACCTGCGCTGGCATTTGTGGCGCAAACACAGCCGCCACGGCAGAAAGGCGATATTTGCCGATAGCGGTCAGGGCGGCATTCAGCGCATCCAGGGACGCGCCAGAAACCGAGGCCACCGGCGGGTCCAGAGTGACGCTGGCCGAGGGGGCGACCGTTTGAAGGGCTGCCTCAACTTTGCGCGCGCAGCCGGCGCAGGTCATTCCAGATATGCTGTATCGGGTCATATGGCTTAGATATTGATCAAGGTATGCGGTTGCAAGATGCTTGGTGGGGATTTCGGCTGCGCTTTGCCCTTCCCATCGCGCCGCCTGCACGTTAGGGAAGCGCCTTGAAATGATGGAGCCCGCAGTATGCAAGGCAGTGCCAACCTGAACCTGATGATCAAGACCGCCCGCAAGGCGGGGCGTGCCTTGGTGAAAGATTTCCGCGAAGTGGAAAACCTTCAGGTATCGGCCAAGGGACCGGGCGATTTTGTGTCCAAAGCCGACCGCGAGGCGGAGCGCATCATCAAGGAAGATCTGATGGGCGCGCGGCCAACCTATGGCTGGCTGGGCGAGGAAACCGGCGAAACCGAAGGCACCGATCCGACACGCCGCTGGATTGTCGATCCGTTGGACGGCACCACAAATTTCCTGCACGGGCTGCCGCATTGGGCGGTGTCAATCGCGTTGGAACACAAGGGCGAGATCGTGGCGGGCGTGGTGTTTGATGCTGCCAAAGACGAGATGTATGTGGCCGAAAAAGGCGCCGGGGCCTGGATGAACGAAAGCCGCATCCGGGTATCCGGGCGCCGCGCGATGTCGGACGCGGTGTTTGCAACCGGGGTGCCCTTTGGGGCCAAACGCACCCTGCCCGCGACCTTGCAGGATCTGGCACGGTTGATGCCGGCCTGTGCGGGTGTGCGGCGCTGGGGGGCAGCGTCGCTTGATCTCGCCTATGTGGCGGCGGGGCGGTATGACGGCTATTGGGAGCGCGAATTACACGCTTGGGATATTGCCGCCGGGATCATTCTGGTGCGCGAGGCGGGTGGATTGACGGCGGCGGTTGTGGAGGGTGCTGACCCGTTGCAAAGCGGCGGCGTGATCTGCGGTAATACCGGGCTGTTTGACGGGTTCGCCAAGATCATCCGGGGGTAAAATATGCGCTCCGCGCGGGAGTATTTAGGCGAAAAGGAAGCTGGTTTAGGGCGCGTCTGACGGGTGGTTGACGCCGTCTACCCAAGCCACATCACCCAGATCGCGGGGGTTTATGCCGTCCAGGATGGCGACGTTCACCCCGTATTCATTGGGGTTCGAGCGGCGCTGGTGGTGGGTGTAGATGCCGCAGGTTTTGCAGAACCAGTGTTTGGCAGTGTTGGTGTGGAACTGATACAGCATCAGGTTATCAGCACCTTGCAGGATTTTGATACCACCTTTCGGGGCTGTTACGGCGATTGAACCGCGACGGGCGCAAAAAGAACAATCACACCGCCGCGCTGTTGACAGGCCATCCGAAAGGATGATGTCCAGAACGACAGCGCCGCAGTGGCACCGCCCGATCATTTGCGCCGCGCAACCGTTGGGATGCGGCTTTTGCCAAGGGTGTATTCGGCCGCCGGATGTGCGGGGTGGCCGTGATTGCGCTGCCAAAAGGCGATACCGCCCAGACGTTGCCAAAGCGGCACGCACAGCACCATTCCAGCAACAAAGCCGCCCGCATGCGCCCAGTAGGCGACGCCGCCGCCATCGGATGGGGTGACCACACCACTGACCACCTGAATGCCAAACCACAGGCCCAGCATGATCCACGCCGGGATCGGGAACACCTTGAAGATGATGATCAGAATGATCACCACATCAACGCGGGCGCGTGGGAACAACAGAAGATAGCCGCCCAAAACGCCTGCAATGGCCCCCGATGCGCCAACCATGGGCACTTGGCTGGCAGGATCAGCCGCGATCTGCAGGCCAGCGGCAGCGAAGCCTGCCACGATGTAGAAGATCAGAAACTTCACAGGCCCCATCAGATCTTCAAGATTATCGCCAAATATCCATAGAAACAGCATGTTACCGGCCAAATGCATCCAGCCGCCATGCAGGAACATATGGGTGATCAGGCTGGGCAGATTTTCACCCGCCATCACGAATTGCGGCACAATTCCGTAGCGGTAGAAGAATTCATTCAGCGCATAGTCACTTTGCAGGCCAAACCAATAGGCGAGATAAATCGCGATATTGGCGGCAATCAACGCGTAAGTGACAAAGGGCGTACTGCCAGACGGATTATGATCGCGGATTGGGAACATGGCGGCAAAGTTCCCGATCCACTGCGTTTCGTCAAGCCTTTAGGTTTGCCCCACCTCGGCCAGCAGTTGCGCATTGCCGCCCGATGCGGTGGTATCAATGCAGACATGGCGTTCCAGTAACACATGGGCTGCGTCCGGCATGCCGGTGATCAGGGGCAGAATCGCGCCTTTGCGGGTGGCAAGCACTTGGGCGTGCGCGCGCGCGGACGCGGCATCACCCCACCACAGGACCGCGCCGAAGTTTGGCAGCGTGGGTAGGACTGCGGGTGCAAGGCCCGGAAGTTCCACTGCGATGCCGCCAAGACGGCGGACAGACACAGCCTGCGCCAAGGCGACACTTGCGGAGGGGCCAAGGCACAGGATGGGCGCACGCGGGGTTGCGGTCAGGCGATTGGATTCGCCTGTGGGGCCGGGCAGGTTTTGGGCATGCACGCTTTGGGCGAGAGGTGCCGCCATGATCGCGGCGATGGCGTCTTTTTCGCTAAGCGGCGGCGCAGTGCTGCCGGGGCTGACATCGGGCGATACCGGCTTTGTAAAACGGGTCAGATAATCCGGCCCGCCCGCTTTTGGCCCGGTGCCGGAAAGCCCTTCACCGCCAAAGGGTTGGGAGCCTACCACAGCACCGATTTGGTTGCGGTTCACATAGATATTGCCAACGTGCAGTGCCTCGACAATATGCTGCACGCGGTCATCAATGCGGGTGTGCAGGCCAAAGGTCAGGCCGTAGTCAGATGCGTTGATCGCGGCGACCACCTTGTCAATTTCGGTGGCGCGGAAGGTGCCGATGTGCAGGACCGGACCAAAGATTTCACGCGGCATGTCGGCGATGCCTTTGACGCGGATCACAGTCGGCGCGATGTAATGGCCGTTTGCCGGGGCTTTCAGGGCGTGCAGAACCCGGCCTTCGCTGCGGGCCGTGTCGATGTAGGTTTGAATCTCGGTCTGGGCTTCGGCGTCGATCACCGGGCCGATATCGGTGGATAGGTGCCACGGATCGCCAAGCTGCAGTTCATCCATCGCGCCGAACAGCATGTGTTGCACGGTGTCTGCCACATCTTCTTGCACATAAAGGCAGCGCAGCGCGGAACAGCGTTGGCCAGCGGATTGGAAGGCTGATGCCAAGATATCGCGCACCGCCTGTTCCGGCAGGGCGGTGCTATCCACCAGCATGGCGTTCAGACCACCTGTTTCCGCGATCAGCGGAGCGCCCGGATCGAGGTGGTCGGCCATTGAGGCGCGGATTTTGAGGGCTGTTTCGGTGGAACCGGTAAAGCAGATGCCGTTCACGCGGGGGTCTTTTGTCAAGGCTGCGCCAACTGTTGCGCCATCCCCCGTCAGCAGTTGCAGGGCGGTTTTGGGAACGCCTGCCTGGTGCAGCAGATCGGTGGCAAGGGCGGCGATCAGCGGGGTTTGTTCGGCGGGTTTGGCGATGACGGCGTTGCCAGCGGCAAGAGCAGCCCCGATTTGACCCGAGAAGATGGCGAGCGGGAAGTTCCACGGGCTGATGCAGGCGAACAGGCCGCGTGCGGGGGCGGTGAGTGTGGCTGCGCCATTGGCGTAATAGCGCAGGAAATCAACGGCTTCACGCAGTTCACCGACGGCGTCTGCAAGGGTTTTTCCGGCCTCATTTGCCAGACAGGCGAAGATGGGACCTGCGTTGGCTTCGAACAGATCAGCTGCTTTTTGCAGGATTGAGGCGCGGTCTGTTGGGGATGCAACCCATGGTTTTGCGGCTGCGAGAGCGGTTTCGACATCGGCGGTGGATGCGGTCTGGACCTGACCGATGACGAGCCCTGTGGCCGGGTTATGCACCGCAAAGGCGGCATTTGGTGCGGTTGCCCCGGCGATGCCAGGGGCGGCGGTAAGTTGGATATCCTGCAATGGCGTGCGCGCAGCGTCGATCTTGGCAAGATCGGCAGTGTCGGTCAGATCATACCCAGTTGAGTTTTTGCGGGCCCCAAAAATGGCGGGGCCAGCGGGGATGGCGGGATTGGCCAGCGGGGTCAGGCGGTCTGCGGCATTCAAGGGGCAGGCGGCCACCACGGCAGGCGGCACATCGGCATCGACGATCTGGTTCACAAAGCTGGAATTTGCACCGTTTTCCAGCAATCGGCGCACGAGATAGGCCAGCAAATCGCGGTGCGCGCCGACCGGGGCATAGATGCGACAGCGGGTTTGATGACCCTCCAGCACGATGTCATGCAGCCGTTCGCCCATGCCGTGCAGGCGTTGAAACTCGAAGGCGGACTTATCCGTTGCCATATCCAGAATGGCCGCAACGGTATGGGCGTTGTGGGTGGCAAACTGCGGATAGATGCGATCGGTCATGCCCAGCAATTTGCGGGCATTGGCGATGTAGGACACATCGGTCGATTGTTTGCGGGTGAAGACGGGAAAGCTGGCCAGACCCAGCACTTGGGCGCGCTTAACCTCGGCATCCCAATAAGCACCTTTGACGAGGCGGATCATAATCTTGCGGTCCAGCTTGGTGGCAAGCGCATGCAACCAGTCGATGACGGCACCAGCGCGGCGGCCATAGGCTTGGACGACGACACCGAAACCATCCCAGCCGGCAAGCGACGGATCAGACAAAACCGCCTCGATGACTTTCAGCGATAATGCAAGTCTGTCAGCCTCTTCCGCGTCGATGTTAAAGCCAAGGCCGGCGGCTTTGGCGAGGCCTGCAAGGGCACGGACACGAGGGACGAGTTCGGCCATGACGCGGTCGGTTTTGGCGATTTCATAGCGCGGGTGCAGGGCGGACAGTTTGACAGATATGCCAGGATTGGCGCGGATGTCAGTGCTTTTGCAGGCAGAAGCGATGGATGTGATGGCCCCGGAATAGGACAGGTGATACCGGCGCGCGTCGGATTCGGTACGCGCGGCTTCGCCCAGCATGTCGTAGCTGTAGGTGTAGCCTTTGGATTCGAGGTCATTCGCACGTTTCATAGCGGTTGTTATGGTTTCACCCAAAACGAATTGCCGCCCCATTTCCTTCATCGCGCGGGTCACGGCGGTGCGGATGACGGGTTCGCCCAAGCGTTTCATTGCGGCCTTGAGGTGACCCACCACGCCGGGTTCGCGTTCATCCAGAACTTTGCCGGTCAGCATCAGCGCCCAAGTGGACGCATTGACGAGCGATGAGGCAGATTTGCCCAAATGGCGGCCCCAGTCGGAAGGGGCGATTTTATCCTCGATCAGCGCGTCCATGGTGGTGGCGTCAGGCACCCGCAAAAGCGCCTCGGCCAGACACATCAGGGCGATGCCTTCGTCAGTGGAAAGGCCGTATTCGGCAAGGAACACTTCCATCAGGCCGGGTTTCACTGATGCGCGGATGCGTGCGACCAGATCGGCTCCGGCGGCGGATATGCGCGCGCGGTCGGCGGGGGATAGGGCGGCCTCGGCTATCAGGGCGGTGATCAACGCGGCCTCGGGGGCCAAGCTTTGGGTGTCGATTACCGACCAGGCGGTTGTCATGGTGGAATTGGGCATAGGCGCGGCCTCCTGTTTTCGGTAGCATAGCGGGGAAATGGCGGGCTGTTGTCCTTAGTTTTGGTCAAAGTGAGGGTCGTTTGCCGTGTGGAGGAGAAAAATGTGATGCAAAACGACCGGGGCGAGCTGGACCGATTTGATCAGGCGATCTTGCGGGTGTTGGCAGCCGAGGGGCGCATATCGGCGACCGAATTGGCGCGGCGAATCGGGCTTTCGAAATCGCCCACACAAGCGCGGATGAAGCGGCTGGAAGATGCAGGCACGATTCTGGGCTACCGCGCGCAATTGGATGTGGTGCAGCTGGGGCTGGCGCATGTGGCCTTTGTCGAGGTGCGGCTGTCAGACACGCGCGAGGCGGCATTGCAGGCGTTTAACACGGCTGTTTTAGGTATTATTGAGGTAGAACAATGCCATATGATTGCCAGCCGGTTTGATTATCTGCTGAAAGTGCGGACACGGGACATACAGCATTACCGGCAGGTTTTGGCGGAAAAGCTGTCGGCACTGCCGCATGTCGCGTCAACTTCGACCTATGTTGCGATGGAAGCCGTAAAAGACTCGGGCGTTTGAGCGCCTGCAAGCGATTGCATAACTTTCGCAACCGTTGGATGATGCCCAAGGCTTGGGGATATTGGCATGGTTGCGACGTTAAGGGATGTGGCACTTTTGGCGGGGGTTTCGACCTCGGCGGTGTCTCGCAGTTTTACCGAAGGGGCATCGGTTTCGCCTGCTATGCGGGTAAAGGTGGAACGGGCCGCATCGGAATTGGGCTACCGCCCGAATTTTCTGGCGGCAAGTCTGACCACGGGGCGCACCAAACTGATTGGTCTTGTCTCAAACAACTTTCACAATCCGGTGTTTCTGGAGGTGTTCGATCTGTTCACCCGCGCATTGCAGGACCGGGGCTTGCGGCCTTTGTTGGTAAACCTGACAGATGAGACAGACCCCGAAGCATCGGTGCGGCTGTTGCAGCAATATTCGGTTGATGGGGTGGTGGTGGCGTCATCGACCTTGCCCGCAGGGTTTGCCGAGGCGTTCAGGCATGCGGGCATGCCAGTGGTGCATTCCTTTGGTCGCAAAACCGATGCGCCGCTTGTGCATGTGGTGGGGGTGGATAATTTTGCCAGCGGGCGGATGACGGCGCGGGATTTACTGGCGCGCGGATACCGGCGGATTGGCTTTCTGGGCGGCCCGGAAACGGCGACATCAACGCAAGACCGGCTTGGCGGGCTTCGGATTGCGATGGCGCGTCGGAATTTCACACTTGCCAGCGTCAGCTTTGCCGCCGCCTATTCGTTTGAAGCGGGTCGGGCGGAAATGCAGCGTTTGCTGGCGGACGGACCGCTGGCAGAGGTGTATTTTTGCGGTGATGATGTGCTGTCGATCGGCGCGTTGTCGGCGCTGTCGGATGCCGGGCTTTCGGTGCCGGATGACGTGGGGATTATCGGGTTTAATGACATGGAAATGGCGGGTTGGGCGAATATCGCCCTGACAACCGTCCACCAACCGGTGGCGAAAATCATCGCAGCGTCGGTTGATCTGGTGGTTGCTCTGCTAGATGCGCCCGAAACGGCGCCTTCGGTGCGGATGTTTCCTTGCCATGTGGTGTCGCGCCGGACGTTGCGGGAGCGGGTTTAGTTGAAATTTAGTCTTTTATCTGGAAACACGGATACCTTGCCCGATTTGACACGCGTCAAATCGGGTCGCGCCTGCCCGGCGGGGGCAGGCGCGCTTTGGACGCCAGCCCAGCCAGCCGCGCCCCGATTTCCGGCAGCTTGTTTGCTGCATTCCTTCCCTTGACCAACGGCCTTCGGCCTTTTGGCCAACAAACCGGCAAACTCTGCCCCGCAGAGTTTGCTTTCGGTTTGGCATCTACACGTCACCCAATTTGATGTCTGTCAGATTGGGCAAAAGATACGCGATCCTTACCGATACATCGGTGGCCGTGCGTCGACCCACTTACCCTCTGCCTTGCCTGATTCCGCGACCGCGAACACGGCGGCCATGGACCGCAGGCCATCGGTGGCGCGGGGGTACAGGTTGGCGGCGGGGTCCATAGCACGGCCTTCTTTCTTGGCGCGGATCGCTTCGGCCAGATCAGAATAGATGTTGGCAAAGGCCAGCGGCATGCCCTCAGCGTGGCCTTGGGTGACGCGGCTGGTGCGATCCGCTTCGGGCGATAGGTTGGCTTCGCCGCGTTCGATGATCTCTAAGCGTTTGCCGAGCGGCATGTAGTAAAGCTGGTTTGGCTGTTCCTGCGCCCAGCGCAGGCCACCGGTTTCGCCGAACACCTGCAGCGTCAGGCCATGTTGGCGACCAAGCGCGATGGAGCTGGTCCAGAGGCGGCCCACGGTGCCGCCATCCATGCGGAAGTTGACCATGGCGTCATCTTCCAGCAGGCGCGACGGGATGCAGGACACGCAATCGGCGGAAAGTTTTGTCACCTCTTGCCCGGTCACGAAACTGGCCATGTGCATGGCGTGGATGCCACAATCGGCAAATTGCGCGGAAATGCCCGCTTGCGCCGGGTCATAACGCCAACGGACGCGGGGGTTTTCGGCACCCGCCGCATCGGCGTGGTGGCCATGGGCAAATTCGGCTTTGACGAGGCGGATTTTGCCCAAGTCACCGCGCGCGACCATGGCGCGCATGTGGCGGACCAACGAATAGCCAGTGTAGCCGTAGTTGACGGCGCAGATTTGGCCGGTTGCCTCGGCGATGCGGACGATATCTTCGGCCTCGTCCACCGTCATGGTCATCGGCTTTTCGCACAGCACGTGAAAGCCGGCTTCAAGGAAGGCTTTGGTAATTTCATAGTGAGTGTTATTTGGCGTGGCGACCGTGACCAGATCAACGCGGTCAGGGCGTTTCACCTCGCCTGCCAGCATTTCGCGCCAGTCGCCGTAAGCGCGCGACGGGTCCAGCCCCAGCTTTTGGCCGTAAGCGCGGCCCGCGTCCGGATTATGGTCCAAAGCGCCCGCTACGAAATTATAGGCGGCATCAAGGCCAGCGCCGAGGCGGTGCGCCGGGCCGATTTGGCTGCCATCACCGCCGCCGATCATACCCCAGTTTAGTTTTGCCATTTTGGGTTTCCTTCAGAAGCCGATGGATTGCAGGTATTCGCGGTTTGCCCGCGCGTCATCAACGGGGCGCACATCCATGGATGGATCGCAGTCTTGTTCGACCGTACACCAGCCCTCAAAGTTAGCATCCAGCAGCAGTTGGCGCACAGCGGGGAAATCAACGTCGCCCTGGCCGAGGTTGCAGAAGATGCCCTGACCGCAGGCGTCGTAGAAACCCGTGCGATTGGCAATGGCCGCAGCTTTAACAACGGGGTTGATGTCTTTGAAATGCATGTAGGAAATGCGGTTCATGTGGCGCTTCATAAAGGCGACGGGATCAAACCCCGCATAGGAATGGTGGCCAGTGTCAAAGCAGATTTTCAGGTGTCGCTCGTCGACTTCGGCCAGAAGGCGTTCGAGTTCCGGCTCAAAATCCATGAACCCTGCGGCATGGGCGTGGATGCCCACGGTCAGGCCGTAGTCCTCAGACCCCAGTTTGGCGATGGTGGCAAACCGGTCGCGAAATGCGGTCCATTCGGCTTTGTCCATCTGTTCGGCCTCTGACGCGCGGCCTGCGGTTGGCGCACGGCGGGGCGAGATGCTGTCGATCAAGACCAGATGTTTGGCACCGTGGGCTGTCAGCGATTTGCAGGTACGGACGGCGGCATCCATCACATCATCCCACATGGCGGGATCATGGAAGGCGCGGAACACGACGCCGCCGATCAGGGTCAGGTCATTGGTCGCCAGCGCATCCCCAAGGATGGCCGGGTCTTCGGGCATAAAGCCGATGGGGCCAAGCTCGATGCCCTTGTAGCCAGCGGCGGCGCAATCGGACAGCACGGATTGCCACGAGGGATAGCTGGGGTCGCTGGGAAATTCGATGCCCCAGGAACAGGGGGCGTTGCCGATGCGGATGGTCATTAGGATCGTCCTTTTGGGGTTAGAATTTGCTAACTAGAAGTCGGAGAGAGGCACCCAGGTTTTTGTCGCAGATGCCGCATGGGCGGCAGCGACGACCCGGCTTACCTGCAGCCCATCCTGGAAGGTAGGCCAGATCGGTTTGCCGGTCTCGATCGCAAGCAGGAAATCGCGGGCCTCGATGATGATTTGGTCTTGATAACCGGTGCCATGTCCCGGCCCCTGACAAAACGGCAGGTAATCGGGGTGGTCGGGGCCGGTCAGGATTTTGCGAAAGCCGCGTTGTGCGCCGTCGCCTTCTGCCTTGTACAGCCAAAGCGCGTTCTGATCTTCCTGGTCAAAGCGGATGGCACCTTTTGTGCCGGTCACTTCATAGGCATAGCCCATTTTGCGCCCTGTGGCGACGCGGCTAAAAAACATATGGCCCATCGCACCATTCGCAAAGCGGCACATCATTTGCGCCTGATCATCGTTGGTCACGGTGCCGCCGGGGCGGGTGGGATGGACGGTTTCAATCTCGGCAATCAGCGACGCAATCGGGCCGATCAGGGCGAGGGCCGCGTTGATCATGTGCGGAGCAAGATCACCCATGGTGCCGTTGGCCTGACCGGAACTACGCCAATGCACGGGGAGCGACGGGTCGGCGTAGAAATCTTCGGTATGTTCACCCCGAAACCATGTGACATCGCCGATGTCGCCGCCTGATATCAGGGCGCGGGCATATTGGCTGGCGGGGGTGCGGATGTAGTTGAAGCCCACCATATTGACCGCCCCTGCCCCGCGTGCCGCAGCGACCATGGCGCAGCTGTCGGCCATCGAGGCACCCAGCGGCTTTTCACAGAATACGGGTTTTCCAAGGGCAAAGGCAGCTTCCGCAATGGCGCGGTGAGTTTCCTGGGGGGAGGCGATTATAATCGCCTCTACCGCCGGATCAGCGACCAGAACCCGCCAATCGGCAGTTGCACGGGCGAACCCGAGCGCCTTGCGGTGGGATTCTGCAGAGGTTTCCGTGGTGGCACAGATCATTTCCAACTTGGGGCGCAGATTGGTATTGAACACGGCCCCAACAGCGGCCATCGCAACGGAATGCGCTTTGCCCATGTAACCACCGCCAACGATGCCAATTCCGACCTGAGTCATTGCCTGTGCCTGCCCTTAAAATTAGAATTGCAACCGGTTGCAAAACTTGTATCCTCTGTGGCAATATATCGTCAACTGGCATTCGGTGCCATAACTGACAGGTTTTGACGAATGGCTGATCTTTCCCGACTTCAGGGCAAACGGTTTTTGGTGCTGGGGCGGGCGGGGATGGATTTATATCCTGATCCGCCCGGAACACGCACACAAGACGCATCGCATTTTTTCGCCTGCCTTGGCGGGTCATCGGGCAACATTGCGGCGGCTTTGGCACGTCAGGGCGCGCAGGTATCAATGATCAGCAAGCTGTCTGATGATGCGATTGGGCGATTTACCCGCAGCGAACTGGCGAAATACGGGATTGATGATCAGTATGTAAGCCTGGCACAGGGCGATGCGCGCACCACATTGGCCTTCGCGGAAACGCGGGTCGAGGATCACCAGTCGGTGCTTTACCGCAATGGAGCTGCCGATTTTACACTTAGCATAGAAGACGTGTCGGCTGTTGATTTCGCCGTATTTGATGCGCTGATCGTAACAGGCACGGCGCTTGCAGCAGACCCGTCACGGTCTGCGGTGTTTCACGCGTTGGATCTGGCGCGGGCGGCGGGGGTGGCGTTGATCCTTGATATTGATTACCGGCCCTACAGTTGGCCCTCAGTCGATGACGCGGCGACCATATACAGCCGCGCGGCGCAGTTGTGTGACATTGTTATCGGCAATGATGTAGAATTTGGCGTGTTGGCGGGGTCTACCGACAAAGGCATGGCGCGGGCGCGGGATCTTGCGACCAGCACGGCACAGATTGTGGTTTATAAGCGGGGCGAAGATGGGGCCGTGACTTTTGCCACTGGTGCCGAGCATCGCACCGGGATTTACCCGGTGACGGCGCTGAAACCCACCGGGGCCGGTGATGCGTTCATGGGCAGTTTTGTCTGCGCTTTGGCAGCTGGCTTTGGTCTGCGGGATGCGGTGATGCGCGGGTCCGCCGCAGCGGCAATCGTGGTGGGCCGGGTCGGCTGTGCGCCTGCGATGCCGACGCCCGCAGAATTGGATGATTTTCTGGCCGGGCATGCCGGGCCAACCGAACCCTTGAAGGACTAAACGCATGCATATCGCACCTTATGACAACAAAAACATCGCCATCGTCGGGGTTGATGATGCGGTGGTGCCGCTGACCTATTTCAACATTATCAAGCTGCGTCGGGGCGAGGTGTTTGAAAGCCTCGTTCCGCGGTATGAGACGTGCATCGTTCCTGCGACAGGGTCGGTTGATATCGCCGTGGCGGGGCAGTCGTTTGCGGGCATAGGCAATCGCGGCGTTGATGTGTGGGACGGAGAACCCGAAGGCGTTTATGTACCGGTCGGGCTGCCTGCTCGGATTGAATGCGTGTCTGACCATGCCGAGGTGTTCGTGGCGGGGGCGAAGTTTGATCAGGTGCTGGAGCCGTTCGCGGTGCGCAGCGATGCGCTGGACCTTATTCAGTATGGGTCGGACGACACCAAGACGCACCGCAAGATCAAGCATATCCTTGGCACCAAATACCATGGCCGCGTGGGCAGGTTGTTGGTGAGCGAGTTGTTCACCGTGGGCGCGGGCGGCTGGTCAGGCTTTCCCAGCCACAAGCATGATACCGACCGCTTGCCGCTGGAAACCCGGCACGACGAGACATATAATTTCCGTTTTCGCCCGAACCACGGGTCGGGTGTGCAGATGTTGCAGCGCGATGATGGCAAGCCGGGCGATGCCTATCATATTGTCGATGGGTCCACGATTTGTTTGGATCGGGGCTATCACCCCTGCGCGGTGCTGCCGGGGTATGAGATGTATTATTTCACCATTCTGGCGGGCCTTAGCCAACGGTCCTTGGTGCAGTATTTCCAGCCCAGCCATGCGCACCAGATTGAGACCATTCCGGGCATCAAAGACATGATTGCCAAGTTCAAATGACGCTGGTCACGTTGCGCGATGTGCTGACCCCTGCGCTTTCCCAAGGCTATGCCGTGGCGGGCGTGGTGTGCCTTGGCTGGGAAGATGCCCGTGCCTATGTGGCGGCCGCCGAGGCAGAAAATTGCCCGCTGATCTTGCAAGCGGGTCCGGGTGCGCGTGCTCACACGCCGCTGGCTGTGATGGCACCGATGTTGCTGCATCTGGCGGAAACCGCGTCGGTGCCAGTGGTGGTGCATCTGGACCATGGCTATAGGCTGGACGAAATCCGTGAGGCGATTGACCGGGGGTTTACGTCCGTCATGTATGACGGATCGCACCATCCGCTGGCACAGAATATTGATGAGACGGCAGCGGTTGCCGAGCTAGCGCACCGGGCGGGGATATCCTGCGAGGGCGAGATTGGTGTGGTTGGGTATGTCGAAGGGGCGGCATCGACCCTGACCAACCCTGAGGATGCGGCGGCTTTTGCACGCGCAACAGGCGTTGATGCGATGGCGGTTTCTATCGGCAATATGCATTTGCAACGCGGCCCGTCGCTGCCGCTGGATGAGGCGGCCTTGCGGGCGATTGAGGCGGTAACGACGCTTCCTTTGGTGATCCACGGTGGCACGGGTGTGCCAGAGGATCAGCGCAGATTGCTGTCGCGCACATCGCACATCTGCAAGTTCAACATTGGCACAGAATTGCGCATGGCCTTTGGTCAGGCTCTGCGGTTGGCCGTGAACGCGGACCGCAACCGGTTTGACCGGATAGCGATTTTACGCGAAACCCACAATCCGGTGGTGGCTGCGACCCGCCGCATGCTGCGCGCCCTTGGAGCGCCGCCGCAAAGGTAAGACTTGGTGCCCGCGGCCGGACTTGAACCGGCACGACCTTCCGGTCTGGGGATTTTAAGTCCCCTGTGTCTACCATTTCACCACGCGGGCGGGCGCGTCAGCATAGCGAATGGCGGCGCGGGGTAAAGCGGGTCTGTGCAAAACCACAGAGCAAACGTGTGAAATGTTGGTAGATTTGCTGCGGCGCGGCAATTGACTTGGGGTCAGGCGTTCGCCAGAAAGAAGGACAGAGTTTGCGATGGGGGATGCTTGCGATGAAAAAGGTCTATGACGGTGCGGCCTCGGCCCTTGAGGGGCTGTTGTTTGACGGCATGTTCATTGCGTCGGGCGGGTTTGGCCTTTGCGGTATCCCTGAATTGCTGATCGCGGCCATCAGGGATGCGGGCACCAAGGGTCTGACCGTTGCCTCTAACAACGCAGGCGTTGATGGGTTTGGCCTTGGCGTGTTGCTGGAAACCCGGCAGGTGAAGAAAATGATCTCGTCCTATGTGGGCGAGAACGCCGAATTCATGCGCCAATATCTTAGCGGAGAGCTGGAGCTGGAATTCAACCCGCAAGGCACCCTGGCCGAACGGATGCGCGCGGGCGGTGCGGGGATTCCCGGCTTTTATACCAAAACCGGCGTCGGCACGGTGATTGCTGATGGCAAGGATGTGAAAACCTTTGACGGGCAGGAGTATATTCTGGAACGCGGCATTGTGGCTGATCTGTCTATCGTGAAGGCGTGGAAGGCCGATCCGTCGGGCAACCTTGTGTTCCGCAAGACCGCGCGCAATTTCAACCCGCCGGCCGCCACCTGCGGCAAGGTTTGCGTGGTTGAGGTGGAAGAAATCGTACCGCTGGGATCGCTTGACCCCGATACCATTCACTTGCCCGGCATCTATGTGCACCGGATTGTGCAGGGGCAGCACGAGAAGCGGATAGAACAGCGAACGGTTAGAAAGCGGGAGGCAGTATAATGTGGGACCGCAATCAAATGGCTGAACGGGCGGCGCAGGAGCTGCAAGACGGCTGGTATGTGAACCTTGGCATCGGCATCCCGACGCTGGTGTCGAACTATATCCCCAAGGGCATCGAGGTGACGTTGCAATCGGAAAACGGGATGCTTGGCATGGGGCCATTTCCGTTTGAGGGCGATGAGGACGCCGATCTGATCAATGCGGGCAAGCAGACGATTACGGAATTGCCACAAACGGCATTTTTCGATTCCGCGCAAAGCTTTGCGATGATCCGGGGCGGCAAGATTGCGATGGCCATTCTTGGCGCGATGGAAGTGGCCGAAAATGGCGATCTGGCGAATTGGATGATCCCCGGCAAGCTGGTCAAAGGCATGGGCGGCGCGATGGATCTGGTCGCAGGCGTGGGCCGTGTGGTGGTGGTGATGGATCACACATCGAAACACGGCGAAAGCAAGGTGTTGAAATCCTGCACCTTGCCGCTGACCGGGCAAAAGGTGGTGGACCGGATTATTACCAATCTGGGTGTGCTGGATGTGGTGCCGGGCGGTTTGCGCATTGTGGAATGTGCGGATGGCGTGTCCGAGGCCGAATTGCGCGCCGCAACCGAGGCGACCATTGTTGGGTGATTGGGGATGGGTAGCTTGCCCATCCCACACAAAGTTTCATCCTACCTAAAAGACCGGCGCTATTCGCTGCTGGCCGAAATGATCTTGAACACGCAAGGATCGGTGACAAGCTCTGGCGGGCTAAGGCACAGACCCTGCGCCACCTGCCAAGCGGCCAGCACCTTTGGCACATAATCGCGGGTCTCGGCATAGGGGGGGATGCCTTTGTTCGCCTCAACCGCGCCCTCGCCTGCGTTATAGGCGGCCAACACCATCAACGGATCGCGGTCAAACCGCTTCATCAGCCAATCCAGATAAGCGACGCCGCCTTTGATGTTTTGTGTGGCATCCTTGGCATCTGTCACGCCGAACCGTTCAGCTGTGGCCGGGATCAGTTGCATCAGGCCTTCTGCCCCGGCGGTGCTAAGGGCATCCGTCTTGCCCGCGCTTTCAATGCCAATCACTGCCAGCACCAGCGCAGGCGATACATCGGTGCCAAGCGTCGCGGTCAGAATATCGGTGCCATAGCTTGCGGCGATTTCTTGCATGTGCTGCAAGCGCGGGGCGGCCACGGATTTGCCACCCGGCCCCAGTGACAGGGTAGCCATTGCCAATGTGAACCGCCCGTCGACGGCATCTATAGCGGTTGGTACGGTGTCCCAATACCACGCATAGGATGACAGAACAGGTGCGGCGGGTGACTGATCACCAAGCGGTGCAAGCGGCGCGGCTTCACTGGGCACCGGGTGCGGGTCGATCTTTGGCAAGGCGGCAAGGCGGCGCGCTTGTTCTGCGGGGTCAATCTGCACGGTGATGCGCTTGCCCACACCCGGCTGCGGCACCTTCACGCGCTTGAAGGTAAAGTTTTCCTGCACCGGCACCACCTCGGCGGGTGCGGCGCCCATCCATGCGAAAGCCAGTGTAATGCCCAGAAGGCCTGCTTTGATCTGCATCACGTAAACTGCCCATTGTCGTTTCTTTTTGTTACCTGTCTTTTCGCAAAGAAACGGGTTTCTGGCCAGCTTTTCCGGGCCAGACTGAGGCAAAGCTGACAAAATCGGCGCGAAAGTCACGCTAGCTGTGACCAGATTTGCGAAATGGGAAATATTTTATACAATCTTTTCAATATGTTTGAAGAAATATCAAAGTATTTTAAGGGTGCCAGAAAATGCCCTGCGCAGACCCAAGTGTTGCCACTATTGGACAGCTATAAGTGTTCATGCCGAAACGGAAAGCGGACGGAACAGAGACCGAACCGAAACGCCGAAGCGGTAAGATTTTTAGAGCAACCCCTGAGAAAGAGAACCAAAATGACCCTCCTGAACATCCTGAAGTCCTTCAAGAACGACGAAGCTGGCGCAGTAACCGTTGACTGGGTCGTTCTGACCGCAGCCATCGTTGGCCTTGGCATCGTGGTTATGACCACTGTTGGTGGCGGCATCGAGAACCTGTCCGCTGACGTTGTGACCGACATTGAA
>JANOFE010000228.1:0-28800 GCA_031413495.1 Pseudorhodobacter sp. | reverse complement strand
GCCGCAACCGACGCTGACGCTGCTGATGCGACCAAAGCCGCCGAGGAGGCTGCCGCTGCTGCCGCAGCGCAGGCCGAAGCTGACGCCGCCGCTGCTGCGCAAGCCGAGGCAGATGCTGCAGCTGCTGCAACTGACGCTGACGCTGCTGATGCAACCAAAGCCGCCGAGGAGGCTGCTGCCGCTGCCGCGCAAGCTGACGCTGACGCTGCCGCAGCTGCACAGGCCGAAGCAGATGCTGCCGCCGCTGCGCAAGCAGATGCTGATACCGCTGCGCAAGCAGATGCTGATGCCGCTGCCGCTGCACAAGTTGAGGCTGATGCTGCCGCCGCTGCCCAAGCCGAGGCTGATGCCGCAATCGCTGCGGAAGCCCAAGCTGCGACGGATGCTGCTGCTGCCGAAGCGGCTGTAGAGGTTCCTGTTGAATTGACCGAAGAAGAACTGGCCGCACAGGCCGCCGCCTTTGCTGCTGCTGAAGCGGAACTTAAAGTCGATGCTGCAGGCGTTCTGGTTGATCCAGCCGCTGGATTGAAAACCGCCGAGCCCGTAGCAGATGAAACTGCAGAGCCGGTAGAGGCCCCGGTGGTAACCGACGCTGAAGTGCAAACGCTGAACACGCTGTTGGCTGAACCGACGGCCACTGATCCAGCGCTGTTGGGGGCCGCTGAAACGCTGTTGGCGACGCCCTTGGCCGAAGGTGAATTGCCTGCAGATCAAGCCCCATCGGACGCGGCCGTCACCACGACGACTGAATTGCTGACCGAAGAAACGCAGCGCAGCTCTGCCCAAGAATTCGCCGCAGCCCCAGTGGCTGTCGAGGGTGGCCGCAAGAGCAGACTTTCAAATCTTGAAAAGGTTGGTCTTGTCGCTTTGGGTGCGTTGGTTGTGGGTGCGATCATCAAGGACACCAACAACCGGCAAGAAGATCGCCGCGTGGTGTCCAACACCGGCGACCGGGTTGTCGTGCTAAGACCGGATGGCACCTATCAGGTCTACAAAGACGATGATGCTGTGATCCGTCGCCCGGGAACGAACGTGCGCACCGAAACCTACCGTGACGGGTCCACCCGCACGATCGTTGAACGTCCCGATGGCACGCAGGTGGTGACCATTCGTGATGCCACCGGTCGTGTGTTGCGCCGGGCGCAATATGATGATCGGGGCCGGGAACTGGTGCTGATCGACGATCTGGAACCGGAAGATCTGGTTGTTGTCCGCGATCTGCCAAGGCCACGTGAAGGGCGGGTGGTGATCTCGACCCAGGATGAAGATGCGGAAATCAAGCTGGCACTTGCTGAAACAGACGTGGCACGGGTTGGGCGCAAGTTTAGCCTGCGTCAAATCCGCGAGATCCCCGAAGTGCGGGCTTTGGCGGCCACGATTGATGTTGATGCCATAACCTTTGACACCGGATCAGCTGCGATTCGCGCGTCCGAGGCGGATGATCTGGCCGATCTGGGTGGTTTGATGAAACGCCTTATCGCAAGAAATCCGCGCGAAGTGTTCCTGATTGAAGGGCATACTGATGCAACCGGGTCCGCGGCGTTGAACCTTGCGCTGTCTGACCGACGTGCTGAATCTGTGGCGCTTGCCTTGACCGAGTATTTCGACATCCCGCCGGAAAACATGGTGATCCAGGGCTACGGCGAAACGGAATTGCGAATCGATACGCTTGGCAATGAAAAGCGCAATCGCCGTGTCGCGGTGCGTGTGATTGGTCCGCTTTTGCGTTCGGCGCGGTAAGCCCAAGGTCAACCAAGCGAATGATTTTGAAAGGGGCCCGTTTTGGGCCCCTTTTTCATCTGTACCAGAACTGACTTCCCCCTGTGCTTGCTTTGGTGTCAGATAGAGATGCGCCATGCCGGGCGCGAGGCACAAGATATGACCGATAACGACATTCCTGAAATCGCCCTTGGCTGGCACCGCGCTGGGCGGGGGGCGGTGTTGGCGACGGTGGTTGAAACCTGGGGGTCAGCGCCAAGGCAAGCGGGCAGTCAGTTGGCCATCGCAGGCGACGGCACTTTCATGGGATCAGTTTCCGGCGGATGTGTCGAAGGCGCCGTTGTGACCGAGGCGGTGGATGCGCTGGCGGATGGCGCTTCGCGGTTGCTGACGTTTGGCGTGTCGGATGATCAGGCCTTTGCGGTAGGACTGGCGTGCGGTGGCACCATCCGGGTGCTGGTGGAACCAGTGGGGCAGTCATTGCCAGAGGCGATGTTGGCGGAACTGGTTGCGGCGCGTGCGGATCGACGCGCCGTGGCCTATTTGGTGAACACCGACAGTTGGGATCGCCGGTTGTTTGCTGGCTTGGGTGACCCTTTGGCCGAAACCGTTAGCGCCAGGATGCGGGCGGATAAATCAGGGATGGAACAGTCCAGCTGGTTCATCGCCGTTCACAACCCGCCGCTGCGAATGATTGTGGTGGGCGCTGTGCATATCGCGCAAGCGTTGTTACCGATGGCGCGGAGCTGTGGCTATGACCCGACGTTGATTGATCCGCGCGGCGCGTTTGGGGCGAGTGCGCGCTTTCCGGGCGAGGTGATCAGCGACGATTGGCCGGATGAGGCGATGGTTGCATTGCGCCCCGATGCACGCACAGCGGTGGTGACCTTAACACATGATCCAAAGCTGGATGATCCTGCGTTGCTTGGCGCCCTTGCATCGCCTGCGTTCTACATCGGGTGCCTAGGGTCGACCCGCACGCATGCCAAACGGCTGGACCGCTTGCGCAGTGCAGGTGTAACCGAGGCGCAGATTGCCCGTCTGCGCGCGCCTGTGGGTTTGGATATTGGGGCAAAATCGCCTGCGGAAATTGCGGTGTCGATCCTTGCGCAAATCACCCAAACACTGCGGCGCGGCTGATGCGCTTTGGCCCCGTTCCGATTGCCGAGGCGGAAGGGGCGATCTTGGCCCATTCGGTGCCGCTGCCGGGATCGAGACTTCGCAAAGGGGTGATTCTGACGGGTGCCGATGTGGCGATACTGCGCACGGCAGGGGTTACCGAGGTTACCGTGGCAGCACCAGACGCGGGTGATGTGGCCGAAGACAGTGCGGCCACACGGTTGGCGCAGGCCCTTGTGCCGGGTGATCAGGGGCTGATCTTGACCGAGGCGTTTACAGGCCGTGTGAACCTGAAGGCAACCGGGCCAGGGATTGTGGCGATGGACGCGGCGGCCATTCATGCGCTCAACCGCATTCACCCGTCGATCACCTTGGCGACACTGCCGCCCTTTGCGCGTGTTGCGGCGGGCACTTTGGTGGGCACCGTTAAAATCATCTCCTATGCCGTGCCGAACGATGCGCTGCTGGCGACCGAGGCCATTGCAAAAGCCGCAATCCGTATTCTGCCAGTGGTGCGACGCAGTGCCGGGTTGCTGCTGACCGAGGTGCCGGGGCAAAATGTCAAGCTGACCGCCAAAGGCAGACGCGCGGTTGAGGCGCGGCTGCGGACCTTGGGGATGGCGCTGGCCGAAGTGGCGGTGGTGCCACATGAAGAGCAGGCGATGGCAGCTGCACTGACAGCAATGTCGGGTGATATTTTGTTGATCCTGACCGGGTCTGCCACGTCGGATTTGCACGATACCGGACCCCAGGCTGTGCGTCTTGCAGGAGGGCAGGTGGCCCGCTTTGGCATGCCGGTTGATCCGGGCAACCTGTTGTTTCATGGCATGCTTGGTGCGCGCCCGGTGATCGGCCTACCGGGATGTGCCAGATCGCCCGCGCTGAACGGGGCGGATTGGGTGCTGGAGCGGTATGCCTGCGGCGTACAAGTGACGGATGACGATATCGCGGCGATGGGGGTTGGTGGGCTGTTAAAGGAAATTGCCCTGCGCGGGCATTTGCGGGATCAGGACTGATATGGCGCTGCTGGAAAGTCAATTTCGGGAATCTGCGATGGCGCTGCCAGAAGTTGAGGAGAAATCCCACTTTGGCAAAGCCGACTTTCGGGTGCGCAACAAGATTTTTGCAGGGTTTACGGCAGAAGGTGCTGCCTATGTGAAACTGACGCCGGAACAACAAGAGATGGTTTGCGCGGCTGAACCGCTGGTCTCCCCGATCAAGGGCGGCTGGGGGCGTCAGGGGTGGACCCAGATCGACCATTCTACTGCGGAGGCAGCATTACTGGAAAGCCTGCTGCTGACCGCATGGCGCAATGTAGCCCCAAAATCCATACAATAAGGGGCCGGATAAACCGACCCCTTTCTCATTTTCTTCGTTTAAATACCATCTTAGCAAGGCGACCAATGCTCGGTTATTTCGGCCCGATCATCATCACCATCTGGCGGCCCTCAAGGCGCGGCATGCTCTCAATCTTGCCATTGTCCGCCACATCAGCGGCCACACGGTTCAAAAGCACAAGGCCCAAATCCTGATGCGCCATTTCGCGACCGCGAAAGCGCAGGGTCACCTTGACCTTGTCGCCCTCTTCCAAAAACTTCAGCACAGAGCGCATTTTCACGTCGTAATCATGGATATCCGTGCCGGGACGGAACTTGATTTCCTTGATCTCGATGATGTGCTGCTTTTTGCGGGCTTCCGCCTCGCGCTTTTGCGTCTCATACTTGAATTTGCCGAAATCCATGATCTTGCAAACCGGCGGTTCCGCGTTGGGCGAGATTTCCACCAGATCAAGACCCGCTTCTTCGGCAAGCACCATGGCGCGGGCGGGCGTCACGACGCCGACGTTTTCCCCATCTGCGCCGATCAGACGAATTTCGGGCGAACGGATGCGATCATTGATGCGGGGGCCGGTTTCGCGTTGCGGCGGGGCATTGTGCGGTCTGCGGGCTATGGTGGCGTTCCTTCAAGTTGTTTCAGGCAAGTCGTAGGCAGCAGACAGCTGCCGGGATAAGAGCGCAAAATAGACCTGTGCTAAGGCCGATACAACCCGCATTCGCCCGCATATTTGACGTATGATTGCCATTTTAAGGGAGATTTTGATGGTGCAGTCTTTTCTTTTTGACGGATAGCTGCCATATGGGCCGCGCGACTGAGCCTTTTCCTCGGTTATGGGAGACTTGAAATGAACAAGAACGTGATCATCGGTGCCATCGTGGTTTTGGCTGCTGCGGCAGGCTATTACCAGTTCAGCTATGCCCCGGCCCAGAAGGCCGCAATGGAAGCAACGGCTGCAGCTGATGCTGCCGCTGCCACAGCCAAAGCCGCTGAAGAAGCCGCCGCCGCCGCAGCTGCTGAAGCCGAAGCAGCATCTGCTGCCAAGGCCGCAGAAGAAGCTGCCGCCGCCGCAGCCGCCGCTGCAGAAACTGTTACCGAAGCGGTGCCAGCGCTGGACGCGGCAACCTTTGATCCTGCTGCAGTTGCTGGCATGATCGACGCATCGACGCTTGATGATGCTATGAAAGCAACCTTGAAAGCCGCTGTAACCGCTGCTGGCACGGATCCGGCTGCAATCACCGCTGTGATTGCTCAGGTGAAAACCGCGCTCGGCATGTAATGTTTGCGCCTTGGCGCAAGCTTGGGGCCGCACCAGAGATGGTGCGGCCCTTTTTATTCGCGTCGGGTGCGTTTTGGTTTTGCTTTAGATGCCGTCGCCAACAAAAGCCTTCTCAACCACATAATCCAGCGGTTCGGAATTGGCCCCTTCGCGCAAGCCAAATTTTTCAAGCACCGCTTTGACGTCGTGGTTGAAGGCAAGGCTGCCGCACACCATAGCGCGGTCTTCTTCGGGGTCGATCGGTGATAGGCCCAGATCGGCAAAGACTTTCCCGCTTGTCAGATTGTCAGTAATCCGGCCCATGTAGGGTGACGGCTCGCGCGTGGTGGTGGGGTAATACAGCAGCTTATCGCCGACCAGTTCGCCGATCAGCGGATCATCCTTCAGGCTTTCGACCAATTCGCGCCCATAGGCCAGTTCGGCCACCTCGCGGCAGGTGTGCATCATGATGATCTGGTCGTATTTGTCATAAGTGTCCGGTTCGCGCATCAGCGACGCAAACGGGGCAAGGCCCGTGCCGGTGGCCAAAAACCACAGCCGTTTGCCGGGCAGCAGCGCGTCATGCACCAAGGTGCCAACGGGTTTCGGGCGCAGGATAATCTGATCACCGGGTTTTATGTGCTGCAGTTTCGAGGTTAGCGGGCCGTCTGGCACCTTGATCGAATAAAATTCCAATTCATCATCCCACGCAGGCGATGCAATGGAATAAGCGCGCAGGAGGGGTTTGCCCGTGTCGCCCAAAAGGCCGATCATCACGAATTCGCCGGACCGAAACCGAAGGGACGCAGGCCGCGTCACTCGGAAGGAAAACAGACGGTCCGTCCAATGCTTTACCGATGTTACTGTTTGCGCATCGGGCACGGTGATTTTGGCAGGCTCGGTCACTTGCGTAAGCTCGGTCATTGGGAATGGGTCTTTGCTGGATAGGGCAGGTTTGGCGCGGTTGGTAGCAGATAATCAGGCGCGCAGCTTGCCAAGGTAATCATGGTCGCGCCAATCGGCACGGAATTTCCATTGGTCTGCGGGTTGGCGCAGGGCCAATTCATCGCTGATTTCTACATCGTCAAAGCCGACGCGGCGGGCCATGGCATATTGGTCGGCGATCACGTGCCCATGCGCGCGCAAGGTGCCGGTGTATCCCATCATCCGCAAACGGCGGCCAATGGTAAAGCCGCGACCATCGCTGAAAGCCGGGAAGGCCACGCGGATCAGGTTGACATTGCCCAATTGGCCGGCAAGCACCGACGGATCATCGGTATTGGCAAGATCAAGCGCGCCCTGATGGTTGGCGAGGTCGTCAAGGGACACGGCGTTCAATTCGGGAGCGGTTGAAAATCCGGTGTCATTTACAAGAACGCTCATGCGGCAGATTCCTTCGATGGCATTTGGTTCAGCGGCACGCGCACCGCACGACCATTGATGAAATGGATGCCGCATTCGACTTTTTCCGAATTACGCCAACGGCCTGCGCGGGGGTCTTCACCCGGCAACACAGGGCTGGTGCAGGGCGCGCAGCCGATGCTGGGGTAGCCTTTGGCAACCAGTGGATGGCGCGGCAGGCGGTTGTTGACCATGTAGTCTTCCAAGTCTGCGCGGTCCCAATGGGCCAGCGGGTTGACCTTGATGCGGATATCGCCTTCGGCTTCAAAGAAATCAACTGCTGCCCGCGTGGCACCTTGATAGCGTTTGCGGCCCGTGATCCATGCATCATAGCCAGACAACGCGCGCTCCAACGGTTCGGTCTTGCGCAGCGCACAGCAGGCATCGGTGTTGAACTGGTGCAGGGTGTTGTCGGGGTCTTCGAACGCCAGTTTTGCACGGTCTGCGGTGATGCGGGTGATGGTTAGACCCAGTTTATCAGCCACCTCGGCTTGATAGGCGATGGTTTCCGCAAACAGCATTTCGGTGTCGATGAACAGCACAGGCGTGGTGCGGTCGATCACCGACACCAGATGCAAAAGCACCACCGATTCTGCGCCAAAGCTGGACACAAGGGCTATGCGCCCGACCTGTGGGTCGGTCATCGCGCGTTCCAGAACGGCGGTCGCACCATGGTGGCGATAGCGCGTGTTCAGGTCTGCGACGCGGGTTTGCACCGGGGCAAGGGGGGCTTCAAGCGGCATCGCGCGCGGCCTCAGTTGGGTAGAGGGCGGCTTTGAACGGGGCGAGGCCAAGGCGGCGGTAAGCGTCAAGGAATGTCTCTGACGGGGCTTCGCGCTGCTCAAGATAGGCCAGAACGATGCGTTCAATCGCGGGCACGATTTCATCGTAAGCAAACCCCGGCCCGGTTTTTTCGCCAATCACTGCCGTCTCAGTAGCATCCCCGCCCAACGTGATCTGGTAGTTTTCAACACCCGCGCGGTCCAGCCCCAGAATGCCGATGTGGCCGACATGGTGGTGGCCGCAAGCATTGATGCAGCCCGAGATTTTCAGCTTCAGCGGGCCGATGTCATGTTCCAGCTTTAGCTCATCAAACCGCAGCGCGATTTGTTGGGCGACGGGAATCGACCGCGCGGTTGCCAGCGCGCAATAATCCATGCCAGGGCAGGCGATGATATCGGAGATCAGGCCGACATTGGCGGTGCCAAGACCCGCTTGATGCAGGGCGGCGTGAACAGCAGGCAGGTCGGATTTGTGGACATGCGGCAGGATGACGTTCTGCTCATGGCTGATGCGCAGTTCGGAATGGCCGTATTGCTCGGCCAGATACGCCATAAGGCGCATTTGATCTGACGTCGCATCGCCGGGGGTTTCGCCATGGGCTTTCAGGCTGATTGTCACAATCGCATATTGTGCGTTGCGGTGAGCGGAAAGGTTGGTATCGGCCCAAGCGCGGAAGGTGGGATCAGCTTTGTAGAACGCGTCATACGAATCGGTCGACGCATTTCGGAAAGCGGGGGGGGCGAAAGCCTCGGCGATCTCTGCCAGCAGCACCTGATCGGCACCGCCAAACAGCGGGCGCAGCTCGGCAAAGCGGGCTTCGATCAGGCGGGTGATTTCTTCCGCGCCGGTTTCGTGCACGGTGATCTTGATGCGGGCTTTGTATTTGTTATCGCGCCGACCTAGGGAGTTGTAGACGCTAAGCACGGCTTCGACATAAGGCAGCAAATCAGCTTTCGGCAGGAACGCCCGCACGGTGACGCCGATCATCGGGGTGCGGCCCAGACCGCCACCGACCATCACCTCATAGCCCGGCTCGCCCTTGTCATTGCGCACCATGCGTAGGCCAATGTCATGCGCCTTGGTAACGGCGCGGTCATTGGGCGATCCGGTGATGGCGATCTTGAATTTGCGTGGCAGGAATTGGAATTCCGGGTGATCGGTGGACCATTGGCGCAGCAGTTCGGCTGTGGGGCGGGGGTCTTCAATCTCATCCGCCGCAGCGCCCGCGAAATGGTCAGCGGTGACGTTCCTCACGCAGTTGCCAGAGGTCTGGATGGCGTGCATTTCGACATCGGCCAAGGCCGACAGGATGGCAGGCACGTCTTGCAGCACGGGCCAGTTGTATTGGATGTTCTGCCGTGTGGTGAAGTGGCCATAGCCCTTGTCATAGGTATCGGCGATCATCGCCAATTGCCGCATTTGGCGCGGGGCAAGGGTGCCGTAGGGGATGGCCACCCGCAGCATATAGGCGTGCAGTTGCAGATAAAGCCCGTTCATCAGCCGCAGCGGGCGAAATTCATCCTCGGTCAAGCTGCCATCAAGGCGGCGGTCTACCTGCTGGGTGAACTGCGCCACGCGGCTGCGCACGAAACCTTCGTCGAAATCGGAATAGTTATACATCGCGGGCGTTCCTAAGGTCGACTTGCTTGCCATAGGCATAGTTGGACGGGCCGCGGGTGCGGAAATCTTCGCGAAAATGCGTGGGTTCGGGGCCGCTCACGCCAGCCTTAGCATCGGCGAGGTAAGCGCCGACCACGATAAGGCGTTGCGCCGCGCCATGCAGAAGGCGCATCTGGGCGTGGGCTTCATCCTCGATCAGTTCGGCGTCAGAATGTAAGCGCGACCACTGATCATCTGCCGTCAGATAGACCACATCGCCCAAGCGAAGGTCATTCGCGGTGACGACTTTCGGGGTAAAGCGGCCTTTCATGGGTGCCTCCTGCGCGTGGGGTAGGTTTTGCGGCGTGTTTTCTATACCCAATATAGGACATTTTCCCTGTTTAGGGCCAGTGTCGCTTGCAGATAAGGATGATTGTTCTGATACTGCGGTCAAATGGAACGGGGTTCTGTAATTTGGCGGAGAATGGGAATGGCAGTCCGGCTGGATGAGATGGACAGGAAAATCCTTGGTGAGTTGCAGGCCGATGCGAGCCAGTCTTTGGACGAAATTGCCCGTAAAGTGGGGTCATCAAAGACGCCTGTGTGGAACCGCATCAAGCGGATGCGCGAAGCGGGGGTGATCCTGCGGCAGACCGCCATTCTGGACCCCGAGGCGCTGGGGTTGGAGGCGTGTTTTTTCGTGCTGATCCGCACAAGCGAGCATGAAGCCGACTGGCAGCGCAAGTTCCTGACGGCGTTGCAAGCGCGGCCCGAGGTGATGGAGGCGCATAGGCTGGCAGGCGATATTGACTATATCCTGAAAGTGCGGGTCAAGAACGCGCGGGCCTATGATACATTTTATCAAGCGCTGATATCCGAAGTGCGGATTTATAATGTGACAGCTTTGCTGAGCATGGAAGAGATCAAATCAACGACGGTGTTGCCGGTTTGAGGGAGCGGTGCAAGAAAAATTTTCGTACGAAAATTTTTAGGGGGGCCTGTCTGCCCCCAATGGCCTGCGGCCATCCCCCCGAGGATATTTTTGAACAGAAAAAGCCTAATCGCAGTTGAGCATAAGTTTGGTCAGCCCATGGAAATGGTAGACATCGCTGTAGCTTGGCACATCCGCAATACGCAGTCCCGGCAGGCGGTTGAAAAGAATTGGCACTGCAATTTGCAGTTCCAGTCGGGCGAGGGGGGCACCTACGCAAAAATGCAGGCCCGCACCGAATGTGACATTGGGTTTAACGGGGCGGGTAGGGATGAATTGGTCGGGGCTTTCCCAAGTCGCGGGATCGCGGTTTGCTGCCCCAAGAAGCAATGCCACCCGGTCACCACGGTGAAACGTATGACCCATCAGGTCGACGGTTTCATAGGCCCAGCGGGTGAACATATGTAGCGCCGGATCGAAGCGCAGAATTTCCTCAATGGTGGCGTCTACCGCATCGGGGGCAAGGGCGGACAGCGGCGTATGCGTTTCCAGCAGGGTTTTGACGCCATTGCCGATGGTGTGAACTGTCGCTTCATGGCCTGCGTTCAACAGAAGGATGCAGGTTGAAATCAGCTCGTCCGTTGTCAGTTTTTCGCCAAGTTCTTCTGCGGCAATTAAGGATGTGATCAGATCATCGCGCGGGTCTTGGCGTCGCTGGTCGATATAGTCGCGTAGGAAGGCGACGAAGCTTTCCGTTGCTGCAATTGCGCGCGCCTCGGCGGCAGGGGTGCGGTTGGCCATATACATGCCAACCATGGCATTGGACCATTTCAGCAGGTCGTCGGACATGGATTCAGGTACGCCGAGCAGCCGGGCGATGATGGTGACGGGCAGTTTTTGGCCGAATTGTTTCAGCAAATCGAACGGGCCTTGCGGCAGCGCGTCGATCAACTGATGCGTCAGGGTTTCAATCTCTGGCCCCAACGCCGCAATCCTGCGCGAGGTGAAGGCGCGCAGCACCAAGCCGCGCAAACGGGTGTGGCGGGGTGGTTCCAGCTCCAGCATCGAATGCGCTTCGACCGCGTAGAACGGCTTTAGGTGATCGGGGATCACCGGGGCCAGTTCGGCAGGCGCTTCACGGCCAAAGCGGCGGTCGCGAAAAATGGCATTGGCTGCAGCGGCAGACGGCGTGCACACCATGCCATAGTCGGCCCAGTGAAAGAACGGGCCGAGCGCGCGGGCGGCGGCGTAGAATGGATAGGGGTTTTGCACAAACGCCGGGTCATTTGGGGATTGGTGCAGGGTTTGCATTGTGTTTAGGTCAGGTTTTTGGAAAACAGGTCTTGTGCGATCAGCACACCAAGACCAACGACGGTGGCAGCGATGGCTTGCGGCCAGCTCCATGCGGCACCAAGCACGAACAGGATCAGCATGACATAGAATGGCGTGGCATTGATATGCAGCGAGGCGAGGCCAATGCCAAGATGGCCCACAGACATGATCCATAAGACCTGGCTGATCGCCAAACCGCCGATTGAAAATATTGCCAATGCACCAAATTCCGGCCAGCCCAGCAGCGCCCAATCCGGGCCGGTAGCCCCGCTCGCCGCGTGGATCAGCGCGGCCACACTGGTCAGGATCGCGGCCCCGGTGAGAGTGAGCGTGGTGCGCCCCAAGGGCGAGAGCGCGGGAAATGCAGTGACAGTCAGGCGCGAGCCGATGGTGAAGATCAGCACGGATGCAAAGCAGAACAGTGCCCCCAGCCCCAGATTGACCGACGCGGCCCCGCTGCCAAGCGCCATGACCCCGCCGATGAGGGCAAGGACCAAACCAATAACCAAAGCGGGTGTAATTTTGCGACCGTCAAGGATAACCTCAATCGCGATACCGATCAGCGGCATGCTGGCCGATATGATCGCCACTGTCACCGGCCCGGTCATCGATTGGCCGATCACCAGCATGAATGCGCCAAGGCCGATGGTCAGTCCGCCGATGACAATGCCTTTGCCCCAACGGGCAGATTTCAGCGGGGTGGCCCCTTCCAGCACCAACCACAGGGGTAAAAGCACGGCTGCTGCCATTGCCATTCGGGCAGCTGTCAAAGGAAGGGGCGGTACCTTTCCAATCAGCAGTTCAGCCGCTGGTAGCCCCGCCGCCCAAACCAACATCGACAGCATGCAGATGACATTTGCGAACAGTGGCGCGCGGGTTTGGGGGATTGCTGTCATGATACCACGGGCATCGCCAATCAGGCACAGGTTGTCTTGTTTGCCTGCGACATGGCGAGGGCGTGTTTCGCGCTATGCGTCCGACAGCGCTGCAACGATGGCACCGAAATCAGCGGCCTTTAAGCTGGCCCCCCCAATTAGCGCACCATCGACATTGGCCACAGCAAAAATCTCTGCCGCGTTTGATGGCTTGACCGACCCACCGTATAGCAGCCGAACGGTCATAGCATCAGCGCCCATCCGGGCAGTCAGGCGTGCGCGCAAGAACAGATGCACATCGGCAATTTCGGCCAAAGTTGGCGTGCGACCGGTGCCGATGGCCCAGACCGGTTCATAGGCAATGACGGTATTCGCCTCGGTGGCAGCCAGTGGCAACGAACCTAACAGCTGCGCGCCAATCACATCAAGCGTCGCACCGGCATCGCGCTGACGTTCGGTTTCACCGACACAAATGATCGCGATCAAGCCTGCAGCATAGGCGGCCTCGGCCTTGGCGAGGACCAACGCGTCGGTTTCGCTGTGTCCCGCGCGGCGTTCGGAATGACCGAGAATCACATGCGTGGCCCCCGCATCGGCCAGCATGGCGGCAGAGACGTCGCCGGTAAATGCACCGGAGGCTTCTGCATGGCAATCCTGCCCCCCCAGCCGCAATTGAGTGCCAGTTGCCAGATCATGCATGCGGTTAAGCAAAGGTGCAGGCGGGCAGAGCAGCATTTCGCAAACCGGGTTCGGGTGCGATTTCAGCAAAGCCGCCACTTCGGAAAGGGCCGCATTCGTGCCGTTCATCTTCCAGTTTCCGGCGGCAAGTTTGCGCATAGCAGTCTTCCTTTGCATGTTGCGCACAGGGTTACGCGATCACAAAGAAAAATGGAACTGCGATCAGGGGCTTGGTTGATCTTTGAACTTGATCGATTCGCCACAACCGCAGGCTTCCGCCACATTGGGGTTTATGAACTTGAAACCCGCATCCAGCAGCGAGGTCTGATAATCAATCTGGGTGCCGAACAGGAACATCTGTGCCATCGGTGCAATCATCACGCGCGCGCCGTCTTGTTCAACGACCTCATCCATCGGGTTTACGTCAGACACATAATCCATCGTGTATTCCATGCCTGCGCAGCCGCCTTTCTTGATGCCAATGCGCAGCCCGGATGAGCCTTGCTTGGTCATCAGCCGCGCGATTTGTGCGGCGGCAGTTTGGGTCATTGTGACGGCAGCTTTGCCGGGAATACCGAACATGGGAACCTCGCTTTTCTTATATCTAAGGTAGCAGATCGGGAATTCCAAGTGAAGGCAGCAGTTTGAGCACGGCCACAACGCCTGCGGAGACGATGATGGCCCAGCCAAACGACGCCAATGTGCCGATAATGACATACTCGCTTAACTTGCCTTCGTCTTTGACCGCCCCAAACCTGAGGACGGATTTTGCGGCGATCAGAAAGCCGATACCAGCGGCTTGGCCGGTCAGGATCAGCAGGTAAATCAACCCACGCTCCAACGTGCCGATGACACGGCCGCCGTTGCGCAGCCCTGTTGGCGTGTCGTCAGCCCACGGCTGCATCAGCATGCCGACGGCATAGCCCCCGGCTTGGGTGACAAGGATCAGGCCGGTTAGAACGACCATTATTCCGGACAGCCATGAAATGGATGCCCAAATGCCCATAGACCAAATGTCAGGCTGCAGGGCCGCAATGACGATGATGCTGGCCAGGTGTGCGGCTTGATCCAGCAAGAAAGGGCGCAGTTGGTTTGGAAAGTAGGCGGCTTTGATGGCATCAATAAACAGGTGGACCGCGGCCAGAATAAAGATGGCCGGGTGCAGCGTTCCCGTCGCGATGATGGCAGTCGCCAGCACGACAGCGATATGGGCCAACATCGGTGCCACATCGCGCTTGTTTTGCACCATCCAGTTGGTTTGGAACAAGAAATCGGCAAGGGCGTGGGCGAAGAGAAGGGCTACGAAGGTTTCGGTCATGGTAGTTTCAACGCTCCGATTCCAGTAGTGATTTACCAAACACTTCGTCCGCCCTTAGCAGCGGTTCATATCCGGCTCCGCTCAGTCGTGCTTCGGCAGCTTGTCGGCTGATACCCAGTTCATTAGCCACCGTGTGTTTACGGGGCGGATCGTTGCGAAAGGCTATCGCTATTGCTTGGGCTTGTTCGGGTGACCATCTGGGAGATTGCCAAGCAAGGTAAGAAAAGAGTGCAATTTTCCAAGGTGGGCTGCTTTTCCCATCTAGAAAGAGCAACTTTTGTGTTGTCATGCCATCCAAAAGCCGTCCTGAATTGGAAAAAACCTCGCCATTTGCACTTGCCAGCCCCTTTGGTGGCAGCACTGACACTGTACCCGTCGCCACAGCAAGCCGGGTTTGCGCAAGGGCAGGGCGACAGTGCAAGTTTGCCAGCACCAGCACTGTTAGGCGAAATACTTTGGCTGCGTCACTGCAATACATCTGCCAACCGTCGCCCCGAAAGCGTACAAATCGGATGTCCAGCCCGCTGTCTTCCGCTTCGGTCCGACTAATGGCCTCAAGCACATCCATCGCGCCATCAACAGCCGCTTGCCCGACTTGCGTCGAGCCAATCAAATCTCCGGTCAAGACTGCGGCTAAGTGATTCATATGCAAGCTATAAGGCTTGCAAAGTGTAAATGCAAGTGTATTGGCTTGCGAAATATATTTGCAGGTCTATAGGCTTGCATCTGCCATGCGCAAGCCCCAAGCCTTGCCTCACATAAACCCAAGTTCCAGCTTTGCCTCATCTGACATCATCTCCATCCCCCAGGGCGGATCGAAGGTCATGTTGACGTTCACTTGCTTCACACCCGCCAAGGGGCCAACCGCATCGGCAACCCAGCCCGGCATCTCGCCCGCCACGGGGCAGCCGGGGGCGGTTAGGGTCATCATTACTTCAACTTCGTTTTCAGGTGAAATTTCAATGGTATAAACCAAACCCAGATCATAAATATTCACCGGAATTTCGGGGTCAAACACCGTGCGACAGGCGTCTACCACCGTCTCGTACAGCGGATGATCGGTGGTTGACGGTTTGATCAGGGGCGTGCCCTCGATCTTGTCCTGTGCTTGGTTCATGGGACTCTCGCGGTGTTGTTGAGAGTTTATATAGGAAATAGCCGGCGCGGCGTCCAGTGCTGCCGCGCCGATCGTGCCAAAAGTGAAAACCCGCGTTTAGAACGGAATTTCATCGTCCATGTCGCTGCGGCTGCTGCCGCCACCTGACGACCCGCTGCGCGCCCCGCCGCCAGAGCCGCCCGAAGGCGCGCCACCTTCGTAGTTGCCACCCTCATAGCCACCACCGCGATCCTCCATCGCGCCGCCGCCCGAACCGCCATCACGCCCGCCAAGCAGGGTCAATTCACCGCGGAACTGGCGCAACACAATTTCAGTGGTGAAGCGGTCAGCACCCGATTGGTCTTGCCATTTGCGGGTTTCCAACTGGCCTTCAATATAAACGGTGGAGCCTTTTTTCAAATACTGTTCGGCAATCTTTCCCAACGCCTCGTTGAAAATGGCGACGCGGTGCCATTCTGTGCGTTCCTTACGTTCGCCAGTGGCTTTGTCGCGCCAGTTTTCAGATGTCGCTATATTCAGGTTTACCACCTTGCCACCGGTCGGAAACGTCCGCACCTCGGGGTCGCGCCCCAGATTGCCGACGATGATCACTTTGTTGACTGAACCTGCCATATCTTCGCTCTCCACTTGTTAACCGAATCTCGGTTTGTTCCCCGGCAGGCTCGCCGGAATTGGTTAATGAATTGCTATATCGTTGCAAGACGCCTGCTGCAACTGCGCGACATTGATACCGCCGCTGCCTGGGGGCTGGCGAAAATGTCAAAAGCCGCTATATTCAAATGTCGGTGCTGTGGGGGATTTGCGTGACACGTCGGGCGATAGCAATGATTTGCGTGGCGGCCGTGCTGTGCCTTGGCTTTGGCTCGCAGGTGCGTGCCGAAGGGTTGAAGCTATCGGGATCATCAAAATCACAGGGAACAGGCAAAGATCAACGGTTCAAATTGCTGGATGGGCGACTGGCCGTCCAATATGCGAATTCAGACCGGCTGACACCCAATGCAGGCAAAGGTGGAAAAGCCGATGTGCTGCCGCGTTTTTCTGGGTCCTATAAGGGTGAATTTCTAGAAGTCGCCAAAGCGGCTGCACGCAAGCACAACGTGCCGGAAGATTTATTTTTGCGCCTTGTGCAGCAGGAAAGCGGATGGAACGTTGGCGCGGTGTCCAGCGCCGGCGCCACGGGACTTGCGCAGTTAATGCCGGGCACGGCCAACACGCTGGGCGTCGATATTGATGATCCGGCGCAAAACCTTGAAGGTGGCGCGCGCTATCTTCGGCAAATGTACGATAAATTCGGCACCTGGCGACTGGCTCTTGCTGCCTATAACGCAGGCCCCGCCGCTGTTGAACAACATGATGGCATACCACCCTATGCCGAAACGGAAAATTACGTTATCGCTATTTTGGGGTAGAATGCGCATTGTCGCCTGCCCTGCGATTGCGCAGTTTGATCTGGCAGCCAGGAAACATCAGCGACAGTTCAGGGCGCTCGGCGAAACGCTGAAGGCGATTTACCCGTTATGTGTTGAAACGCCCTTGTGAAATAGGCAGCTGATGTAAAACCCAAACTCTCGCCAATTTGGCCGACGGGCATTTTCGTCTCTGTCAACAAGCGACGCGCTTCAAATATGCGCCGATCCTGCAAAAGGGCAGATGCAGGACGCCCGCAGGTGGTTTGGCAGCAGCGTGTCAGGTGGGTTGATGTCACGCCAAGGGCCGCTGCAAATTCACTAACCCCCATGCCGGACCTAAACTCTCGCTCCAACAGGGTTGAATAGCGTGCAACCAGACGTCTTGTTGCATCCGGTCGCGGAGTTTCTTCCTGAACACGAGACGCCTGCCGTTCCAGCCAGACACCCAAAAGTCCCAAATGGTGGCGCGCGGCGCGCTCATGGGCTGGGCTGTCACTGTCCAATTCCCGCTGAATATTATCAAGGGCAACGTTCAATTCTTGCTGGGCATGTACTTCGCGAATACGCAGATGCAAGGGTGTTTCGGGCAAAGTTACTTTGCTGTCCCGGCCAAAAAACACAGCTGTGCCAAAGACTTGCGGGCTTACTTCAAAGCCGTGCATCACACCGGGGGGGATGTAGATCGCATTGTGCGCCGTGTAGCCGCGCGTTACCCCTGCGATTGTGATGCGGCCCTGACCTTTGGTGAACCATAGCAAACACGGCTCTGATATCGAACGCATCGCTTCAACACGCCAGCGGCCACCAGCCGCAAGGCGCGGCACGGCCACAAGCCGCAATTGAGACAGGGCAGTAAAGTCTTGCATCTATGTGGGTCCAGCATTGCTTGACATCATAGTAAGCTGGCCTTGCCCCGCAACCCAAGCAAAAAAGTGACCAAAATCAGAACTAGTTGCGCCTTGTGCCCAGAATATGGCCAATCAATGGGGAATAATGCTGTTCCAGCCAGTCATACGGCTGCGCGCCCAAGTGCGCTGTCGCTTTGCATATTGCCGTGACGCCAGTTTGGCCGCGCTGATGGCTGCGTCCAAGGACAAGTCTCCGCGCAAATGGCCGATCAATTCAGCGGCTCCAATCGCCCTTGCAGAAGGTTTGTCCGGCACCCAGTACGGCAGCTCTGCCGCCACTTCCGCCAAAGCCCCACTGGCCAGCATGGCGTCAAACCGTTGGTCGATTCTGCTGTTCAACCCGTCGACGTCTGGGCGCAACACAAGGGCGTCAGCGTCGCGCAGGGGCATCAGAGCAGGCCCTGTTTCACGTTGCCAATCGGAAAGGCCCCGACCAGTGGATTGCAAGACCTCCCACGCGCGCTGGACCCTTGCAGGATTGGCTTTGTCGATTTTTTCAGACGTCGCGACATCCAGTTCTTGCAACAAACCGCTGATGCCTTCTTTGGCGCGTCTAAAATCGGCAATCTTGCGAACCTCCGCAGGCGTCGCGGGAATATCGACCAGGCCTTCGGTCAATGCAGAAAAATAAAGCCCTGTCCCTCCTACGATCACAACTGGCTTGCCTGTCTGCAGAACCGCGCTGACCTCACGCAGCCAATCGCCGACGGAATAGGAAATGTCGCGCCCAACATGGCCATAAAGCCGATGCTCGGCTTCGGCTTCTTCCTGCAGATTTGGGCGCGCCGTCAAAATGCGCCAGCGCGCATACACCTGCAAGGCATCGGCATTCACGATTATCCGGTCGTCGCGGCACGCGATTGCAAGCGCCAGCGCCGATTTGCCCGATGCGGTTGGCCCGGCAATCAAAACCGGGGCCGACCGCGAAACATCCCTAAGGGCGAGATCAACCCAATCCGATTTCATCTTGGCACAAATATCCCCAGGGTTAGACATTGATTTCGCCATTTGTTCAGGAAACCAATGTCTTGGGGGGCTGGCCCCCGACGCTGATCTATGGCTCACTTTGGGCCGATTGGACTTTTTGCGTCTTAACCGTTGAACCTGATCGCGTTTTCCGACATTTTGCGCGCCAGTCAACTCCAATTCCAAAAAGGCAGCAACCCATGTCACAGGCAGGCCCTTCGCCAACCGTCACCTACAGCCGTGTGATGCTTAAGATCTCGGGTGAGGCGCTGATGGGCGATCAGGGGTATGGGCTGCATCCCCCCACCGTGCAGCGCATCGCACAAGAGGTGAAATCGGTGCATGATCTGGGGGTCGAGATTTGCATGGTCATCGGCGGCGGCAACATCTTTCGCGGCCTTCAGGGGTCTGCTCAGGGGATGGAGCGTACAACCGCCGATTACATGGGCATGCTGGCCACAGTGATGAACGCGCTTGCCATGCAATCCAGCCTTGAGGAGATTGGCATCTTCACCCGCGTGATTTCTGCCATCCCGATGGATCAGGTTTGTGAGCCGTACATCCGCCGCCGCGCTGTGCGCCATCTGGAAAAAAAGCGGGTTTGTATTTTTGCGGCGGGCACTGGCAACCCCTATTTCACCACCGACACTGCCGCCACTTTGCGCGCCAACGAAATGGCGTGTCAGGTGATCTTCAAAGGCACCAAGGTGGACGGCGTCTATGATAAAGACCCCAAGAAATATGCCGACGCTAAACGCTATGAAAACGTCACCTACGACGAGGTTTTGCAAAAACATCTGGGTGTCATGGATGCATCGGCGATAGCGCTGGCGCGTGACAATAATTTGCCCATCATCGTGTTTTCATTGGACGAACCGGGTGGATTTCGTGGTATTTTAAGCGGGCAGGGTACTTATACCCGCGTGCATGGTTGAAACTCTATACGTTTTGGTAACCTTCCTGCTATAGGGCGTGAAAGCACGCCAGTGCAAATCTGACGAGGATACGATGGCGCAAGACGCTACTGATATTGATCTGGACGCAATTCAGCGCCGGATGGATGGTGCAATGAACGCACTTAAAACAGAGTTTTCATCGCTGCGCACAGGTCGCGCCTCTGCCGCGATTCTTGAACCGATCATGGTTGAATCCTACGGCCAGATGACGCCAATCAACCAGCTAGGCACCGTCAATGTGCCAGAGCCGCGTATGGTGGTGATCAATGTCTGGGACAAAGCGATGATCTCCAAGGTGGAACGCGCGATCCGCGATTCGGGCATTGGCATTAACCCTGTGGTTGATGGCCCTTTGATCCGCCTGCCCATTCCAGAACTTAACGAAGAACGCCGCAAGCAACTGTCCAAGGTTGCTGCGGGCTATGCGGAAAATGCCAAGGTCGCGATCCGCAATGTGCGCCGGGATGGCATGGACCAGATCAAAAAGGCAAAAGCCGCAGGCATGGGCGAAGATGACCAAAAGATGTGGTCGGAAGAAGTGCAAGAATTGACGGATAAGGCGATCCTCGCGGTGGACCGCCAGCTTGACCAGAAACAACAAGAAATCATGCAGGTTTGACCTGAGGGTTGGCGCAAAGAAAGGTTTCCGGCTTGGCCGCGAAAGACACTCACGACAAGGATCGTTATCCGCGCCCGGCGGAACATGTGGCCATCATTATGGATGGCAATGGCCGCTGGGCCACGAATCGCGGTTGGCCTCGGCTTGTGGGGCACCGCAAAGGCGCGGAACGGGTCAAGGAAATTGTGCATTGTGCGCCTGATTTGGGGATCCGCTGGCTGACCATTTACGCATTTTCGACAGAGAACTGGAAACGCTCGACCGAAGAAGTGCTTGGCCTGATGTCGATCTTCGCGCGCTATATCCAGCGCGAGGCAGACCGTCTGGCCGCCGAAGGCGTGCGTATGCGGTTTATTGGCGATCGCTCGCGTCTGGACCCAAAATTGCAACGGCTGATGTCCGGAATAGAAGCCCGCACCGCGGGCTTTTCCCGTCTGAATCTGACCGTGGCCATCAATTACGGTGGCCGGGATGAAATCATGCGTGCTGTTTCTGCCGTTGCACTTGATGTGGCTGAAGGCCGGTTGCTGGCGTGCAATGTCGATGAAACCACGTTCACCGCGCGGCTTGATACCGATGATCTGCCCGATCCCGATTTGGTGATCCGCACCAGCGGCGAAACCCGCACATCCAATTTTCTGCCGTGGCAGGCGGCCTATGCGGAATATGAATTCACCGAAACGCTCTGGCCGGATTTCACCCCGCAGGAATTGGCCAAGATCGTCGCGCGCTTTGGCAACCGCGAGCGCCGCTACGGCGGGGTTTTGCAGGCATGACTGTACCTGCAGGCGGGCGCTGGGGCGACCTGCAAACACGGGTGATTTCGGCGGTTTTGATGATGCTGGTTGGTGGGGTAGAAGTCTGGCTGGGGGGGCAACCTTTCGCTTTGCTGGTGGTCGCCCTGACTGGCGTGATGATCTGGGAATTGGCGGCAATGGTTCGCCCGCTGTTTGCCCGCGAAAGCATTTATCTTGGTCTGATCACGGGGTTCGGTTTGCTGGCCGCATTGAACCATCCGTCACCGTTGGCACCTCTCCTTTTGTTGATCATTCCGGTTGCCATGCTTTTTCCCGCCGTGATCGGCAGATTTGCGTTTTCATCCTACGCGGCGTTGATCGTAATATCGGGCTACGCTTTGGTTTCACTGCGCGACACTTTCGGTATTGGCGCCATCCTGTGGCTTATCGGTGTTGTCATCACATCCGATGTGTTGGGTTATTTCGCAGGCCGCAGCCTTGGCGGCCCTAAATTCTGGCCAGCCGTCAGTCCTAAAAAAACCTGGTCCGGCACGGTGGCGGGCTGGATCGGTGCAACGCTGGTTGGTTTGGGCTTTGTGTTGTTTGCAGGTGCAGGTTGGGGGTTGGTGTTTCTTTCGCCTTTCGTCGCTTTTGCGGGTCAGATGGGTGACATTGCCGAAAGCTGGATCAAACGGCGCACCGGGGTGAAAGACAGCTCTCATCTGATCCCCGGCCATGGCGGCGTGCTGGACCGGTTCGATGCGCTGATCGGGGCCGTGGTGGCGGTCATGCTGCTGGGGTTGATCCTGCCTTTGCCGTTGCCTGTGGGCAATTGACGCCATGCGCAGCATTTCGGTTTTTGGCGCAACAGGGTCTATTGGTGAGAACACGTTTGATCTGCTGATGCGCCAAGGTGGCCCACAGACCTACCGCACTGTGGCGCTAACCGGCGGGCGCAATGTGGCCCGGCTTGCCGAAATGGCGCGCGCCCTGCGGGCCGAAATTGCGGTTACCGCACATGACGACTGCCTGCATGATTTGCGCAGTGCCTTGGCAGGCACCGACATCAAAGTTGCCGCCGGAACTGCCGCGATTCTAGAGGTCGCAGACAGGCCGGCCGATTGGGTGATGTCGTCCATCGTTGGGGCAGCGGGGTTGGAGCCGGGCTTTCGTGCGCTGCGTCATGGCGCGACCCTTGCCCTTGCCAATAAAGAAAGCCTTGTGACCGCGGGGCCATTGTTGATGGCCGAAGCGGCCCGCCATAACGCCACCATTCTACCCGTGGATTCAGAACATTCCGCCATTTTTCAGGCCCTGACCGGCGAAGATATCGGGTCGGTAGAACGCATCATCCTAACCGCATCGGGCGGTGCGCTGCGCGATTGGCCGATAGAACGGCTGGCGTCCGCGACGCTGGCAGAGGCGCTGGTGCACCCGAACTGGGCCATGGGCCAGCGCATCACCATTGATTCCGCCAGCATGTTCAACAAGGCGCTGGAAGTCATTGAAACACGCGAATATTTCGGCGTGGCCCCGGATCAGATCGAAGTGATCATTCACCCAGAATCCCTGATGCATGCCATGGTCGGCTTTCACGATGGGGCGATCATGGCGCATCTTGGTGCGCCGGATATGCGCCATGCCATTGGCTTTGCCCTGAACCATCCGCAACGCAGCCCTTTGCCGGTAGCGCGGCTTGATTTTGCAGCGCTTGGTAAACTGTCGTTTCGCGCCCCTGATGACGCCCGCTATCCTGCGTTGCGTCTTGCGCGGGACGTCATGCAAACACGCGGATTGGCCGGGGCGGTGTTCAATGCCGCCAAAGAAGTTGCTCTCGATCTGTTTATCGCGGGGCGCATTGGCTTTCTTGACATGGGCCACCTTGTAGAGGACACGCTAGATGCGCTTTCAGGCGAGATAGGCATCGGCTATGCCGCGCTTACCCTTGAAGATGTGCAGCGGGCAGATCATCTTGCCCGTATCAGGGCACAGGAAGCGGCCGTTAAACGACAAAAGGGGCATTAGGGCTTGGATTTTATCAACTTACTTCCAGCCTTTGGTGGCGTGGTCTGGACCGTTGTTGCCTTTGTGGTTGCCCTGTCGATCATAGTCGCTGTGCACGAATATGGCCATTACATCGTGGGCCGCTGGTCAGGCATCCATGCCGAGGTGTTCAGCCTCGGCTTTGGCCCGATCCTGTATTCCCGCGTCGATAAGCGCGGCACCAAATGGCAACTTGCGGCGCTGCCTTTTGGCGGATTTGTAAAGTTTTTGGGCGATGCGGATGCCGCATCTGGCAAAGACGGTAGCAAGATCAGCACGTTAAGCACGGCTGATCGTCGCCGCACCATGCATGGGGCACCGCTTTGGGCACGTTCCGCCACAGTTGCCGCAGGGCCAATGTTCAATTTCATCTTGTCGATCATTGTGTTCGCCGGGTTTTTCATGGCTTTCGGGATTGCGGCTGATCAGCCGGTGGTGGGCACAATGAAGCCGCTGCCGTTTGAAGGCCAATCCTTGTTGCCGGGCGATAAAATTCTGTCGGTCGCAGGCACAGAGACCCAAGATTTTGAGACGTTTGTTTCTGTCGTAAGTGATCTGCCGCCAACAACGACCGTGCCCTATCTGGTAGATCGTGACGGCCAAAAGCTGCAGGTGCAAGGACCGCACCCTTTGCCCCCGATTGCCGATGGTGTGCAGCCACGCTCTGCTGCCATGGAATCGGGAATGTTGGTTGGCGATGTTGTGCTGTCGATCAATGGTCAGGCTGTTTCAGCGTTCAATGAAATGCGCGATCTGGTTGGCGGATCGGATGGCAAGGCGTTGCAGGTCAAGGTGTGGCGGTCAGGGGCCACACTTGATCTTACCATGACGCCAGACCGCCGCGATTTGCCCAAAGAGGGTGGCGGATTTGAAACCCGCTGGCTGATCGGGATGTCGGGTGGATTGATGTTCGAGCCTGAAACGCGCACGCCGGGGCCGTTTGAGGCGGTAAAGCTTGGCGCAGAACGGACATGGTCGGCGGGGGTCACCAACCTGTCGTTCTTATGGAACATCGTGATCGGCAATGTCTCGACCTGCAATGTCAGCGGTCCAATCGGCATCGCAAAAGTGTCTGGTGATGCGGCACGGCAAGGGTTTGACAGCTTCATATTGCTGATTGCTTTGCTGTCGACGTCTGTCGGGCTGTTGAACCTTTTCCCGATCCCGGTTCTTGATGGCGGACATCTGGTGTTTCACGCGTTTGAAGCTGTCAGCGGCAAACCGCCTTCGGATCGGGCGCTAAGGGTATTGATGGGCATTGGGTTGACGGCGCTGCTTGCCCTGATGGCCTTTGCGCTGACCAATGATATTTTCTGCCCCTAATCCATTGGCCTGGCACAACTGTGGGGTGATTTGGTCAAACTGCTGCCACAATCTGCGGGCATTTTAGCCTCAAATTAACAGTTTGGGGTGACACCATGCAAACCGTCGTAAATGGCTATCAGGGGCTTTCCCTACTTGTCGGTCTGAACTGGGACCGGTTGTTTTTTCTAGGCACAATTGTTGTCGGCCTGCTGGCTGGCGCGTTTTTGGGCACCAGCTTTACAAAACTTTGATGCCCGTATCTGGGCACAATATGTTGCGTTAAGAACCTGATCTGAAAACCATCACTGCCTTTTGACAAGCCCTCGCATTCCCGCTAGTCAGGTATATCAAGATTGATATTGCGGGGCGGAATGATGGGAAAAGTGACAGGCGCAATTGAGGCGCAAGGCCAACATGGCAAGCGCCTTTTACGCCAAACCACAGTTGCGATTTTCCTTGGAATGGCGGCTACTTCTGGCCCGTTCCTAACATTCGCCCAGGCCCAAACTTACAGTTTCTCCACCGTTTTGGTTGAGGGAAACGTTCGGGTCGATGCGCCGACTGTGATCAGCTACGCAGGAATCGGTCGAGGCGAAGAGGTGTCGGCCGCCGCCCTGAACGATGCCTATCAGCGTGTCGTCAATTCCGGGCTGTTCGAGACAGTTGAAATAATCCCGCAGGGCGGCACTTTGGTGATCCGGGTCAAGGAATACCCGATCGTCAATGTGATCAATTTTGAAGGCAACAAGCGGCTGAAAGATGAACAGCTGGCTGAAATAGCGACGTCAGAATCGCGGCGTGTCTATTCTCCTGCAGCAGCAGAGGCTGACGCAATCGCCATTGCCGACGCGTACCGTACGGCGGGGCGCATGGCCGCGACAGTTGATCCGCGCATCATTCGGCGGTCTGACAACCGCGTAGATTTGGTGTTCGAGATCACCGAAGGCAAAGTGGCAGAGGTGGAACGCCTGTCATTCGTCGGTAACCGGGCCTATTCGGATCGCCGGTTGCGCCAGATCCTGGAAACCAAGCAAGCCGGTCTTTTACGTCAGGTGATCCAAAGCGATACCTTCATTGCTGAACGCGTCGAACTGGACAAACAGCTGTTGCGCGATTTCTATCTGTCGCGCGGGTATGTTGATTTTCAGATAACCGATGCGTCCGCCGAAGTGGCCCGCGAACGCGATGCCTTCTTTGTGACCTTTAACATCCGTGAGGGACAGGCGTTCTCGGTTGGCAAAGTCAGCACCTCGTCAACGGTCGAAGGTGTAGATGCCGCCGAATTTGAGGCTGTGCAAAAGCTGCGTCCCGGCGTCACTTATTCCCCTGCGGTAATCGAAAATAATATTGCGCGGATGGAAAATCTGGCTTTGCGCAAAGGTCTGAACTTTCTGCGGATTGATCCAAAAATCACCCGCAATGACCGTGATCAGACGTTGGATGTCGAATTCGTGCTGTCGCGCGGTGAACGCATCTTCGTGGAACGTATTGATATTGAAGGCAACAATACCACCCTTGATCAGGTGGTTCGTCGGCAATTCCGCACGGTTGAAGGCGACCCCTTTAACCCACGCGAAGTCCGGCAAGCCGCAGAACGCATCCGCGCGCTTGGCTTTTTTGTCGACGCGTCCGTCAATGCTGAACCCGGAACTGCGGGGGATCAGGTGGTCGTGAATGTTGATCTGGAAGAACAACCCACTGGCAAACTGTCATTCGGGGCCTCTTACGGCGCGCAAAGTGGGGTGGCGTTGAACATCGGGTTTTCGGAAACCAACTTCCTTGGTCGTGGACAGGCCATTTCTGCAAACATTTCAAACGGCACCGACAACCGCGATATAAGTCTTAACTTTGCGGAACCAGCGTTTCTGGGCCGGGATCTGAAGTTCAAGTTTGGGGCCTATTACAAAACCAGCGAACAACAAGATGCCAAATACAACACCAGCAATATCGGGCTGACGACGGGCTTGGAATTCCCGATAAGCGAAAATGGCCGTCTTGAACTGCGCTACCGGATTTCGGAAGACGAGATTACCGATGTTGCGGTTGGCAGCTCTGACATTCTGGTGCGCGAAGCGGCACGTGGCCCACTGTTGACCAGCGCATTGGGATATAGTTACAGCTACGATACACGGATCAACGGCCTCAATCCAAATGGCGGCATTTTGCTGCGCTTTAGCCAAGACTTTAGCGGTTTGGGCGGTGATACCAAGTATATCCTGACAAATGCTTTTGCTTTGGCGGAAACAAGGGTGTTCAAGGAAGAAGTCACCGTTCGCGCAATTTTTGAAGGCGGCATGATCAACTCCATAACCGGCAACAGCCGGGTTACGGAACGCTTTTTCGCTAATGGCAAGGTGCGCGGATTTGAAGGTAATGGATTTGGCCCGCGTGATCTGACGGCACCGAACCAGGATGCACTTGGCGGCAATATCTATGCGACAGCGCGGTTTGAAGCTGATTTTCCGCTGGGTCTTCCCGAAGAGTACGGCATCAAAGGCGGGGCTTTCCTTGATGTCGGTTCTGTTTGGGGCTTGGATGATACTGCTGGCACCGGCGGACCGGTTGATGATGATTTTCATCTGCGCTCGTCAATTGGTCTGTCGCTGTTCTGGACCACACCAATTGGCCCATTGCGCTTTAACTTTTCCAAAGCACTGGCAAAAGAAGACTATGACCAAGAGCAAAGCTTTGATCTGACCATTTCGACAAAGTTCTGATGCTTGGGCGGGCCATTGCACTTGCGCTGGCTTTTGTGGTGTTGGTCCCATCTGGTGCGGTGTTTGCGCAGCAGGTGGCCGGGCAAAGCGCGGTTTTGACAGTTGATCCTGATCGGTTGTTTGCGGGTTCGAAGTTCGGCATAGCGGCTGTTGCCCGACTAGAAGCAGCGCAGGCGGCCTTGCTGGCCGAAAACAAGGTCCTTGAAGCCGCGCTTGAGGCGGAAGAAAGGTCGTTGACCGACCGCAGGCCAACATTGCTGGCCGAGGAATTTCGCGCACTTGCCGATGCTTTCAATATCAAAGCCGAAGAAATTCGCGCCGCGCGTCTGGCAAAATCCCGTAGTTTAACAACCCTGCGCGACGAGGATCGGCAAAAATTCCTTTCCGCCGTTGTGCCGATCTTGGGTGATCTGATGGGGGAAATGGGCGCGCTTGTCATACTCGACAAAAAATCGGTCTTTTTGTCATTCGAGCGGGTGGATGTTACTGATCGCGCTATTGTCCGCATAGATTCGGTTCTGGGCGAAGCGTTGGAACCTAAACCGGCCCCAGTCCCCGCGCCGTAACCCGATTGGCGCTGTCGTTTCCAATCTTTCGCTGGGCATCTTGCCGGATCATGCCCAAGTTGTTAGCACAAGTGCACCTGCCATCGTGCACCAGTGCCCATGTTGAGGAGACAACATGTCAGATCAGACCGCGCCAGAGAGCAAACCCACGACCGAAGCTGATCTGGACCTGATTCAGCGGATCATTCCGCACCGCTATCCGTTTCTGTTGATCGACAAAGTGCGCGACGTGGTGATCCACAAATCCTGTGTTGGGATCAAGAATGTCACCTTTAACGAACCGCAGTTTCAGGGCCATTTTCCAGGCATGCCGATCTTCCCCGGCGTGATGATCATCGAGGCGATGGCCCAGACATCTGGCATTTTGGTGGGCCTGTCGATGGATCTGGTGGATAAGGGTGCTAAAGTTTTCTTTATGGGCGTCGATGGCGTGAAATTTCGCCGCAAAGTGGTGCCCGGCGATGTGATGGAACTGCATGTCAGCGCCATTCGCGGCGGTGGCAAGGTTTGGAAGTTCGCTGGGCGTGCCATGGTGGGTGCGGAACTTGCCTGCGAAGCTACTTTTACCGCCATGTTCGATTTGCCCAAGGCGTAATGCGGATGACTGTCTCTCGCGATGCCCGTATCCACCCAAGCGCCCATATCGAGGCGGGCGCAACCATTGGGGCCGGGGCCGAAGTGGGGCCGTTTTCATTGATTGGGTCCGAAGTAACGCTGGCCGAAGGCGTGATCGTCAAAAGCCATGCGGTCGTTACCGGTTGGACGGATATAGGGGCTGCTACAGTAATTTTCCCTTTCGCTTGCGTTGGGGAAATTCCGCAGGATCTTAAATTCAAGGGGGAACGCACACGGCTGATTGTAGGCTCCCGCTGCCGTATCCGTGAAGGGGCCACGTTGAACACCGGCACCGAGGGCGGTGGCGGTATAACGCGGGTTGGTGATGATTGCCTGTTGATGACAGGCGCGCATGTGGGACATGACGCAAGCCTTGGCAACCGGGTGATCCTTGCCAATCAGGTGGCCATCGCGGGTCACTGTGTTATTGGGGATGATGTGATCATCGGCGGGTTGTCCGGCATTCACCAGTTTGTCCGCATCGGGCGCGGCGC
>JANOFE010000227.1:0-2200 GCA_031413495.1 Pseudorhodobacter sp. | reverse complement strand
GGGACACCGCGTCACCATCCACGGCTCTGGCATGGGGATGCCGTCCTTGTCGATCTATGCGACCGAACTGATGAAAGATTACGGCGCGCAAACCCTGATCCGCATCGGATCGGCGGGCGCACTGCAGCATCACGTCAAGGTCCGCGATGTGGTGATTGCCCAAACCGCAAGCACTAACGGCAGCCCGTCACGGTCTATATTCCGCGAATTAAACTTCGCCCCCTGCGCCGATTTTGGCCTGTTATCAGCGGCTTACGCCGCCGCCCAAGACATAGGCGTGCCGGTGCATGTTGGCGGCATCTATTCGTCCGACACTTTCTACGACGAACGCCAAGACCTGTCGGACCAGCTGCAACGCCACGGCACCCTCTGCGTGGAAATGGAGGCGGCGGAGCTTTACATCCTCGCCGCCCGCTACCAACGCCGCGCCCTCGCTGTGCTCACCATATCCGATCATATCCTGACCCACGAAGCCCTGCCCGCCGATCAGCGTGAACGCAGCTTCGGTGCGATGGTCGAGGTGGCCCTGCACGCCGCCTTTGCCTGACACGAACAGGGCTTGACCCATCCGATTCGCACGCGTCTATTGGCTGCCCCCACCAAAAGGAGACAGCCATGAAACAGCGCCAACTTGGGCCGGGCGGCCCTATGGTTTCGGCAATTGGCTTGGGCTGTCTAAGCTTCGGCGGTATCTTTGGTGACACCACCGATGATGTCAGTTTACGCTGCCTTGATGCCGCGTGGGACTCTGGAATTACTTTCTATGACACCGCCAATATCTACGGCATGGGCCGGTCCGAAACCGTTCTGGGCCAATGGCTTAGAACCCGCCGCCACCCCGCCATCATCGCCACAAAAGCCAGCTTTGTTGCAGGCCCGCCCGGCCGGATCGACAATTCCGACGTCCATCTTCGCGCCGAACTCGAAGGCTCCCTGCGCCGCCTCGGGCGCGATCACGTCGCCCTGTTCTACATTCACCGCCACGACCAAAACACCCCCATCGAAGAGGTCGCAGGCACACTTTCCCGCTTGATAGACGAGGGTAAAATCGGCGGCTACGGCATGTCGGAAATTTCCCCCGGCACCCTGCGCCGGGCCGATGCCGTGCACCCGGTTCGCGCCGTGCAAAACGAATATTCGCTTTGGACACGGCAACCGGAACTGGGTTTGATTCAGGCTTGTGCGGAATTGGGCGTGGCCTTCGTCCCGTTCTCGCCCCTTGCCCGCGGCGCGCTGGGGCGTGCGATCATCGATCCTGCAACATTACCCGCTACCGAATTTCGCCGCAAAATCCCGCGTTTTCAAGGGGTTGATTGGCAGTTGAACCGGGCAAAGATCGAAGCGTTCCGTGCCTATGCGCAGGGACGCAACATGTCACCTCCTGCTCTCGCTCTCGCATGGGTGCTGGACCAAGGCGCACATCTTTTGCCGATCCCTGGTACCCGGACAGCGGATCATCTGGCCGATTGGGTGTCAGCTTCGGAGATCACTTTGACGACCACGGACCGCACGGAAATCAACCGCATCCTGCCCGTTGGTTGGGCTTACGGCGACCGTTACAACGATGATCAGGCGGGCACGGTGGAACGCTACTGCTAACGCAGGATTAGACCGGGCCACGGCAACGGGCACCTCCCCCTCCCCCCACATGGGGAGGGGGAGAGGGCCACAGGCAAAATCACTGATTTATCCTACGCCACCCCACCCCAACCCTCCCCCACATAGGGGGAGGGAGGTGCCAGACCTACCGACCGTGGCTGCGGTCATAGCCATTTGGCGCGGGGCTGATCCATCCTACCGGCGATGATTTGGGTCGGAACACCTCAACCAACAGCGGATAGCAGGCCGCACTATCCGACGAATGCTCCGCTGAACAATCGCCACCGGGGCAGGCCGAAAGTGCGCCCAAAAGATCAATTTCTGCAAAGAATTCAAGGTAATCACCGAGTCGCACCGGGCTTTGCTTCATGAAATATTGCCCGGTATCGCGGGTAAATCCGGTGCACATGAACACGTTTAGCACATCATGCACATGGCCCTCTGCCTCGCGCAGCGAAAGCCCGGTCGCGTCACTTAGCGCCCTCGTCAAATTGGAATGGCAACAATGATGATATTGGCCACCGTGGGACAAAAGATTGTGCGTGTAGGGATCACACCGCGTGCCAATCACATCATGCACGGAGCCGCCAAACGCATCGAA
>JANOFE010000226.1:0-2804 GCA_031413495.1 Pseudorhodobacter sp. | reverse complement strand
CATTTCACGGTGCCCTTGGCCATCGTGATGTCTCCTGTCTTGGGTCCGCCCGCGGAAGTGCGGCGGCGTGGCATCGTCAGCGCGGAATCGAATGCTGTAGGCCGTGACCGGTAGACAGGTGTCGATAGGGATAACGTCGCGATTTGGATATGCGATCAATAGCCCTAAAAATCAAGGAAAATCGCGGGTGGGGTTCAGGCTTCGACCATCTCGCCGCGCACCATGACGCCGCGTGGAACCATCGCAATCACAATTCCTGCAAGCGAGACGGCCATGCCGGTGGCGAACCAAGCGGTCAGCGCTGTCAGGACGCTGGCATCAAACACGAAGATCGATGTCAGCATGGCGATCACGCCTGCAATGCCGCCGACAAGGAAAAGAATAAATGCCATCGAACTGCTCCCAGACTTGTGTGTCTTGAGGAGAGGGTGGCGCGCAATCTGGGCTGAAATGGGGCAGGGATGCGGTGATGTTGTGGAAGGGGCTGTGCCCCCTCCGGTCAGAACACGTCGGCGAAGTACAGGATGAGGATGATCGGGATCGGAATGCCGATGGCCCAAGCGAGAATGCCTTTCATGGGGATGCTCCTTTGGTTGTTACGGAGCAGCAACGCGGGTGGGGGTGGGTTGGTTCCCATTAGCGTGGAATAGGGCAGAGCCTGACCGCCGGGTGGGCGCTGCTGCGTTGGTTCCCGTTTGCGCGGAATAGGGCAGAGCCTGACCGCCGGGTGGGCGCTGCTGTGCTGGTTCTAGGCACTTTATGGTTGGGCGTCTCCCGGCGAAGTTCTGCTGGAGATGCTGCAAACGCGCCTGCCCGAGGGGGCGGTCAGGCGCTGCCCGGCGGGCTTCGCCCTTGATTCCGGGCGGGGGGTTAATGCGACATTGAGCGTGATTATTGGCTGAAACGCCAATTTCGGGATTTTTAATTTATTGTAGTAGGCTAGTTTTAATCTGTCCAATACCAATTCTATCTGGCAAGGACAGCAACGACTGCTTCCGCGAACTCGGGTCACCGGGCGTACCGCTCATGAATTGCGCAATCATGTCACGCTTCGTTGGCTCATCTAGGCCATTTATCCACGACTCTCGAAAGAATGTGTTTTCAGAATATTCAAGAGCTAAATTCAGCGCAGCACCACCGTAACTTTCACTTGGAATCTTCGCTATCGAATTAATAAACGCTACAATATCATGGTCGATACTTTCAAACCCACAAACCATCAGAATGTCGCAACCTCCAAGTCTTCCTGCGAAAACAGAAACAGCGCTCCATATAGCGTCTTGCGGTGGAAGAAGTAGCTGTCCATCAAAGGTAAACTCTGGTGCAAAAGGCGATGCAAAGCAAAATGGGAGTGCGGATGAAAATTCGACTACAACTGCAAAAAATTTTCCAAAAGAATTGTTGTGCAAAGAATACTCATACTCTGCTTTGCTTCGCCCAAGATCAGAAAACCCTAATTTTGTGCCAGTTAGGAAAGCATCAATCTCATTTAAAGTACCGTTCACTTTGGCGACCTTGCGTACCTCTGGATTTGAAAAGAGCGCAATGTTTGTCTCCTTCTTGAAGTACTCAAGGCAAGTAACGCGGTATCCTAAAAGCGCGGCCTGTCTTTTAGTGGAGATTGGCAGGCCATTTTCGATTTCCCTGAACGTGTCAGAATCATGCTTTGCGCAGAAACCGGGAAACACTGAAGCTTTACTTTGGCCTATTCTCTTGAAGCCAAGCACAGGAGGAGTCTTCCCATATCCTCTATCTACGCCGAGATTTGATACGTGACCGCCCTCAACAATAAATTTAATCGCGTCAGATTTTTGCAATGTGTGTGAGCTAATAGACTTTCCGGTGCAGCGACTTCCGGCATGATCTACAAAGAGGCACCTACCTGATCGTTTCGCTTTTTCATGCTTTTCTATTACTTGTCGAATGTCATCCGCCATCCCCTCACCTCGAAAACCGCTTATACTTCACCCGCTTTGGCTCAATCGAGTCCGGCCCCAGACGCCGCACTTTGTCCTCCTCATAAGCCTCGAAGTTTCCTTCAAACCATTCCACATGGGCATCCCCCTCGAACGCCAGAATATGCGTACACAGGCGGTCGAGGAAATAGCGGTCGTGGCTGATGATTACGGCGCAGCCGGCGAAGTCTTCGATGGCGCTTTCCAGCGCTTGCAGGGTTTCAACGTCTAGGTCGTTTGTGGGTTCGTCGAGCAGCAACACGTTGCCGCCGGAACGCAGGAGTTTCGCCATATGGACGCGGTTACGCTCGCCGCCGGACAGCAGGCCCACTTTTTTCTGCTGGTCGGTGCCTTTGAAGTTGAACGCCCCGGCGTAGACGCGGGAGTTCATTTCCAGGTCGCCCAAGTGGATAACCTCGGCACCGCCGGAGATTTCTTCCCATGCGGTTTTGTTCGGGTCCAGCGCGTCCCGGCTTTGGTCGACGTAGGATAGCTGCACGGTGTTGCCCAGCGTGATGGTGCCTTCATCGGGTTGTTCGGCCCCGGTGATCATGCGGAACAGGGTGGATTTACCGGCACCGTTGGGGCCGATGACGCCGACGATGGCACCCGGCGGGATGGTGAAGGTGAGGTCTTCGATCAACAGCTTGTCGCCCATGTGTTTTTTCAGGCCGACGATTTCGATGACTTTGCTGCCCAAACGCTCGCCGTTGGGGATAACGATTTGGGAAACGCCTGCGCGCTCCAACACGGTTTGACCGGCCATCTCATTATATTTCGAAATACGCGCTTTGGATTTGGCTTGGCGGGCTTTGGCACCGGAGCGGATCCATTCCAGTTCTTTTTCCA
>JANOFE010000225.1:0-35282 GCA_031413495.1 Pseudorhodobacter sp. | reverse complement strand
GGCCCCCAGCAGCATAAGTTGCGCCGACTTAGCGCATGGCGCGCGAAATGGGAACATCTGTTGCAGCAGTTGCTGCAGCTTCTTGACGTAAGCGCGCATCCTGATAGTCAGGGCCTCGCTGGGGGCCTGTAGCTCAACTGGTTAGAGCAGGGCGCTCATAACGCCTTGGTTGGGGGTTCGAGTCCCTCCGGGCCTACCAGTTTCATCTGGACGCAGTGGCGATTGGGGAGCCGTGCGCTGCGGGAATTTTACCGCAATAGCGCCTGCTTGCCAAGAAAATGGCCGCCAGTTGTGACGGCCATTCTTTGTTTGTCAGGCCGCTTTGCGCTGCGCCAGTACCCGCGCCATAGTCTCGCCCATCGACGACGGGTTGGGGGCCACGGTGATGCCCGCGGCCGTTAGAATCTCAACCTTTTCCTGCGCAGATTCGCCGAAGGCCGAAATGATCGCCCCCGCATGGCCCATTTTGCGGCCCTTTGGCGCAGATAGCCCGGCGATGTAGGCGACTACGGGTTTGGTCATGTGTTCGCTGGCCCAAGCGGCGGCCTCGGCCTCTTGCGGGCCACCGATTTCGCCGATCATCATCACCGCGTCGGTGTCGGGGTCATTTTGGAACAGCTGAAGGATGTCTTTGAAGGATGACCCGTTGATCGGATCGCCGCCGATGCCGACGGACGTTGATACCCCGATGCCAAGCGCCTTCATTTGGCTGGCCGCTTCATAGCCAAGTGTGCCAGAACGTCCAACAATACCGATGCGGCCCGCCATGTAGATATGCGGTGGCATGATGCCCATAAAGCCGTGGCCGGGGCTGATGACGCCGGCGCAATTTGGGCCGATCAGGCGCATTTTACGTTCCACCGGATAGCGCATGAGAAAGCGTTTGACCTTCATCATATCCTGGCTGGGGATGCCGTCGGTCACGCAGACGGCGGTTTTGATGCCTGCATCGGCGGCTTCCATGATGGCGTCGGCAGCGAAAGGGGGTGGGACGAACACAAGGCTCGCTTCGGCCCCGGTTGCCTCGACCGCCTCACGAACCGTGTTGAACAGCGGGCGGTCAAGGTGATGCTCGCCGCCCTTGCCGGGGGTGACGCCGCCGACGACGTTGGTGCCATATTTGATCATGTCAGCGGCATGGAACGCGCCGATGCGGCCGGACATGCCTTGCACGATGACGGGGGTGGTTTTGGTGATCAGGATTGCCATTTTCGGTGCCCCTTATGCGACGGCGCGGTTGCGGGCTTCGACGGATTTTGCCGCAGCCTCGGCCAGTGTTTCGGCGGTGATCAGCGGCAGGCCCGAGGTGCGGATAATCTCATTTCCTTCGTCCACATTGGTGCCTGCAAGGCGGACAATCACGGGAATGGTCAGGCCAACCTCTTGATATGCCTGCACAACGCCTTGCGCGACCCAATCGCAGCGGTTGATGCCTGCGAAGATATTGACCAAAATGACCTGCACGTTTTTGTCGCTTAAGACAGTGCGAAAGGCGCGCACAACGCGTTCGGGCGAGGCACCACCGCCGATATCGAGGAAATTCGCAGGCTCGCCGCCCGCAAGTTTGATCATGTCCATCGTCGCCATCGCAAGGCCCGCGCCGTTGATGATGCAGCCGATATCGCCGTCGAGGCCGACGTAAGCCAAGCCATGATCGCCCGCTGTCGATTCCCGGGGGTCTTCTTGGCTGCGGTCGCGGAGTTCGGCCACTTCGGGGCGGCGGAACAGGGCGTTGGTGTCAAATGACATCTTGGCATCCAGTGCCACCAGATCACCCGTGCCGGTGATGACCAGCGGGTTTATTTCCACCATGACAGCATCAAGATCGCGGTAGGCGCGGTAAACTGCACGCAGGATGTTCACCATTTGCGCAATTTGGCCGCCCTTCAGGCCCAGTTGAAACGCCAGTTCACGCGCCTGAAAATCCGACAGGCCGACAGCAGGGTCGATGGTCATGCGGCGCAGGGAATTGGGGTCGGATTCGGCCAGATCTTCAATCTCCATTCCGCCGTGGGCGGAGGCGACGATCATGATGCGTTCGGATTTACGGTCGAGCACGAAGCCCAGATACATTTCCTGTTTGATGTCGGACGCGCCTTCAACCCAGACCCGGTAGACGCCTTTGCCGTTGGCATCGGTTTGCTTGGTAACCAGTTGTTTTCCAAACAAAGTTGCGGCGAAAGTTTGTACTTCGTCCGCTGTGCGGCACAGCTTTACACCGCCAGCCGCCCCCCGGCCGCCGGAATGAATCTGCGCTTTGACAACCCAAGCGCTGCCGCCTAATTCGCGGGCGCGGTAGCCGGCCTGTTCGGGGCTATAGGCCAGCCCACCGCGCGGCACTGGCACGCCGAAACGGGCGAGAATGTCTTTGGCTTGGTATTCGTGGATGTCCATTTTTTGCTCCCTTGGGGCCTGTTAGCCCCCCTCCCGTAACCCCTCCCCACGAGGGGGTGGGGAAGTTATTGTCTTTTGTAGACAGTGCCTTACCCAGTACGCTTCCCTCCCCCCACTGTGGGGGAGGGTTGGGGTGGGGGGCTACTTTTTGGCAGCGATGGCTTCGGCGACGACCAGCACGTTATTGGCCATTTTTTCCGACGCGGCGTCGATCATTTTGCCGTCAAGCGATGCCGCACCTTTGCCTTGGGATTCTGCGATGCGCAGTTCTTCGATGATGCGGCGGGCTTTGGTTATCTCGGCCTCGGTTGGGCTGAAGATTTCGTTCGCGAGTGCTACTTGGGACGGATGGATGGCCCATTTGCCTTCACACCCCAAGGCGGCTGCGCGGCGGGCACCGTCTTTGTAGCCTTCGGGATCGGAGAAATCACCGAATGGGCCGTCAATCGCACGCAACCCATAGGCGCGGCAGGCGATGACCATTCTAGATATAGCGGCATGCCACTGATCGCCGGGGTAATGCGGATTTAACCCGCCGATGTTTGTGGTGCGCGACCGCATCGAGGCGGCATAGTCAGCGACACCGAAATGCAGCGCCTCCAGCCTGCCGCCAAACTGCGCGATGGCTTCGACATTGGCCATGCCAAGCGCGGTTTCAATCAGCGCTTCCAGCATGACTTTTGTCTTGTAGCCCTTGCCCTGTTCGATCTGGTTGACCATCGCCTCGACCATATACAAATCGGCGGGTACTCCCACCTTTGGCACCAGCAGTGTGTGCACCTTGTCGCCCGCTTGTTCCATGATATCAACGACATCGCGGTACATGTAGTGGGTATCCAGCCCATTGATGCGGATGGATACGGTCTTGCCCTTGCCCGCCCAATCAATATCGTTCAGCGCCTGCACGGCGTTGCGGCGGGCCTGATCTTTTTCGGGTGGGGCGACGGCATCTTCCAGATCAAGAAACACATAATCCGCCGGGCCGTCTGCTGCCTTGTCGATCATCGCGGTATTCGACGCGGGCACGGCCAGTTCAGACCGTTGCAGACGCTGGCGGCGAAGCGGGTAGAGGGTGTGGCTCATCGTGTGTTTCCTGTGCTTTATCCGTGCTTTTCCTGTGCCACATTTTGGCACAGTGCGCTTTTTGAGTTTAGACCAATCCGCGCGCATCTTTCACTGCCAATTTTGGCGCTGCACCCGTGATGTCAAACTTGACGCGATGTGCAAAATGAAACCGGGTTGTGCTGTAACTGCGAGAATTTACAGAATGAAATATTTGTAATATTGTAAGCATAACGAAATAGAAAATGTGTGCGGCGGTATGCAGAAAACATTCATCGGCCCCCATTTGCGCCGCTTGCGGTTAGAGCGGGGTGAGACGCAGGGAGCCATGGCGCGGGCGCTGGGGATTTCTGCGGCCTATGTCAATTTGCTGGAAAACAACCAACGATCGGTGTCTGTGGCGGTGATGCTGCGCCTGTTTGATGCCTACGGCGTGGATTGGCGCGATATTGCGGATGATGACGGGGCGGCCCAGCTGGCCGATCTGCGTGCGTCGGTGCAGGACCCGATTTTTGGGGCCGAGCGCCCCGATTTGCAAGACCTGCGCGCGGCGCTTGTGCATAGCCCCGGTTTGGCGGGGGCGTTCTTGCGGCTGCACCGGGCCTACCTTGCGGCAACGGATCAACTGTTAAGTTTGGCAGAGGGCGCAGGCGCTGTGCTTGCAACATCACCAGAAGCTGCAGTGCACAATTACTTTCGTCGCAACCGCAACCATTTTGATACATTGGAAGTGGCAGCCGAGGGGTTTTGGGGGCCGGACATCGTTGGAAGTGATGAAGTCTATGCGGCGCTGAAACTTCGCTTGCGCGCATCGCTTGGCATCACGGTGCGGCTGGTCAGAGTGGCCGATCTGCCCGGTGCGTTGCGCAGATATGATGAGGCTACGGGCGAAATCCTTTTGTCAGAAGCGCTGGATCACACCAACCGCGTCTTTCAATTGGTGCATATGGCAGGGTTGCTGGAACAACGCGGATTGTTGGACGCTTTGATTACCAACTCTGGCATATCCGAGCCGCGCGCCACGGCGCGTTTGCGGGTGGAACTGGCCAACTATTTCGCCGCCGCTGTGTTGATGCCTTACACAGCGTTTCTGGCCGAAGCGCGGGCGTCGAAATACGATCTGGATCATTTGGCCACACGGTTTGGCGTTAGTTTTGAGCAGGCCTGCCACCGCGCCACCACCTTGCAGCGTGAAGGCGCACAGGGGGTGCCGTTTTTCTTTATGCGCATCGACAAGGGCGGCAATGTATCCAAGCGCTTTAACGCGACCGGGTTTCATTTGGCGGAATATGGCGGCGCTTGCCCGCGGCTGGAGGTGCACACGTCGTTTCGCACGCCGGGTCGCATTGTGCCGCAGTTTGTGGAAATGCCGGACGCGAGCCAGTATTTCGTTTTTTCGCGCACGGTGGATCGCCCGACGTTTGAGCGGCATGCGCAAGACAACCGATTGGCGGTGGCGATGGGCTGTACGATCGAGCATGCGGCCGATATTGGCTATGCCGAAGCATTTACGGTCACGGCTGCACGGATGACGCAGATCGGGATCAATTGCCGGATTTGCCCGCGCGCGAATTGTGATCAGCGCGCGCATCAGGCGGCGATTTTGACAGAACCGGTGGATGCAAGACGGCGCGGGGCGACGCGGTTTGATGGTTAGGGTTGGTGGCGACGGTGCACAGAGCCGGGCCTGCCGGGAATGGTCAGGCGGGCATCATTGCGGCTGCGCTCAACGATGACTTTGCCTTTGGAAATAACAGCCAGTCGATCCGGGCGCAGGCGCAGCGCCTCGACCGGGTTACCGGCATCCAGCACAACAAGCGACGCCTGATCGCCGACCTTTAGGCCGTAGCCTGCAAGACCCATGATCTTGGCATTCTGGGTGGTGACCATATCAAAGCAGCGCGCCATCTCGGCAGGGTGGGTCATCTGCGCCACATGAAGCCCCATGAAGGCCACATCCAGCATGTCGCCGGTGCCAAGCGAATACCACGGGTCCAGCACGCAATCCTGGCCCCAGCCGACAGTGATGCCGAGGGCCTGCATTTCCTTCACCCGTGTCAGGCCCCGGCGTTTGGGATAGGTGTCGTGCCGTCCTTGCAGGGTGATGTTGATCAGCGGGTTTGGGATGGCGGTCATGCCTGATTCCGCGATGAGGGGCAGCAATTTTGAGACATAGTAATTGTCCATCGAATGCATCGAAGTCAGGTGGCTGCCAGCGGCGCCTGCGCCAAGGCCGTGGCGCGTAACCTCGGCGGCCAGCGTTTCGACATGGCGGCTCAGGGGATCATCCGTCTCATCACAGTGCAGATCCAGCATCAGGCCGCGATCTGCCGCCAGTCGCGCCATGTCTTTGACGGACGCCGTGCCGTCCTCCATCGTGCGTTCGAAATGCGGGATACCGCCGACCACATCGACCCCCATATCCAGCGCCCGGATCAGGTTGGCGCGGCCAGTGGCGGATCGGTACAGCCCGTCTTGCGGGAAGGCCACCAGTTGCAGGTCGATATAGGGGGCGACGAGGCGTTTGACCTCTAGCATAGCCGTCACCCCGCGCAGGTGGTCTGGCGTGGTGTCAACATGGGTTCGGATGGCGAGCAAGCCCATCGAGGCCGCCCAATCGCAATAAGTGACAGCACGGCTGACCATATCATCGACGGTTGCGATATCGCGCAATTCGCCCCACAAGGCGATACCTTCCAGCAGGGTGCCAGAAGCGTTTACGCGGGGTTTGCCGTAGCTAAGGGTCGCGTCCATGTGAAAATGGGGGTCAACAAAGGGCGGTGAAACAAGATCGCCACGGGCGTCGATGATGCGCCCGGCCTCGGCCTGCACATGCCCCACGGCGGTGATCAGGGCACCGGTGATGCCGATATCGGCCACCGTGCCATCGGGCAACGTGCCGCCTTTTACGATCAGATCAAACATCAGCGTTCCCCCTTGTTGTATGGCACCATCAGGGCGGCGGGCACCTGGGCGCTGCGCGACATCAGGATCAGCGCCAGAATGGACAGCACATAGGGTGCCATCAGAAACACCTGATAGGGCAGGTTCGCGCCAAGCGGGGTTTGTTGCAAGCGCACTTGCAGCGCATCAAAGGCGGCAAACAGCAGTGCCCCCAGCACCGCCTTGCCGGGTCGCCACGCGCCGAACACCACCAAGGCGATGCAAATCCAGCCGCGCCCGTTGACCATCTCAAAAAAGAAGCTGGAAAAGGCCGATAATGTCAGGAAACTGCCGCCCACCGCCATAAGACCTGATCCCACGATCACGGCCCCCATCCGCAGGCCGGTGACAGACAGGCCCTGCGCCTCTACCGCAGCCGGGTTTTCGCCTGCCGCGCGCAGAGCCAGACCCAAGGGCGTGCGAAACAGCACCCAAGCGGTCAGGGCGGCCGTGCCAAAGGCGGCATAGGTCAGCGGAGTTTGGGAAAACAGCGCCTCGCCTAAGATCGGGATTTTCGACAGAATGGGGATTTCCAGCGGCAGGAAGGGGTCGATCTTCGGCGGGCTGGTGACTTCTGGCAGGATCAGGCGGTAAGCAAAGGAACTGGTCGAGGTGGCAAGCAAGGTGACGCCAAGCCCCACGACATGCTGGCTTAGCCCGAATGGCACCGTCAGCGTGGCGTGCAGCAGGCCAAACAGCATCCCCGCCGCCATCGCCACGCCGACCCCACCCCAAAGCGGCATGCCCTGATACACCGCCATCCAGCCGGTGAAGGCCCCGATCACCATGATCCCTTCAATCCCCAAATTCAGAACACCGGCGCGTTCGCAGATCAATTCACCCATGGTGGCAAAGATCAGCGGCGACGCGATGCGCACGGCGGCGGCCCAGAAACTGGCGCTGAGCAGGATAGTGATCAGGTCCATCGCGCAGCATCGCTTTTTCTGTTTCTAAATATCCCCGCCGGAGGCTGCGTCATTTCACCACCCGCACCCGGGTCAGAAGGATCGCCAGCACCATGAACAGCAAGGCCACCGCCAGCAGCATATCGGCGATATAAGTCGGCACGTCGGCTGCGCGGCTCATCGAATCTGAACCGACGAATATCCCCGCCACAAACAGCGCGGACAGCACCACCCCCAAAGGGTGCAACAACGCCAGCATGGCCACGATGATGCCGGTATAGCCAAAACCGGGCGACAGATCGAGGCTGAGATGACCCTTTAGCCCCGCCACTTCGGAAAACCCGGCCAAGGCGGCCAGTCCACCCGATAGCAGCGCGGTCTTCACCAGCACCATGTTCACCGGCATTCCGGCGAAACGGGCGGCGGCGGGATTTTGGCCCACCGCCCGCATCTCAAACCCCAGGGTAGTGCGGGTCTGGATCACCCAGACGCCGATAGCGGCGATCAGGGCAAGCGCAAAGCCCCAATGGAGGCGCAGACCGTCGATGATGCGGGGCAAGCGCGCCTCTTTCATCAAGGCTACGGATTTCGGCCAGCCCATGCCTGCGGGGTCTTTCATCGGGCCTTCCAGGAGGTAAGACACGAACAGGAACATGATGAAATTGATCATCAGAGTGGTGACGACTTCATCCACGCCAAGACGCACTTTCAGCAATACGGGGCCCAGCAACAGCAGTGCGCCTGCCAGCACGGCGGCTGCGGCCATTGCAGGCAGGGCAAACGGTGTGGGAACAGCGCCCGTGCCCAAAAGAACCGTCACAATTGCGCCCGCATACAACTGCGCCTCGGCCCCGATGTTCCACAGTTTTGCCCGAAAGGCGACGGCGATGGACAGGCCGGTAAAGATCAGCGGGGTGGCGCGGTTCAGGGTTTCCAGCACCGCAAATTTTGACCCAACAGCGCCTTTCAGGATCAAGCCCAACGTGGCAAACGGGTTCGCGCCTGCCAGCAGCACCAACAGCGATGCGGTGGCCAAGGTTGCAGCCAAGGCCAATGCGGGCAGACCGATCTGGCGGGCGAGGCTAGGGTTGGCAATGGGTTCAAGCCGCATCGCGCGCGCCCTCAAACCCATGCCCGGCCATCCAGAGGCCAAGGGCTGTGGCCGTCATTGAACCGCGCGAAAACCCCGGCGATAACCGCCCGTCCGAGATGACATGAACAACGTCCGCCAGACCCATGATTTCATCAAGATCTTCCGAGATCAGAAGAATCGCCGCCCCGGCATCGCGCGCCTTGATCAGTTGCGCGTGGACATAGGCGATGGCCCCCACATCAAGGCCGCGCACGGGTTGGTTCGCCAGAATGATTTTCGGGTCTGGTTGCAAAACACGGCCCAGAATCAGCTTTTGCATATTGCCGCCCGACAGCAGACGAATGCGCGTGTCGGGGCCTGGGCAGCGCACGTCATAGAATGTGATGATTGCGGTTGCAAAGGCAGTGGCGGCGCGCCAGTTCATCCAGCCTTTGCGGCTAAATTCGGGGGTCGCGTAGCGTTCCATCACTGCGTTTTCGGTCAGGGTAAAATCGGGTATCGTGCCAGTCTTGTGGCGGTCTTCGGGGATGCGCGCGATACCGGCCTCGATGGCGCGGCGGGGGGTCCAGCCTGCATCCAGCACGCCTTCTACCGCCAATCGCCCTATGTTCGGTTTTGTCAGACCACAGATCAGATCAGCCAGCGCCGCCTGACCGTTGCCAGACACCCCGGCCAGACCGACAATCTGGCCTGAGCACAGATCAAGGTTAACCGATACCAGACCGGGTGCCGCGCCGATGGATTTGGTGCTGACGCCTTGCAAGCGCAACCGCACCGGCCCGGTCAGACCGGGAGCAACCTGCGGCTGTGCTATGTCCGCCCCAACCATAAGTGCTGCAAGCTGCGCAGGGTCGGTTGCCTGCGTGTCGACCTCGGCCACCACGCGGCCATGGCGCAGCACCACACAACGGCTGGCAATGGCCATCACCTCGTGCAGTTTATGGCTGATAAACAGCACCGACAGGCCAAGGGCAGTCGCACGGCGCAGGGTTTCAAACAGCGCGTCAGCCTCTTGCGGGGTTAGCACGGCGGTGGGTTCATCGAGGATCAGAATCTTGGCATCACGGTACAGCGCCTTCAAAATCTCTACCCGCTGGCGTTCACCCACCGACAGGTGGGCTATGATTGCGTCCGGGTTTACTGCCAAGCCAAAATCACGGCTAAGCCCCTCAACACGCGCCCGTGCGGCGGCCCTGCCCTGCCGCATTTGCCAAAGGCTGGCCGTGCCAAGACAGATATTATCAAGCACTGAAAGGTTGTCAGCCAGCGTGAAATGTTGATGCACCATACCGACGCCTGCACGCAGCGCGGCGCGCGGATTGCCGGGGGGCAAGGGTTTGCCCATCACTTCGACGCGACCATCATCGGCCGTGTAATGACCGAAAAGGATGTTCATCAGGGTGGTTTTGCCCGCGCCATTTTCGCCCAAAAGCGCCACCACCTCACCCCTGTTCAGGGTCAGGCTGATGGCGTCATTGGCCACCAGCGCGCCGAAGCGTTTGGTGATCTGGTCAAGGCGCAGGACAACATCCTGCGCCTTTGCTTCGGTCTGCGTCACGACGATTTGGGTTCCGTATCATCAACCACAACGGTAAAGGTGCCGCCGCGAATTTCCGCCTCGCGGCTTGCCACAAGATCAAGCGCTGGTTGCGGTACTTTGCCTTCAAACGTACCAAGCGGGGACAGTTCGCAGCCGCCTTCGATCAGCGTGGAATAGACACCGTAATTATCGGCCTTGAAGGCCCCGGCCAGCACCGCCTCGACCGCTTTGTTAAACGTCGGCTCAAAATTCCACAGGGCCGACACAACGACAGTATCGGGGTAATCGGCCTGCGTGTCGATCACGTTGCCGATGGCCAGCACGCCCTTTTCCTTGGCCGCATCTGACACGCCAAAACGTTCTGCGTACAGCAGGTCTGCGCCGCCTTCGATCATGGCAACGGCGGTTTCCTTGGCTTTTGGCGGGTCAAACCATGATCCGATGAAGCTGACTTGGAACTTGATCTCTGGGTTTATTTCGCGCGCACCGGCCATAAAGGCATTCATAAGGCGGTTCACTTCGGGGATAGGAAAGCCGCCGACCATGCCGATGTTGCCCTTGGTCATCGCACCCGCGATGATGCCGCTGAGGTAGGCCGCATCCTGAATATAGTTGTCAAACACCGCGAGGTTGGGCAGTGCGTCATCGTGAAGGAAACTGGACCCCATCAGGAATGCCACGTTGGGATATTCGGCGCAAACCTCGCGTGCTTCGTCTTCAGCGCCGAAAATTTCGCCCACAATCAATTGCACGCCGCTTTCGGCATATTCGCGCATGACGCGGGCGTAATCGGTGTTGGCGACGTTTTCGGTATAGGTGTAATCCACCACGCCTGCGGCCTTTGCCGCCTCGGCCGCTTTGTGGATACGGCTGACCCATTGCTGTTCGACCGGCACGGTGTAGATGCCCGCCACCTTAATCGGATCGGCGGCCAGTGCCCGCGTTGGCATGAAACCGCTGCCAAGCATCAGCGCCGCCCCGCCAAGCAACAGGCCACGCCGTGTCACCCTGATCATTCCATGTGCAATCATCGTTTTATCCCCCCGTTTCAATGGATCCAATAATCTTTGACCAGATGGTAAAGCCGATCATCGATTCGTCACAAGGTTTGTGTGACAAAACCCAGCCGTCAGACCGTGATTTATGACAGCTATTTCAACCTGTGGGCATAACAACTTGTTTTTCAACATTTAATCAAAGATACTCATAACGAAGCGTTTGTTTCAGCGACTGGTCTCTGTGAAGAAATTGTTACGAAACACCGATAGACGGGCTTGCAAGAATCCGCGTCCGGTCGTTAGCTGACTGTCACAAAGCCGCACCCTCGCGCGGCCAAGCCGGCAGTGAAGCATTTCAAACATCGGGGCGGGGGCAACGCGACACCTTTTCAAACGGGAGACTATCATGAAACTGAAACATTCTTTGGCCACATCGGTAAGCCTAATGGCTATGCTGACGGCAAATGTGGCACTTGCGGATGCGCATATGGCCGAACTGGAGGCCGCAGCGCTTGCCGAAGGCATGCTGACGACCATTGCCCTGCCGCATGACTGGTGCGGGTACGGAGCCGTGATTGAAGGGTTCAAGGCCAAGTATCCGGGCATCACCGTGAACGAATTGAACCCAGACGCGGGGTCCGCGGATGAGATTGAAGCGATCAAGGCCAACAAAGACAACACCGGGCCACAAGCGCCTGACGTGATTGACGTGGGTCTGTCGTTCGGCCCGTCGTCCAAGGCAGAAGGCTTGTTACAGCCCTACAAAGTGTCCACATGGGACGAAATTCCTGACAGCATCAAAGACGCAGAAGGCTATTGGTATGGCGACTATTACGGCGTGATGTCGTTCCTTGTGAACAAAGACCTTGTAGCAAACACGCCTGCGGATTGGGCAGACCTTTTGAAGCCGGAATATGCGGGCCAAGTGGCGCTTGCCGGTGATCCGCGCGCATCAAACCAAGCGATTTTGGCCGTGCATGCAGCCGGTCTTGGCAAAGGTGCCGCTGCCGGGGCTGACGCTGGCAAAGCGGGGCTGGAGTATTTTGCCGAGATGAACAAGGCGGGCAACTTTGTTCCCGTTATCGGCAAAGCGGGCACTTTGGCGCAAGGTGCGACTGCGATTGTTGTGATGTGGGATTATAACGCCCTCGCGGCCCGCGACACATTGGCAGGCAACCCACCGGTTGAAGTTGTGGTTCCCACAACCGGCACGCAAGCTGGCGTCTATGTGCAGGCGATTTCGGCCTTTGCACCGCATCCGAATGCCGCGAAACTTTGGATGGAATATATCTATTCCGACGAAGGCCAACTTGGCTGGTTGAAGGGCTACTGCCACCCTGCGCGTTTCAACGCAATGGTTGCTGCCGGCAAAGTGCCGCAAGAGCTGATTGATGCGCTGCCGCCAGCGGCGTCTTATGAAGCGGCCTATTTCCCCACCTTGGAAGAAGTGGATGCGAACAAGGTGGCTGTTGTTGAAGGTTGGGATGCCACCGTCGGTGCCAACGTTCAGTAACCGGCCTTGAATGATCTGCCCCAGCCACCGTGCTGGGGCAGGTATTGACGACAAGCGGCCCGCAGAAGGCCTGCGCTTTACCAACGTCACGGGGGCCGCACGGATGCCAGACCAGACCACCGCTCGCCACCGGGTGCGCAGGCGTTTGCCGTTGCACTGGTTGGGGCTTGTGCCTTTTGCCGCGTTTGCCACGCTGTTCCTGATCATGCCGACAATGAAGATCGTTTTGGGCGCATTTCAGACACCCGAAGGCGCGCTGACGTTTGACAATATCCGCGGGTTGAACACCGATCTGATCCGGTCGGCCTATTGGATTTCCATCAAGATCAGCCTTGTCTCGGCGCTGCTCGGCTGTGCCATCGGCTTTGCCATGGCGGCTGCTGTTGTGTTAGGCGGTTTGCCCAAGTGGATACGAGGGCCGCTGTTGACGTTTTCGGGTGTCGCGTCAAACTTTGCTGGCGTGCCATTGGCCTTTGCGTTTCTGGCGACACTGGGGCCGCTGGGCATGATCACCGTGTTCTTGAAAACCCAATTGGGCGTCGATTTGCGCGCGCTTGGGTTTAATCTGCTGACCTATTACGGGTTGGTCATCGTTTATCTGTTCTTTCAAATTCCGCTGATGATCCTGATCATCACCCCAGCACTTGATGGGTTGAAACGCGAATGGCGCGAGGCGGCAGCGATGCTGGGGGCCACCGGGCCGCAGTATTGGCGCATGGTGGCCTTGCCCATTCTGTTCCCGGCGCTGCTAGGCACATTCGCCCTGCTGTTTGCCAACGCCTTTGGCGCGGTTGCCACGGCTTTCGCGTTGGCGGGGCCTGCATTTTCGCTGGTGCCCATCACGCTGTTCAGTCAGATCCGGGGCGATGTTCTGGGCAACCCGCAACTGGGATTTGCATTGGCGTTTGGCATGATCCTGATCACCGGAGTTGCCAATGGCATCTACATCTGGCTGCGCGCGCGGTCTGAGCGGTGGCTGAAATGATGCGGGTCTGGTCATGGGGGGCATTGCTGTTCGGGCTTGCCTATTTCTTTTTGCCGCTGATCGGGATGGCACAATTTTCGCTGAAGGCGCGGCGCGGGGAATATTCGTTTGATGCCTATGCAAAGGTCTTGGCCGACCCGCAGTTTCAGCAAACCTTCAGCTATTCGGTGGTGATGGCGCTGTTCACCATTGTGTTTGGTGTTCTGTTGGTGGTGCCCACCGCCTATTGGGTGCGCCTGAAGCTGCCCGGTGCGCGGCCCTATATAGAGTTTATCACCCTTTTGCCGCTGGTGATCCCCGCCATTGTCATCGTGTTTGGCTATATCCGGCTTTACAACACGTCAAGCTGGCTGCCGCTGACAGGATCTGCCACCGGCACCAACATCCTGCTGATGATGGGATATGCCACGCTGGCCCTGCCCTATATGTACCGCGCGGTGGATACCGGGTTGCGCACCATTGATGTGGGCACCCTGACAGAGGCCGCGCAAAGCCTTGGCGCGGGCTGGGTCACCATCCTTGCCCGTGTGATCCTGCCAAATGTGTTGGTGGCCGTGCTGTCGGGGGCGTTTTTGACCTTTGCCATTGTGATCGGCGAATTCACCATGGCTGCCTTGCTGAACCGCCCGGCCTTTGGCCCCTATATGCAACTTTTGGGATCAAACCGCGCCTATGAACCTGCCGCTTTGGCGGTGATTGCCTTTGGCATCACCTGGGCCTGCATGGGCTTGATCCAACTGGTCACCCGGTTTTCCAAACACGAAAGAGCGAGACAATAATGGCGTTTTTAGAAATCTCGCATCTGGAAAAATCCTTTGGCGCCAACCGTGTGGTCAAGGATTTCAGCCTTGATATTGAACAGGGCGAATTCGTGTCACTGCTGGGCCCGTCTGGCTGTGGCAAGACCACAGTGCTGCGCATGGTGGCGGGGTTTGAGACGCCATCAACAGGGTCGATCCGCATTGACGGGCAGGATGTGGTTGATCTGCGCCCGAACCAGCGCAATATTGGCATGGTGTTTCAGGCCTATGCGCTGTTTCCGAACCTGACTGTGGCGCAGAACGTGGCCTTTGGCATGAAGGTGAAAGGCGTGCCACGCAGTGAGAGTGATGCCCGCGTGACCGAAATGCTGCGGCTGATCGGCCTGTCAGATCTTGGGGCGCGGTTTCCGTTCCAACTGTCTGGCGGGCAACAGCAGCGCGTCGCCTTGGCGCGGGCTTTGGCGGTTCGGCCACGGGTGTTGTTGCTGGACGAGCCGCTATCGGCGCTGGATGCAAAAATCCGTGTCAGTCTGCGCGCGGAAATTCGGGAAATTCAGCGAAGCCTTGGCATCACCACCATCTTCGTCACCCATGATCAGGAAGAAGCGATGTCGATGTCTGACCGCATTGTCGTGATGAATGGCGGCGTCGCCGAACAGGTTGGCGCACCCTTTGACATTTACAACCGACCGCGAACCAAGTTTGTGGCGAACTTCGTCGGCACCCTGAACACGTTTGAGACGCGGGTTGAAAACGCAAGTGCGGGTGTGGTCAGCATTGTGGGTGTGCCGATCACGCTGCCCGAAGGAAACCTGACATTGCGCGACGGGGCTTCGCTTGCCATTGCGTTGCGGCCAGAGGCGCTGCAATTGGGCCGGGTTGACGGGCGCGAAGTGGTTTTGCCCGCAACCGTAGAGGAAGTGCATTTTCTGGGGTCGGTGATCCGCCTGCGCGCCGATATTGCGGGCACCAAAGTATCGTTGGATACCTTCAACCGCGCCGACACGCCGCCCCCGGCAATAGGGGCGGCGGTTGAGATCAGCCTTTCGGGGCGCGATGCGATTGTCTTGCAGGGGTAAGTAGCGGTGGTGGGGTGAAACCCCATCCTAGGATTTGACCCGTGCATTGAGCGGATCATAGAGCGGGGCCAAGTGCAGTTGTGCCGGAACACGCGCGGATGCCACTTCCAGCTCGTAACTACCTGATGTCATGTAATCTTCGGTGACGCCGTCTTTGTGGCGGATATAGCCGTAGCCAATGGGGCGGTCTACCGAATGGCCGTAACCGCCCGATGACAGCCAGCCCACGCGTTCGCCGTTGCGGTAAATCGTCTCGCGCCCCAGCAGAATGACGGATGGATCATCGACGCTGAACCCCGCCATGCGCTTTTTCACGCCGCCTGACAGTTGGGCGGCAATCGCGTCGCGCCCCAAAAAGGGCAAGCCGGATTTCATCTTACAGGCCCAAGCGAGCCCCGCCTCTACCGGGGTGTGATCGGGGCCAATGTCCGCACCCCAGGCACGGTAGCCTTTTTCCAGCCGCAGGGTTTCAATGGCGCGGTAACCTGCATTGACAAGGCCGTGGTCCGCGTCCGCCGCCATGAGGGCTTGATAAACGGTCACTGCCACATCGGTGGGCATGTGCAATTCCCAGCCAAGTTCGCCGACATATGTCACGCGCAGGGCCAGCACCGGGCAGCCCGACACGGAAATATGGCGTGCTGTGCCAAAGGGGAAGCCTGCGTTGGTCAGGTCATCCGGGCAGATTTGCGACAGAATCTTGCGGGCGTTCGGCCCCATCAGGGACAGCACCGACGAGCCAGAGGTCACATCGACCAACTGGCAATTTGCGTCTTTCGCCAGATTGCGTGAAATCCAGTTGAAATCATGGGTGGCAAAGCCGGTGCCGGTGACGATGTAGAATTCGTCGGCGGCAATGCGGGCGATCGTTACATCCGCCTCGATCCCGCCACGGGCGTTCAGCATCTGGGTATAGGTGAGCGATCCGACGCTGCGGGCGATGTTGCCGGCGGCGATCCACGACAGGGCTTTTGCCGCACCCTCGCCTTTGAGGGTGAACTTGGCGAAAGAGGTCTGGTCGATCAACACGGCCGCCGTGCGGGCGGCCAGATGTTCGCGGCGCACAGCATCCCACCAGCCGGGGCGTTGATAGGAATAGCGGTCTTTTGGCTGCTCGCCCGCCGCCAGATCAGCAAACCAATTCGGGCGTTCCCAGCCAAGTTTTTCACCAAAACAGGCCCCGGCGGCGGCCAGATGCGCGTAGAGCGGGGATCGGCGGGTGGGCCTTGCCGACTGCATTTCCTCGGACGGCCAAGCGATGGTGTAATGCTTGCCATAAGCCTCCAACGTGCGGGCGCGAACCCAGTCTATGGATTTATGCGCCCCGCCAAAGCGACGGATATCGACGGGCCACAGATCATAGGGGGCTTCGCCTTTCACCACCCATTCGGCCAGCGCCATGCCAGCGCCATGCCAGCGCCGCCGCCTGAGGCGATGCCAAAGGCGTTGAAGCCCGCGCCAACGAATATGCCCGTTTGTTCGGGGGCCTCGCCCAGAATGAAATTGCCATCGGGGGTGAAGCTTTCGGGGCCATTGATCAGTTGCTTGACGCCAGCAGTTTCCAGCGCAGGCACGCGGGCAATCGCATTTTCCATGAACTGGCCATATTGATCGTAATCAGAGGTCAGCAATTCAAAATGAAAGCCTGCGGGAATGCCGTTTTGCGCCCATGGCTTTGGGTTCGGTTCATAGCCGCCCCAGACCAAACCGCCGACCTCTTCTTTCCAATAAGTTAGCCGGTCGGGGTCGCGCAGTGTAGGCAGGGTCGAGGTGACGCCGGGGATTTGTTCGGTCACCATATACTGGTGTTCAACCGATATCAGCGGCACGTTGACGCCAACAGTGGCCGCCAAGTTGCGGGTCCATTGCCCGCAGCACAGCACAACCTTTTCACACTCAACGGTGCCATCCGGGGTTTCCACGCCTTTGACCCGACCGTCTTCAATAATGATGCGCGTCACTGGCGTATCTTCAAAGATTTTGACGCCCGACATACGTGCGCCACGCGCCAGGGATTGCGTAATGTCAGACGGGTTTGCTTGGCCATCGGTTGGCAGGTAGGCGGCACCAACCAGATCGTCGATGGTCATCAGGGGCCACAGATCCTGTGCTTCTTTCGGGGTCAGCAGATGCATTTCCAGCCCAAAGGAATGCGCGGTTGTGGCCTGGCGTTTCACCTCGGTCCAGCGTTCGGCGTTACAGGCAAGCCGCAGGCCGCCGTTCATTTTCCAGCCGGTTTGTAGGCCTGTTTCAACCTCTAGCCGCTTATACAGATCAACCGAATAGCCCAGCAATTGCGTTATGTTAGCCGATGTTCTTAACTGACCAACTAGCCCTGCGGCATGAAATGTGGTGCCCGACGTCAGCTTTTTGCGTTCCAGCAAAACGGTATCGGTCCAGCCCAATTTGCCCAGATGATAGGCGACAGAGCAGCCGATGATGCCGCCCCCAATGATGACGGCGCGGGCGGTTGTGGGCAGGTCAGTCATCTTGGGTCCTTAGTGCGTCTTGAACATAGCAAAGGCCAGATCATAGGTGGCAAGGTTGGCGCGGGTGTAGGCCACATAATCGAAGGCCAGGGTGGAATGAATTTCGGACACCATGCTCCACAACGCTTCGCGCAGGGCAGCGGCGGCTTTCATGGCATGGTAGCTGCGCCAAAGAGGCGCGGTCGGGGGGCTGTTGAAATACTGCGCAAGCATCCGGGTTTCCTGGGCCACCGTCAGCGCATTATTGGCGGCCAGCCCACCCAGATCGAACAGCGGTGAATTGAAACCGGCATAGTCCCAGTCGATCAGCCACAGGCGCGCACCGTCATGCAGAAAATTTGCGGGCAGCAGATCATTGTGCCCAAAGATCAGCTCAATCGGGCCAACCGCCGCCTGCAGTGCTGCCGCCTGCGCCAGCAAAAGGCCAAGCTTTGGCGTATGCGGGCTACCCGCATCACGCAGGGACGCCGCATAATCACGAATGACATGAAACACCCAAAACATCAGCACGGGGCCACGCAGATGATTGGGAATGTCGCGGTGGGCCCGCGCCAAAAGGACTATGGCCTGATCCAAGACGGTATCTTGCGCAAAATCTGCGGCGCCAAGCGTGCGACCTTCGATAAAATCAATCACCAGAAGACCCGGCTCGTGATGGATCACCGCAGGTGACACACCTGCCGCATGCGCCGCCTGACTTGCGCTAAGTTCGTTGAAGCGCATGATCTGATGCACCGGAATATCTGTGCCAATGCGCACCACCGCCTTACGACGGCTGTCCTGAACCAGAAAATTACGGTTTGTGATGCCGCCGTCCAAAGGCGACACGTTGATCTTGCCATGCCAGAGCGGAAGCGCCCGGATGCGATCAGCTGGCGACATGACGGCTACGCGCATCTGGGGCGGGCATGGCCACGACCGGACCAAAGACAACGAATACGGGCGGACCAGAAGGTTTGGCCCGCCCGATAAGCAGAAAGATCGATCAAGACGATCCAGCCCACTTTTGCCCCAGTCATCAAATTGCTTGCTACGCCCGAATTTCGACGCCCACTATGCCATCCTCGATAAAACCAAGTCTCCACGCGCCATGAAACGGCTAAAGCCATTGCAGGGAAATCCAGCCAGTTCTGGCTTGTTTTCATCGCAGCAGAGCAACCCAAGTTCGCTGTTCTTCTTTGCATCGCCGAACCAGACCATCCGGTTTTGCCTTCTGTTAACTGTGCGCCTTGGGTTCGCGGTCTGTCAAAACTATTGTGGTTTTTTATTGGTTAATGTGGTTTTATGTAGATATACAACGATTTTTATCGTGTTATAATATCAGTAATTCCACATATAACCATTTGGTGCGCCTAAAAAATGAGCCAGCGTGTCCGCGAAGTTCTGGATGTTCTGAACGAATCGGGGTCGGCCCGCATCCAAGATATGGCGGCGCGTTTGGGGGTCACCGCCGAGACGATCCGAAGGACGATTGCTGTCTTGGAACATCAGGGTCTTGTGACCAAGGTGCATGGGGGAGCGTCGCTTAAAAATTGGGGGCTGGAGCCATCGTTCGCCCAGCGGTTTGTGCAAAACCAGCCCACGAAACGCCGTATCGGTGACACGGCGGCAGGGTTGATCGCTGATGGGTCATCGCTATTTCTGGATGTGGGATCAACCACTGCCTATGTGGCGCAGGCGCTGCGGCAAAAGCACGATCTTTTGGTGGTTACAAATTCGTTGCCGGTGGCGCAGGCGTTGGCGGGGCAGAATAACAATCGGGTGTTCATGGCGGGCGGCGAATTGCGCAGCCATGATGGGGGGGCTTTTGGCGCAGATGCGCTTGCCTTTGTGCGCCAATTCCGGGTGCGCCATGCAATCCTGTCTGTGGCGGGGGTGGATGCGCAATCTGGCTTTTTTTTGCAAGATCTGCGCGAAGCTGAATTTTCGCGCGCCATCATTGCTTGCGCCGATGAGGCCATTGTTGTCGCGGATGCCAGCAAGTTTGGGCGGGTGGCACCAATACGCATTGCAGAACCCGGGGCGTTTCATCGCCTTGTCACCGACGCCCCGCCCCCGCCGGATATTTCCGATATGCTGGCAGAGGCAGGTATCAGCGTGACGCTTGCAGGGTAAGCAAAGCTCATCCGCAAACAGGCGGCGGTCCCGGCGTCTAACGCCCTGAAAGATGTTCGAACAACCGTGCGACACCTTCGGCACCCGGATCTACATGGCCATCCAATTTATCTGGCGATAGGTAACTTGCCCGGCCAGCCTTGGCGCGTGTCATTTTTGCTGTTGCATCTGCCCCTGCCCGCGCCGCGCTGGACGCCGCTGCCAGCCCATTTGGCAAAGCGTTCAGCGCCGGTGAAAGTGCGTCAATCATGGTGCGGTGGCCGGGCTGAGCACCGCCAACTTGCATCACCCGGTCAAGCCCGGCCCCAAGTGCGCCGATCCAGCTTTTGCCAGAGGCAGATGCATCGCCCGCCGCCGCAAAAAAGATAGCCAGCAAAACACCCGATGATCCGCCCATCGTCTGACTAAGTTCCATGCCGATTGCGCGGTAAAGCTGGGTCGGATCGGCAAGGGGCAATCTGTCTAATGCGGCATGCAAAGCGCGGGCGGCACCGGCCAGTGTTGACCCGGTATCACCATCGCCTGACTTTGCGTCCAACGCGTTCAAATCCCGCTCTGCCGCGATCAACGCTTTGCAACAGCTTTCAATCAGCGCCCGTCGCGCCGTATGCGATGATGCCATCGGTTGGATAGGGGTCAGGCCATCGGGAAGCGGACGGATCAGAACCGGGCCAAGTGCGCTTAGCCCCGGCCAAGCGTGCGGGGCAACCGGGCTTGCGAGTGCCGCCAGATCAGCCGCTGTCACCGGCAGCAACGAGACGGAAAATCCCTGCATATCAAGGGACGTCATCATTTCAGCGGGGCCGATGATCCACTTGACCCGCCCCCCGAGTGGGGATTGCGCAAGTTCTTCGGTCAGCAGGGCCATTTCCAACGGCGTGGCGCCACCAAGGTTGTTCAGCAGGGCCACATGATCACCAGACCCGGCATGCGGTGCAAGCCGGTCCAGTACCATCGCCATCGCGGCCTTTGCGTCGGTGAAATCGACCTGGCTGATCCCCGCTTCGCCGTGGATGCCAAGCCCAAGTTCCGCCTGACCTGCCATGATACGGTTTTCCTTTGGCGATCCGGGCACGGTACAGGTATCCAGCGACATGCCGATGGAAATGGCACCAGATATGACACGTCGCGCAGCATCTGCCACAGTATCAAGTGCGGCCCCATCTTCGGCCATCGCCCCGGCGATTTTGTGCACGAACAGCGTGCCCGCCACACCGCGCGCTTGTGGCAAGTCCGGCAAAGCCACGTCATCATCAACAATCACCATCGCGACCTTCAGGCCAAAAGCGCGGGCGCGTTCAGCGGCGAGGCCGAAATTCAGGCGATCCCCGGTGTAGTTTTTCACGATCAGCAGGCAGCCTGCCTTGCCAGTTACCGCCAAAATCCCCGCCAGCACCGCATCGACCGACGGGCTGGCAAAGACATCCCCGCAAACGGCGGCCGTCAGCATGCCTTGGCCCACGAAACCCGCGTGGCTGGGTTCATGCCCCGACCCGCCGCCCGACACCAAAGCGACCTTGCTTTTGTCCCAATCGGCGCGGATCACGACCTTGATATGCGGATAGCCGTCAAGCCGCGCCAGTTGCCCGTTTGAGGCGCGGATCATGCCGTTGATCGCTTCAAGCACCAGCGTTTCTTTGTTGTTTATAAACTGGCTCATCGGTGCCTCCTTTAGCGAATACGGTTGCCGCTGGCATCAAACCAAAGCGGGTTTTCGGGATGGATGGCGATTGTTTCGCCGCCCACTAAAGATGTGTGAACATCGGTCAAAGTGATCAGGTCATGGCCATCACAGGTTAGGTGCAGGCGGGTCTGATCGCCCAAGCGTTCAACCCGACGCACAGTGGCCTGTTTGCCCGATCCGATAGCGATATGTTCGGGGCGCAAGCCGATCTGCGTGGCACCGTTTGGGCCATGACCGAACAGGTCAACTGGAGCCAAGTTGATGCGCGGCTGGCCGAGACGTGTGGCCACGTAAGCGCTTACCGGGTCTTCATAAATTTCGCGCGGCGTGCCGAATTGCACAAGCCTGCCCTGATCCAGAACACCGACATGGGTGGCCATGGTCATCGCCTCGATCTGGTCATGGGTCACATACAGGAACGTGGCCCCCATTTCGGAATGGATACGCTTCAATTCCACCCGCAAATCGGCGCGCAGTTTGGCGTCCAACGATGACAGAGGTTCGTCCATCAGGTAGATGCGCGGGCTGCGGATCAGGGCGCGACCGATGGACACGCGCTGCATTTCACCGCCGGAAAGTTGGGTGGCTTTGTTATCCAGTTTGTGGGCGATTTGCAGGACTGCGGCGACTGCGGCGACCCTTGCAGCAATCTCTGGCTCTGGCACGTTCAAGACCGGGGACCGCAGCGGGAAGGCAAGATTTTCGCGGACCGACAGGTGCGGGTAAAGCGAGTATTGCTGGAACACCATTGCCACATCGCGTTGGGCAGGCATGTCGGATAATACGCTTTCCCCGTCGATCAGAACATCGCCAGTATCAGGTTTTTCCAGACCCGCGATCAGCCGCAGAGTGGTGGTTTTGCCTGCCCCGGTTGGGCCCAGAAGCACCACGAATGCGCCATCTGGAATGGTCAAAGATACATCGCTAAGGGCTTGGGTGTGATCGAACTTCTTGGATAGACCGACCAGTGAAACTTCAGCCATGATGCACCCCCGCGTTGGCGGCGGTACGCAGGGCGCGGCCGGTTGTGTCGTCGAAAACCGCAAGGGTTGAGGCGGTGAAATCAAGGCCAACCACCTCACCCACGCGTGCCACCTGCCCCGATGGAACCCGCGCTTTCAGGCGGCCGTGGCTTGCTGCGAGGGTGATGATTTGGGTTGTGCCAAGGTATTCAACCGCCTCGATCTGACCACGATATTTGCCAGAATCCGACAGGTGAATATGTTCCGGGCGAACCCCCAAAACGAGAGGCCGGGGCGCGACAGTTGCCTGTATTTCGGGGGTCGCGATTTCAATTCCGCCAAGCATAACCGACCTTTGCCCAGCGTTTATAGCACCGTCAAACCGCATGAAATTCATCGAGGGAGAGCCGATAAAATCGGCAACAAACAAGGTGGCGGGGTGATCATAGATTTGCTGCGGCGTGCCGAATTGCTCGACAACACCATGATTCATAACAACAATTTTATCCCCCATTTGCATGGCTTCAAGCTGATCGTGCGTGACATAGACAGTCGTTGCCCCCATCCGGTCATGCAGGGCGCGGAGTTCTTCGGCCATGTGTTCGCGAAACTCGGCGTCCAATGCGCCAAGGGGTTCGTCCATCATGAAAGCTTTGGGGTTGCGCACGATGGCGCGGCCAAGGGCGACGCGTTGGCGGTCGCCGCCTGACAGGCCGCCGACGGGGCGATCAAGGATGGATTCGATGCCAAGGATTTTTGCCACTTCGGCGACTTTGGCCTGAACTTGCGCTTTGGGCATGCCTTGGCTGACGAGCGGGTAACTGATGTTTTTGCGCACGTTCATATGGGGGTACAGCGCGAACATCTGGAACACGAAAGCAATGTCGCGCGCGGAGGCGGGGCGTTGGCTAACCTCTTCGCCGTCAAGCCAAATTTCGCCGCTGGTGGGCAATTCCAGCCCCGCAATCATGCGCAAAGTGGTGGTTTTGCCGCAGCCGGATGGCCCAAGCAGCATGAAGAATTCGCCGTCGCCGATGGTAAAGGAAGATTCCTTCACCGCCGTGAATGCGCCAAATTCCTTGCGCAGGTTTTTGATGATTATCTCGGCCATATTCTATTCCGGGAAGTGGCTGGTGATGATGAACATCACGGTGCCGATAAGGGTGACGATGAACGAATAGGTGAAAGCCCATAGGACGAATGGTTGCATCAGCATGACGACACCAAGGGCGATCAGGACGGTGGCGAGGTTTTCCCAAGGGCCACGGCGCAGGCGCAAAAGGCCGGAGATAAAGGTGGTCATGGCTGGCCCTTTCGCTGTGTTAAACCCGTGCTTTTTGCGTGCTTTATGCGTGCATACGGTTGTTGGGTCATTTGCGCACCGCACCGAAGGTAATGCCGCGCAAAAGATGTTTGCGCAGGAAGATGGTGAAGATCATCACAGGCAGCAGGAAGATGGTGACACCCGCCGCAACCGCCGGCCAATCAAGGCCGCCTACCCCGATGATGGTGGGGATGAACGGCGGCGCTGTTTGCGCGGTGCCCGACGTTAGCAGCACGGCGAAGGCATATTCGTTCCAGGCAAAGATCAGGCAGAAGATGGCGGTTGATGCGATGCCTGTGGCGGCTTGGGGCAGCACGACTTTGCGGAAGGCTTGGAAGCGGGTGTAGCCGTCGATCAGCGCTGCCTCTTCGTATTCGCGGGGGATCTCATCAATGAAACCCTTCAGCAGCCAGACCGCGAGGCTGATGTTGACGCCGGTATAGAGCAGGATCATGCCAAGGTGCGTGTCCGACAGGCCAAGGCTGCGGTACATCAGGAAGATCGGGATCGCGACGGCGATGGGGGGCATCATCCGGGTGGACAGAATGAAGAACAGAAGATCGTCTTTCAGCGGCACCTTGAAGCGGCTGAAGGCATAGGCAGCAAGAGTGCCAAGGACGATGCTTAGGAAGGTTGACCCAAAGCCGATGATCACGGAATTCAGGAACCGTTCGCCGAATTTGGACGGGCCTGCAATGACCATGCCACGATCGCGCACGATTTCTTCGGCAAAGTTGGCGGGGGGCGGTAATTCGGCCAGCTGTTCTGCCGTGACGCGGGCGCGGGTAGTGAACAGGTTCACATAGCCTTCGAGCGAGGGCGAAAAGATCACCTTAGGCGGGTAGCTGATGCTGTCTGGCGGGGTTTTGAAACCTGTCAGCACGATCCAGACCAAGGGCAGAAGGGTGATCAAGGCGTAGAGGATGACAAGCGTGCCTGCGACCCATTTTTGGCGGTCGGACGGCTCGGTTATGGAATAGGCGCTCATGGCTGGCCTCGGGAATTGGACGTGTTGCGGGTGCTATTGAGTTTGGCAGGCCCCCCCTCCCCAACCCTCCCCCACGCGGGGGGAGGGGGGCGATTTGCGCTGACGGCAGTGTGTGACGTCATGGGTCGCTTGCGAAGGGCGGCTCCCCTCGCCCTGGTGGGGAGGGGTTGGGGGCGAGGGGCTTGGGAAGGCGTGGGCGCGCTCATCTTTCCTTCACCTTATTCAGGGCTTTGACATAGATCGAGGCCAAGCCAAAGACGGTCACAAACAGAATGATCGCGTAGGCCGAGGAATAGCCGGTGCGCCATTTTTCGAACGCTTCGCGTTTCAGGTTGATCGAGGCAAGTTCGGTCACTGAGCCCGGACCACCGCCGGTAAGCTGGACCACCAGATCGAACATCTTGAAATTTTCGATGCCGCGAAACAGCACCGCCAGCATCAGGAAAGGCAGCACCATGGGCAGCGTAATGGTCCAGAATTGGCGCCATTTGCTGGCGCGGTCGATGATCGCGGCCTCATAGATATAATCAGGGATGGACCGCAGGCCGGCCAAGCAGATCAGCATCACAAAGGGTGTCCACATCCATGTGTCCACGATGACGATGGCCCAAGGCGCGAGGGTGACGGAACCGAGCATCTCGAAACTCGACGCGGGGGTGCCGGTGAAAAATTCGACCGCATAGTTGAACAGGCCGATTTGCGGCTGGTAAAGGAAGGTCCAGAAATTGCCAACCACCGCGGGCGACAGCATCATCGGGATCACGATGAGCGTGGTCCAAAGATCGTTGCCCTTGAATTTGCGGTTGATCAGCCATGCAAGGGCAAAGCCGATCAGCACCTGAAACAGGATTGTCCAGAACAGAAAATGTGCTGTGGCCTGCATATTGGCCCAGATGCCTTCGTCTGTCAGGATTTTGGTATAGTTTTTCAGGCCGACCCATTCCACTTCGGCATTGGGGCGGTTGGCACGGAAGTTGGTGAAGGACAGCCGGATGGTCCAGATCAGCGGGAAGATGTTGATGGCGAGCAACAGAAAGATGGTGGGGGCGACGAAGATCCATGCGATGGCGCGGTCTGACAGGCCTTTGACACGTTTCGCCATGCGGGCGGGGGTCGCTGTGGCTAGCCGCGCGATGGGGGTTTGGGACATGTTGGTTTTCCGATCATTTGGGCAGTGCCCCCTCACCCTGACCCTCTTCCACCGGGGGAGAGGGAAAGCATGGTATGACGTAACATGCGCCCTTCGATTGCGGGGCACAGAATTTCAGAAGGGTATCCCCCCTCTCCCGTTTGCACAGGAGAGGGGGGGGCCGCTTTACAGCTTGCCTTCTTCCTCAAACACCTCGGTCCAGTCGGCAACCAGACCATCAAGCGCTTCTTTAGCGGTGCCTTTGCCAGCAACCACATAGTCATGCATGCGTTCCTGCATGGCCAGCAGAAGCGACGCGTAGGCCGGTTCCTGCCAGAAGTCTTTGACGCCGCCCATTGCCTCTAGGAAATCGCCCGCGAAGGGGGCGCTATCCTTGAACGAGGGGTCATTCACGACCGAGTTTGCTGCCGAATAGCCGCCCAATTTCCACCATTTGGCCTGCACATCGCCTTGGGCGAACCATTTGATGTATTCAAGTGCTGCCTCTTGCTTGTCGGAGTAGCTGACCACCGAAATGCCCTGCCCGCCCAGTGTGGAACCGGCGGTTACCTGTGCCGGGTTCACGAAGAAATCAATCTTGTCGCCGCCGGTGTTCGGGTCGGCGTAAAGACCGGGGAAGAAGGCAAACCAGTTCATCGCCATGGCGACCTGACCGGATTTGAACGCATCAAGACTTTCGCCCATATAGGCGTTGGTATAGCCCGGAGGGGTGGCAGTGTCGTAGAACGTCTTATAGAATTCAAGGGCTTCCACGGCAGCGGGTGAATTGATCGCACCTTCCATGTCGTACTTGCCGGGAGTGTTTTCGTAGTTCACGCCCCAAGCGTACAAGGCACCGGTGATGCCCATGGTGATGCCTTCGGACCCACGTTCGGTAAAGATCGACGCGCCATAAACGGTCTTGCCGTCAATCTCCATGCCTTGGAAGAACTGGGCTGTTTCCAGCAGTTCTTTCTGGGTCTTAGGTTCGGCCAGATCGCGGCCATATTTTTCCTTGAAGGCCGCCTGAATTTCCGGGCGGGCGAACCAATCCTTGCGGTAGAACCAGCCGTTTGCATCGGCCATAGCAGGTAGCGCGTAGTAGTTTGGCGTGCCTTTGGGCCATGTGGAATAGGCGTAAACGGTCGCAGGCATGAAATCATCCATGCTGATGGCTTCTTTATCGAAGAAGTCGTTCAGCTTGACGTAATGGCCATTTTCCGCGCCGCCGCCGATCCACTGGCTGTCACCGATCAGCAGATCACACAGCTTGCCGCCCGAGTTCAGTTCGTTCTGAATGCGGTCGGCAAAATTGGGCCAAGGCGTGAATTCGAAGTTCATCTTATGGCCGGACGTGGCTTCAAATTCCTTTGACAGTTCCACCAAGGCATTCGCTGGGTCCCATGCGGCCCAGCACAGGGTTAGGTCTTCGGCCGCCCCTGCCCCTGCGCCAAGCACAAGGGACAATGCGGTTGTCGCGGCAAGATATTTTGTTGTCATAGTCTTTCCTCCCGAGGTTTGAATTCTGGGGGGAGTACGGCTTCGCCACGAATCCGCCTGCCCCTCTTTCTTGGACCTAAGGTAAACCCGGCGAGCGGGTGATGTCTACTATTTTTTGAGGTACGCACCTCATTTTTTGTAAGCCGCTGTTTTCAGGTATATTTGCCTAAAAGCATACCCAGAGTTCTGGTGTTCTACGGCGACAGGGTTGGATCGAGCGGCAGGTTTTCTCGCATTATAATTTCAATGCGCAACTGTTCCTGACCAACATCAATCGGACTTTTATCAATTTTCGCCCGCAGAACGCGCAGGGCGGACCGCACAAGATGCCCGACATTTTGGGTGATAACAGCATCCATTTTTCCTGCCACTAACGCTTCACGTGCATGGGGGGTCAATTCATGGCCAATCACCACCAGCCGCCCGGCCAGACCAAGCCGGTCAATGGCCAGCGTCAGCGCGCGGTGACCTGACCCCAACAGGTAAATTCCACCAACACCGGGAAACTGTGCAACCATCTCTTGCACAACAGCATTCAAAAGGTCAGCTGAACCGTGGGTTTCGAGGGTGGGCAAAACATCAATCAGCGGAAAATCCCGGCGCATCACATCGTCAAACCCAAGCCGCCGCTCGACCGCTTCACGCAGCAACATGGATTGCGCAACAACGGCAACTTTCTGCGCCCCATGCCCCAAGAATCGCCCCATAAGAACAGCAGAAGTCCGCCCCGCCGCCCGGTTGTCAATACCGACGAACCGGTCACGTTCCGTATTGGGAAGGTCTGATACAAGCGCCACAACAGCGATGCCACGCTGTCGCAATGATTTGATCGCATCGCGCAGGACCGGGGTTTCGGGTGCCATCAAGGCCACACCGGCCACATTCCTGTCGGGTAATGCAGCAAGAATGGCGGCCAGCGCATGCGGGTCTTCGGCGGGAAAGCGGAGCACAACAATTTCTGTGCGTGCGGCAAGTGCTGCCGAAGTGGCGATGACCAGTTCGTTGTGCAGGGTTTGAACAAACTGGCTTTCCGTATCGGGGAGCACAAAGGCCATGCGATAACTGCGCTGTCGGGCCAGATTGGCGGCGGCCACATCACGCACAAAACCGAGCTTGGCAATTGCGTCATTTACGGACTGAATTGTTTTGTCGCGCACGCCCGGCCGATCATTCAGAACCCGGTCAACCGTGGCAAGACTGACACCCGCCTCACGGGCCAAATCATTGACGGTTGGGCGCAACGGACGGTCCTCATTTTTTGGCACTATCGCGCGCTAAATGAGGTACGTCAATCAGTCTGAAGGCATTTGGTTTTGAGATGCAATGACTGCAGCAGATACAGCGCCGGACAGCGCATGCCTGTGCCACGGGTGATCATTGGCGCGGTGTTTGGAGCCGCACCTAAAAAACGAAGAAATCTTCGTAAGTGATGGCGGTTCCATCTACCAAGGACGCAACCAATTGACGTGCACCAGCGCCGTTACCGTCTGCATCAAAGTAGATATCGCCGGTTACCTGATTGTAGAGGATACGTTGCAAACTGTCTGTTGCTGCGGCACCAAACGCGAAAACAGACGGATCAAGAGCCCCGAGCGCCAAGCCAAATGCCGCGCCATTCAGGCCGATGGTATCGTCAACGCTGCTAAAATCGGCGATCGAATCGTAGTTTGCGCTGCCCCATTCGGCAAAGTGAAATTCGTCCGCCCCCCCACCACCGGTCAGGATATCACGGCCAATGCCACCTTGCAGATCATCATCACCAAGCCCGCCATCAAGCCGGTCATTGCCCGCAAGGCCGGTCAGGACGTTGTTCATCGCATTGCCGGTCAAACGGTTGGAAAGGCTGTTGCCGGTGCCGTCGATGGCATCAGCGCCATTTATGACAAGATTTTCGACCTGATTGGCCAAGGTGTAACTTGCGGTTGCATAGACCGTATCAGTGCCGCCCGACGCAAACTCGATCACCATATCATTGATATCATCAACATAGTACCGGTCGCTGCCTGCGCCACCCGTCATGGTATCAACGCCGGTGCCACCATCCAGCGTGTTGACGAGGTCACTGCCCATCAACACATCGTTGCCGGCATTGCCGTATAGCAGATCGGTGCCGATGCTACCATCCAAGCTATCATCGCCGTCGCCACCAAAGAGCCTGTCGTTCCCCGCGCCGCCGATGAGGGTGTCATTGCCGGTGTCACCATAGACAGAATCTGCTCCGTCACCGCCATCGACAAGATCGTTGTCCGCGCCGCCAAAAAGACGGTCATTATCAAGGCCACCATCAATAATGTCGTTGCCATCACCACCTGACAAAGTGTCCCGTCCGCCAAGGCCAAACATCGTGTCACGTTTTGACGTACCGGTCAAAGTGTTGGCACCCGATGTGCCAGTGATAACGTTCGTGCCGCCGGTAACCGTGATTGTAACGGTCTGCGTTTCCGATGTGCCGTCCCAGCCAAGAACGGTGTAGGTGAATGTCTCGGTCGCTTGTTCGCCAACAGCCAGATAGTCAAATGCACTGCCGTTGTCATAGATCAATGACAGGCCATTCGTAGCAAGCGTGACAGAGCCCAACATACCCGTCGTGTCAATTGCGGTGATCAGTCGATCATCAACGTCGTTTGCCAGAACATCCAACGTCGTTGCGGCTGCGTTGTTACTTACGGCATAGCTGTCAGCGGTGCTAACCAGATCAACGGTTTCAATCGTGATCGACGCCACACGAAACATGTCAAACCGATTATAGGCCGCAATACCAAGTGTGTTGCCATAGATCGAGGTTTCATTGATGAAATCTGTCGGGTCAATGGTCTGGCGGGCCGAAGGATCTACGACAAGCCCTTGGCCTACCATGATAAATTGTGTGTTGGCTCCGGTCGTGTTGAACCGGGTGCCAAGCGGGATCAGCTTGACCGCCGTTATTCGAACAGTCTGGCCGAACGAAAATGTCGCCATCTCGTACTTGCCGTCCGCATCAAAGCCGTCGCCCAGATCCGCATAGGTATTCAAGGCTCCTATACCATTTGCGTTCATTGACAATGTCGGCGTGGAAAATTCGTATGTCAGCTGCGAGCCGCTGGGGCCACCAAAGTAAAGCGCTGATGAAACGGTAAGCGAGACGCCACTTTGTTCAAAGACCATCGAATAGGCGTTCGGTACACTGCCAGTCAGATCAAATGTGATCGGGCTACTTGGCATAACTATAATACTCCTGCGTCTAATACACATTACCGGCGGCAAAATCTGCCAAACCCTTTAATCCTTGTCTGCTACTCTAAACGCCGCCCGAGGTCAAGATTTTGACGCCGGAATAACAAAATGTTTGATGGGGGGCCGAAACAAACCGCCAGATATTGTGTAACTGTCCCATAAACTGCCATTTTCGATCAAACGCCTTTGCGGGATTTTCCTGACGTGTCGGCTGGAACCAATTGAGCGCAGGTGACGTGGCATCGCCTAACCCCAAACGACATAACCCGCCTTGCAAAGCGTCACGATATTGGTCTGATGCATCAAAGTATTGGGGAACTTGCAATGGCTGCGATGGCAACGGGCGATGTGTCTTTCTGGTATGCAGACTTGGGCGGTCTACCGGCCATGCGCCCATCGCTCGACGGTGATACATCCGCCGATGTTTGCATCGTCGGGGCGGGCTATACCGGGTTGTGGGCGGCCTATTACCTGAAGCTGGCGCAACCATCCTTGACTGTGCTGGTGCTGGAGCAGGAATTCGCGGGCTTCGGGGCGTCGGGGCGCAATGGCGGCTGGTTGACGGGTGGTTTTGCATGGAACCATGCCCGCTACCGCGCGACATCGTCAGAGGCCGCCGTTCGCGCCATGGTGCGGGCAATGAACGGCACGGTGGATGAGGTGATCCGCGTGGCAGGGGTTGAGAGGATAGAGGCCGATATCTTGCGCACCGATGAGATGATGGTGGCGGTTAACCCAGCGCAATTGGCACGCGTGGCCGCCGAAGTGGCGCATCGGCAGGCTTGGGGAGAAGAGGACCGGGTATGGCGGATCGGTGCCGAGGAAGCGCTGGCGCGGGTGCGTATCCCCGGCACCTTGGGCGCAATGATGGTGGGCGGGGTGGCACGGGTGCAACCGGCAAAACTGGTGCGCGGGCTGGCTTTGGCGGTGGAACGGTTGGGGGTGCGGATTGCGGAAGGCACCCGCGCGCTGGAGATTGCGCCGGGGATGGTTAAAACGGATCGTGGAGTGGTGCGCGCACCGATTATTCTACGCGCGACCGAAGGCTTCACCGCCGCCCTGCCGGGGGCGAAACGCGATTGGCTGCCGCTGAATTCGGCGCAGATTGTAACGGCCCCACTTCCGCCCGAGATTTGGCAAAAGATCGGCTGGGAAAGCCATGAAATTGTTTGTGATTTCGCGAATGTCTATTGTTACTGTCAGCGTACACGGGAAGGCCGCATCACAGTTGGCGCGCGGGGGGTGCCCTATAAATTCGGGTCGGGGATTGATGATCGCGGGCGGCCGGATGGGGCCACCATTGCGCGGCTGACGGCGATTTTGCTCCGTCATTTCCCAGCGGCGCGCGATGTGGCCATTGACCATGCCTGGTGCGGCGTTTTGGGGGTGCCGCGCGATTGGTGCGCGACGGTGGGGTTGGACCGCGCGACGGGTATTGGTTGGGCCGGGGGCTATGTGGGGGTTGGGGTATCGACGTCGAACCTTGCCGGGCGGACGCTGGCCGATCTGGCGTTGGGGCGGGATACGGATTTGGTGCATTTGCCATGGGTCAACCGCAAGGTGCGCGCATGGGAGCCGGAGCCGTTGCGGTGGCTGGCAGTGCGGGGAATGTATAAACTGCTGAACGCGGCAGACGCACGCGAGGACCGCAATCGGGCCGGACAAACTTCGCACTTGGCGCGGTTCGGGAATTGGATGACGGGTCGCTGAGGCGCAATTAAATGGTGACGACCGCAGGACCTGCCCGCCAAATGCGGCGGAGTTTTTGAAAACTCCGGTCCGGAGCCTTCGAAGGCTCCGTTTCGATTTCTTCGAAGAAATCGGTTTCTTTGTGTCGGGCGGCGCTAGTAACTAGGTTGTCCAAAGGTTGGCGTGGCGTTGGTTGTATGAATACGTTCCAGGTTGATGATGGTGGACAGCATCAGGCGATCCTGGCTCCAATCGCTGGGCTTTTGAATGGCCAGCGATGCGGCAACCGTCAGGGCAAGCATCGGCAGCGCCAGCGCCAGAAACACTTGGGTCGGGTTGCGTTCCACCTTGCCTTCGATCAGGGAGAACAGACGGTTTTTCAGAAGCTTTGCAGACCTTTGCGCGAACAGCCGGTTCTCGGTCCGCACCAAGGCCACGACGGGCGCGTCAATGGCAAACAGGCGGCGGGGTTTCAGGCTGTTTTGGCAAACGGTGATCAGGCAATCGCAATAATCGGCCACCTTATAGCCCCGTCGCATCATCACCTGGCGGTCGCAAGACAGTTCACGCAGCTGTTCGACCCGGCGTTTCCAAAGGTAAAACGCGGGGTTCCAGAAAAACAGCGGGCGCAGGGTTTCGAGGAAAATTTCCCATGTGACATCATTCTGGCGCAGATGTTGAATTTCATGCGCCAAGGCAATGCGCAGATCGGCGGGCCGGGTGATCATGGCGGATGGCAGCACAACAAACCGCTTGCGCCAACCGCGGGTGGAAAACGGCACAGAGATATCGTCCGACAGGCGCAGATTCAGCGACCCGAAGCGCCGCCATGCGTAGCTATCACGGATCATCGCACGCAGGCGCAGGATCGACAGCGCAAGGCGAAGGGTGAAGACCGCAATTCCCGCAAGCAAAAGCACGATCACCGGAAAGCCTATCGCACTATGGGTGGCAAAGAACGCCGACACCGTTTGTGACCGCATGCTTAGCATGTTTTCCAGCGCCGAGGGGTTCATCTCGAACGACCCCTGCAAATATTGGGCGACGATGAAATCAGACAGGTTTGGCACGGATTCAGGCAGAATATAGCCGTTTTGCACCACGGACATAACGCCGATTGCAATGAACGGGCTTATCACCACCGCCAAAAACGTGGCGCGCATCACCCGCAACTGGGCAGAAACCGTATGGCCAAGCCCCACAAATCGTAGGGCGTAACCCGTTGCAAAACAGGCTGCACACGCCAGCAATAACAGCGCGTTTACATCGAGGTAGGCATCAAAAACAGTGCTAGCCGTTATCATCTTTGAGCCTCTTATCTATAAGGGCGCGGATTTCGTCCAACGCCTCTGGCGACAAGTCACTGTCATTGACAAGACGCGCCACAAGCGACGCAGGCGTATTGTCGAACAGTTTTTCCGAAAGGTTCTTGATAGACCGGGTTTGATAGGCGTCTTTGGTCAGAACAGGGTGATAGATAAACGTTTTACCATCTTTTGTGCTGGTCACGAATTCTTTTTGTTCAAGGATGCGCATGATGGTGGCCCCCGATGTGTAGGCAAGCGGGCGGTCAGGCGACAGCGTATCAAGAAGATCGCGCACGGTGCCGCTGCCCAGTTCCCACAGCTGGGTCATGAACTCTAACTCGACCTCGGTTAGAAACTTGTATTTCTGCACCATCAAAAACGCCTGCCCACGATATTCCAACTTCCTTTGTTCTAGTCAGTTTTCCTTGCAATCGCAAAGCTTTCAAATGGGTAGGTCACACCTTCCAAAAGCTGAACGTCCCCCATGCCAATGCCAAACCCAGCGGTGCCCACAGTGGCATGCCGACAAAGCCAAGCCATGCGAGGAAGATGTAGACCGAGCCCAGCAATGCGATGAACAAACGGTCGCCGCGTGTAGTAACGAGGCCGAAGATGCCTTTGCGTTCATCTCCGCCGGGATACTTGATCTCCAGCCATGTCAGCACACCCATGGCGGAAAATATGCCAATAAAAACAAGCGCTGTTGGCCATGTCCAGGCCATCCATCCAAGACTGAACATTATACCCTTCCTAGGGCAAAGCCCTTGGCTATGTAGTTGCGCACGAACCAGATCACGATGGCACCGGGGATGATAGTAAGCGTTCCGGCAGCGGCCAATAGGCCCAGTTCATAACCGGCACTTGAGGCGGTTTTGGTCATGGTGGCGGCGATTGGCTTGGCTTCCACCGCCGTCAGGGTTTTGGCCAGCAGCAGTTCCACCCATGAGAACATGAAGCAGAAGAATGCCGCCACACCGACACCAGCACTGATATTCGGCAGGAAAATGGTGCCGAAAAAGCGGGGGAAGGAATAGCCGTCAACGAAAGCGGTCTCGTCCAGTTCTTTGGGGACGCCGCCCATGAAGCCTTCCAAAATCCACACGGCGAGGGGGATGTTGAACAGACAGTGCGCCAAGGCCACCGCAATGTGCGTGTCGAACAACCCAACCGCCGAATACAGCTGGAAGAACGGCAACGCAAACACGGCTGCGGGCGCCATGCGGTTGGTGAGCAACCAGAAGAACAGTTGCTTGTCACCAAGGAAGCGGTAGCGCGAAAAGGCATAGGCGGCAGGCAGGGCCACCAGCACGGAAATCACCGTGTTTAACGACACATAGATGATGGAGTTGATGTAGCCCCAATACCATGTCGGATCGGTGAAGATCACGCGGTAGTTTTCCAGCGTCCAGGTTTGCGGGAACAAGGAGAAGCCGGAGAGGATTTCATTGGTGGTCTTAAAGCTCATCGCGACGAGCCAGTAGATCGGCAACATCAGGAACAGGATGTAGATGATTGGAATCAGGGATCTTTTGCGCATCATGTGTTCCTATTTGGCGTCATTGCGGGTCATCAGCGTGTAGAACAGCCATGACACCAAAAGCGTGATTGC
>JANOFE010000224.1:0-6145 GCA_031413495.1 Pseudorhodobacter sp. | reverse complement strand
TTTGGGATCCATTGTCGAGGCGTTGCAGCACACCGACCGCGACACCGGATTGGATATCGAGGCGATCCGCCAGATGTCGAATTACTGGGAAGCGGTGCGCGGGCAATATGCAGCCTTCGTATCCGGTCTGCCAGCACCGGCATCCGAGGTTTACCTGCACGAAATGCCCGGCGGGCAGTTTACCAACCTGAAGGCGCAAGCGCGGTCCCTTGGGCTGGAGGAACGCTGGCACGAGGTGGCCCAAGCCTATGCCGACGCGAACCAGATGTTCGGCGATATCGTCAAGGTTACGCCATCATCAAAAGTTGTTGGTGACATGGCGCTTATGATGGTTGCGCAAAACCTGTCCCGCGCGCAGGTCGAAGACCCAAATGTTGATCTGGCGTTCCCGGATTCGGTTGTTGATATGCTGAAAGGCAATCTGGGGCAGCCACATGGCGGATGGCCGAAAGGCATTTCTGCCAAGGTTCTCAAGGGGGATACGCCGATAATCACCCGCCCCGGTGCAAGCCTGATAGCGGTTGATCTGGACGAAGTGCGCGCAAAACTTGCGGCCGACCTGCAACGTGGCATGGAAGAAGCCGATGAAGAAACCGTCGATGACGAAGATCTGAACGGCTACCTCATGTATCCCAAAGTGTTCATGGATTACCGTGCCCGCCACCGTGCCTATGGCCCGGTGCGCACCCTGCCAACCCGCACGTTCTTTTACGGCATGCAGCCCGGTGAGGAAATCAGCGTTGAAATTGATCCCGGCAAAACGCTGGAGGTCCGCCTGCAAGCGGTGGCTGAGGTGACCGATGATGGCGATGTGAAAGTGTTTTTTGAACTGAACGGCCAGCCACGCGTGATCCGCGTGCCAAACCGCGCGATAAAGGCAAAAACCGCAGCCAAACCGAAAGCCAGCGATGGCAACGCAGGCCATATCGGTGCACCGATGCCAGGGTCGATTGCGTCAGTGGCCGTTACAGTGGGCCAAAAGGTCAACGCGGGCGATCTGTTGCTGACGATTGAGGCGATGAAAATGGAAACCGGCCTGCACGCTGACCGCGCGGCAACCGTGAAGGCATTATATGTGCAGGTGGGCAGCCAGATTGATGCCAAGGATCTGTTGGTGGAACTGGAATGAACGCTGTCATTACAGGTCTTTATGCCGCTCTGCTGGCAGGTCTGTTCCTTATTCTGTCGGCGCGGGTGATCACCTACCGGCGCAGCAATTCCATATCGTTAGGGGATGGCGGCGATGGTGTTTTGTTAGCCCGTGTTCGCGCGCAAGGAAACTTTGTGGAATACGCGCCTTTTGGATTGTTGCTGATGCTGATTGCCGAAGCGCAGGGAACGGCACCGTTTTGGCTGCATCTATGCGGCGCGCAGTTGCTGATCGGGCGGGTTCTGCACGGCGTAAATTTCAGCTTTGGCATCCGCAATGTGGTTCTGCGGTTCGGTGGCATGGTGCTGACCCTGGCGGGACTTGGTTTGGGTGCAGTGCTATGTCTGCCGGGCTAACGCCGCCGAGATCGACGCAGTGTTCGTATGGTCTGTTTGTGTCATCTTACTGCTGATCCGGCCAATCTTTGCCAGATCACAGCATCCCTGCCAACACACCAACGGCACAGCGGAATTTTCAAGCAAGTCACACTTTACCTCTTGCGGGCATGCCCGTGACTTTATACATCAGCCAAACAAAGTGGAGTGCGGGCGTAGCTCAGGGGTAGAGCATAACCTTGCCAAGGTTAGGGTCGAGAGTTCGAATCTCTTCGCCCGCTCCAGTTTGGTAAAGCAATATCAAGGCTTTAAGAAGCGCCCTCCGGGGCGCTTTTTCTTCCCCAGCCTGTGTCTGGAAATCGGGGAAGCAGTTGGTGACAGAAATGGTCACGCTGCAGCGCAGAAGAAACAACAGATTCCAGCCGTATTCCGCCGCGACAGGCTGCAACTGACCGATCCTGTACATGAAAACCTTTCCTTCCGGTGTGATGACCCGCCACCGCTAAGCGTAGCCATCCTGTGATCATGGCGGATGAAAGCAGCGTTGCCAAGAAGTGATCCAATGCACCCGTCCCCGCCATGCATCGCAGACAGCAGGGACAGACTGCGCGACTATAGCAGCATCGGCCGTTCGAACTTCGCGCCACGTTCCTGGCGGTCGTATGTAAACAGAACAGTGGCAAGCCCGGTCCGGTGACCGAGCATCGACACTCAGCCTGACCGTCGGCCACCGGGATTGCCGCTTGCCAATGCGGGTACTGGAATACTCAGAGGATTGCATCGAGCGCGAGGCCGTTACACAGGCCTCTTGGCCCTCACGGCCCTTGGCCGTCGTTCAACGGTGACTGGTTGCTGCGAAGCAACACGCATCAAGCGGCCAGTGGGATAGTCCGGAGTGTTGCACCGCGGTCTCGCCAAACCGGTCGTCTGTGGGCGTCTTTGCCGATCCGACGCGGCAGCTAATGCGGAAGAAATGTGCAGCCTTCGGACATCGCTTTGGCAAATGCGCGCATCCGTCGGTTCATCATCCGGTTCTGCGCATAGACGAGACTGATGCGCCATTCTGAAAATCCGATCTCGGGCATCACGCGCAGCAATTCTCCAGCCGCATGCGCCTCAGCCGCGACGAAATCGGGCAGGCGTGCGATACCAAGCCCGTCGCGCGCAGCTTCCAGCAGGAAAAGCCCGGTGTTCGAATTCAGGGCGGGTTGGAATTCGAACATCTGTCTTCCGCCAGCAGCCATGAATTCCCATGTTGCGCGCCTCGCGCTGCCATAGTGCAAAAGCGGAAATCGCCTCAGGTCTTCGACGCTTTCCGGCAGGCCATGCGTTCGTGTGAAATTCGGACTGGCATAAAGGTGGTGCCGCGTCGCACCAAGCCGTTGCTCGATAAGATCGTGGTCGATGTCTTCAGCGATCCGGATGGCAAGATCGTAGTTCTCGCGCTCCAGATCGACACGCCGGTCATCGAAATTCACGGTCAGCTGGATTTCTGGATGAGCCTCGACAAAGCGGATCAGCATCGGGCGGAGGTACGCCAGGCCGAACTCGCGTGGGACCGAAACCGATAGCGGCCCGGCCGGGGAATGCCGCGTCCGGGTGAAATCGGTCTCAATATCATTCGCCTCGGCAAGAAGCCGAAGCGCTCGCTGATAAAGCTCCCTTCCTGCGTCGGTGATCTTCCAAACACCGGGACTGCGGTCGATCAATTGTGCCCCGTAGCGATCTTCCATCAGCTTGATGCGGCGACTGACCGCGGATTTGGCGATGTTCATCGCATCGGCGGCCCGGCCGATCCCGCTGCTGTTCACGACGTCCACGAAGGTTTGCAGGTCTTCGATCTGCCCCATGAAGCGTTCTCCGTACTAGAACAAGTACGCCTAATTTACGTGGCTTGTTTCAAGAAATGCAACCGATATCCTTCGACACAATGATGGATAAAATGGAGGTTATCATGTCGATCAAGCTTCAACTTCTTGGCACTAGCTTGCTGATGCTGGCAGGCGCGGGGGCGGCTGTCGCTGCACCCACACTGCAATCCGCCGGGGCATTGGCCTTCAACGACGGTAACGTGCTGTTTGTCGGCGACTCAAAAGCCGGGGTGGTGCATGCCTTCGATCTCGGCCCTGAGATCCTGAACGATCAAAGCGATTTCCAGCTTGGTCGTGCCCAGACTTTTGAAGGCCGGACCATCCTGAACGGACTGGATATCGAGATCGGCGCCCTTCTCGGCGTGCCTGCGGCAGAGGTCGTCATCAACGATCTGGTCGTTCACAAGCCGACCCAGCAGATTTTCCTGTCGGTGCAGCGCGGCCACGGCCCCGCCGCCGAGGCGGTCATCGTGAAAGTCGACAACGGCGCGCTGGAAGTGGTCGACCTTGCCGCGGCAGGTCATTCGTCACAAAGCGTGGGCCCGGTCCCGACCGACACCACGCTGGAATTCGGCCAACCGCTGAACACCCTCGCCATCACCGATATCGACTTTTACAAGGGCGAGATCTTCGTAGCCGGCGTGTCGAACGAAGAGTTCAGCTCCAAGCTGCGCCGGATGTCCTTTCCGTTCACCGATGCGGTCAGCACCGCGTCGATCGAAATCTGGCACGCCGTCCACGCGCAGTACGAGACCCGCGCACCGATCATTACCCAGACCATTGTCGAGCTGAACGGCGAGCCGACCCTGATCGCGATCTATGCCTGCACCCCCATCGTGCGCATTCCCCTGGCCGAATTGACCGACGGGGCGCAAGTTCGTGGCACGATGATCGGCGAGATGGGCTTTGGCAACACGCCGATCGATATCATCAGCTTCAAAAATGCCTGGGATGGAATCGACAACGTGCTGGTCACCAACACCAACCGCAGTGCGGCGCAGATCGCGTTGCCGGCGCTTGCCGAGGCTGCGGCGATGCCGCATGGCGAAGGGGTCACGCCGGTCTTTGCCGTTGCGGGCGTCGCACAGTTCCCGCTGCCGCTCAGCGGCGTGCTGCACCTTGATACTGTCGATGACACCTGGGCCGTGACCGTGCGGCAAAGCCCGGACGACCCGCGTAACATTCAGCTGCACACCGTGGCGATGCCGATGTTCTTCGACCGGGCGGATCATGTGGTTGAGATGAACTGGACCGACGGCCCCGATCCCTTCGGCTACAAGTCTGCCCCGCCCGTCGAGTACAACTGATGCTTCTTGCATCGTGGATGGTGCGGCAAACCCTGTTTGCCGTACTATTTCTTCTGCCGCTTCTTATGCCGCATGTCGCGATTGCCGACATCGCAAGCCGGTTTGACATAACGACCGGCACCGTTGTTGTAAGCGGGCTTGACGGTGCGGGTCTGGCTGCTGTCCTGGCTGAGCCGACCCGCCTGCGCCTTCAGGCCGTTACAGTTGAAAGCGGGCGCGGCATGTTGGTCGTGCTGACGCGGGATGACGATGCATTGCGCATCACCCCACAGTTTCCGCTGCGCCCCGGAGCGCGGTATGCGCTGAGCCTTGATTTGCCGGACGGTGCTCAATTCAACGGCGAGATCGCGCTCCCGCTGCCGCAAGCCGCCGCGCCTCGAATAACCGAATTTGCGCCCTCGCAGGCCGTCATTCCGGCAAATATCCTGCGCCTCTACTTGACATTCTCGGAGCCGATGGCGGCAGGTCAGGCGGCCGAGGCGATCCATCTTTATCGCCAGGACGGCAGCCTTGTTCCCAGCCCGTTCTTGAACCTCGAGACAGAGCTTTGGGACCGCTCGCAGACCCGACTGACGCTGATATTTGATCCGGGGCGCACCAAGCAGGGCGTCGGTCCGAACATCGCCGCGGGCGCGCCACTGCGGCTGGGAGATAATTACAGGCTCGTGGTCTCGGGGTATATGAACAGCGCGGCGGGTATGGCCTTGGGGGTAGATCACGATTCGGCCTTTCGCGTCGGCCTGGCCAACCGCCATGCGCTGACGCCGGAGAATTGGCATGTCCTCCTGCCCTCAGAGCGCACCCTTTCTGCCTTGACGATAAGCTTCGACCGCATTCTGGACGATGGCGCTGTGCGACGCTTGCTTCGCATTCTCGATCAGGAAGGCGAGCCCGTTCGTGGACGGGTCGCGACCGACGGGCAGACCTGGTCATTCACGCCCGAAGCGCAGTGGCAACCCGGCATATACCGGCTCATGGTTGATCCTGCGCTGGAGGATGTCTCGGGCAACACGACGCGCGCCGCCTTCGACGCAGCGGTCGGAACCATCGGTCGAGCCGCTCTGCCGACATTCATCGATCTCAGGATTGACGAAGAATGATCCGGCTTTCGCGGGGGGGCCAGATCCACTTACTTCTAAATCTGCCACCAGATGACACCCTCGGCCCTTATCGGCCACACGGAATTAGACATGCGCTGCGTGGCAGCTTCCCCAAACCGGCCGTTCGGGCTTGTCGCAGCGAGGCCGAGCTGGCAACAGCCGCTTTGCGGACATTGCCGCCATAGTCCTCGGCATTGGAAAGGAGACGCGCTGATCGACCAGGAGCGACGAGGGCACTGTCTGAACCGCCCCGGGTTTGCGGGAGACCTTCGACCTGACTAAGGATGAGGGCTATGGAAAAGAGCAAGACATCAGATCGCTATTCACCCGAGATGCGGGCGCGTGCCGTTCGTATGGTGCTGGAGCATCAAAGCTCTTATGA
>JANOFE010000223.1:0-9518 GCA_031413495.1 Pseudorhodobacter sp. | reverse complement strand
GCCGGGGCCAGGCAGGCGCGACCCGATTTGACGCTTGTCAAATCGGGTAAGGGAAACGAACCCGGTTGCTGAATACATATGAAGGCTTCATTCGATTTGGCCAACCAACGGAAACTATTACTTCAAGCCGTGCGACCAGCTAAGTATATTATTATTACACTGCAAGAAGAACTAAATACAATTTTCATAAGCAATTCAAGATCTTCGCCTAAATAGTCTGGAGAGTATGCTTCCTTCAGAATGGTGAAATCTTTCCTCAGCTCTCCAACCCTTGGGTTCTCGAAGCTAAACTGCCATTCATGTGCGCAAGAATTGCGAATTCGTCGAACTGCGTGAAGATGTCGTCCGAGAGAACAATCAATAAATTTTTCATTCACTGCGCCTTCGATCCACCCATTGAAATCACTACTGCATTTGGCACCAGTTGCGCATTTCAAGCTATGCTTTCCGCGACCTAAACGTTTCAACTCAACCTCTGCGAATTTAGTCAACATAACTTCCAACATTGACCCCCAAACAAGACCAATCCCTCTTGCAGACTGACCACTGTTCTCTAAGTTCGCTTCAACTAGAAAGTTATGAACCTCGGGCCACGCAGCGATCCAATTTGGTTGTACATCGGTCGGCACATTAGTTACTTGGCTTTCAGATTTGAGGTATGGCGAAATTTCACCAAATTCGCCGCGAACACACCTTTCGAAAATTTGCCGCCCGTGTTCCTCAACATCGTCTGCTCGCGCAGTAAATGGCAGCTCGTTTGCGTAAATTGCAAAACGAACGATGCAGTCAATTTGCGTTCTTTCAGGGTCTGACCAAGCTGGCGCTCTAACCGACAAAACTTCAAATTTCATTGTACATGCCAAAATCACCTAGTTCCTTTGAGGTCGCTAGTATCGAGTAGCGGTGCAAGTTTTGGAATCTCCAACAATGCTCATTAGACAAAAGCGACTGTGCTTCACTCTGATGGATAATCACTCAGTCTTTTCTAATGTTACCTCTCAATCTCCTGCGCCAAGAACCGCTCAAAATCGTCCAGATCAACCGGGTCGAACTGCCCAAACCCCTGCATCCACACGCTTGCCCCCCGCATCGCATCCGGGTCCAGTTTGCACCACTTCACGCGGCCGCGTTTTTCTTGGGTGATCAAGCCCGCCTCGGCCAGCACGGCCAGATGCTTTGATATCGCCGCCAGTGACATCGCAAAGGGTTCCGCCACATCTGTCACCGCCATGTCGTCTTCCAACAGCATTGTCAAAATCGTCCGGCGTGTCGGGTCGGCGAGGGCGGCGAAGGTGGCGTCAAGTCTATGGGTCATAGCGCCTGTTTGCCGGGGCAGGGCGGGATCGTCAACCATTTGGTTGAATATGCCGCGGGCTGTGCGCGTGTGTTACCAGCCTCGGTAACACGCTTAATATTCAATGAATAAATTCAACAAAACATAATATAATCAATGCATTACAAATCATATCACGCGTGTTACCCATCACTTGACTCAATGCCCACCCCCCCGTAAACATCCCTCGACTGAAAGAAGGCGCATTTGATGCCGAATGAACCCGATCCCGACCGACTACGCGCCCTAGCGGCCCGCATCGACCGGATCAAGGGGAAACCGGTTGGCGCGCGCACGAACACCGTCAAAGGTTTCTCGCAGGGCGAGGTTGCCTGGAGGATGATAATTGAACTTGTGACCGGCATGTTGCTGGGAATGGGGATCGGTTACGGATTGGATGCGGTTTTCGGAACGCTTCCCCTCTTTCTGGTAATTTTCTCTCTGCTCGGTTTCGCGGCGGGCATCAAAACGATGCTGGGCACCGCAAAACAACTGGCGGCGAAGAACAAGGCGGAGTATCCCGCCGCAAAGAATGATGTGGGCACGCCCGCAGGTGACCAAGAAGAGGACTGATCCATGGCAGGCGAGGCGGAAACCAGCGGTCTGAACATCCATCCGATGGATCAGTTCATCGTAAAGCCGCTGTTTGGTGGCGATACGATTAACTGGTATACCCCGACCAACGTGACCCTCTGGATGGGGCTGGCAGTTCTTGCCGTGATTGCCCTTCTGGTTCTGGGCACCAGCCGCCGGTCGATCATTCCGTCCCGCATGCAGTCTATTGCTGAACTGATGTACGGTTTCATCCACAATATGGTTGAAGAAGTGACCGGCCACGACGGGATCAAATACTTTCCCTACGTGATGACGATATTTATGTTTGTCCTGCTTGCCAACCTTCTGGGCCTGATCCCGATGAGCTTTTCCACCACATCGCATTTCGCCGTGACCGGTGTTCTTGCACTGCTGGTGTTCTTTGCCGTGACAATTCTGGGGTTCGCAAAGCAGGGTATCGGGTTTCTTGGCATGTTCTGGGTATCATCAGCGCCGCTGGTGCTGCGCCCGATATTGGCTCTGATCGAGATTATATCTTACTTCGTGCGCCCCCTTAGCCATTCCATTCGTCTGGGCGGCAACCTGATGGCGGGCCACGCTGTGATTAAGGTTTTTGCTGGCTTTGCTGGTGCGTTGGGGGTGGCTTCGGTCGTACCAATCGCGGCAATCGTGGCAATCTACGGGCTGGAGCTGCTGGTTGCAGTGGTTCAGGCCTATGTTTTCACCATTCTGACCTGCGTTTACTTGCGTGACGCAGTGGGCGGCGCCCACCACTAGGGTCTGAAGTTCATCCAACAATTCCAATTCAACCAAGGAGTACGACTATGGAAGGCGATATCGCAGAAATGGGTAAGTTTATCGGCGCAGGCCTGGCCACGATTGGCCACGATTGGCCTCGGCGGTGCTGGTATCGGCGTGGGCCACATTGCAGGGAACTTCCTTGCAGGCGCACTTCGCAACCCATCAGCGGCCCCCGGTCAAATGGCCAACCTGTTCGTTGGCATCGCGTTTGCCGAAGCACTGGGCATCTTTTCATTCCTGATCGCCCTTCTGCTGCTGTTCGCAGTCTGATCTTTTGAGGGCCAAGCGTCCGGTGGGGTGAAAGCCCCGCCGGGTAACTTCAGGTTCCGCGAGGAGACGACCATGGCGACAACAACGACCGAAGTGGTTGCAGGCGGCGCAGAGCATGCTGAAAAAGCAGGTCTGCCGCAGCTGAACTTCGATACTTTTCCGAACCAGATTTTCTGGCTCGCCGTCACGCTTGTCGTGATTTATCTGGTGCTGTCGCGTGTGGCTTTGCCGCGCATTGGCGCAGTGCTTGCAGAACGCAGTGGCACGATCACCAATGATCTGGCTGCCGCCGAAGAATTCAAACAAAAGGCCGTTCAGGCCGAAAAAGCCTATAACGATGCGCTGGCAACAGCACGCGGCGAGGCGGCAAAAATTGTGGCGGCGTCCAAGGCGGACATTCAGAAAGATCTGGATAAGGCAATTGGCAAAGCGGATGCGGAAATTGCGGCAAAAGCGGTGGAATCGGAGATGAAGATCACCGAAATCAAAGCGGGCGCACTGGATGCAATCACCGAAGTTGCAAAAGACACAGCGCGCGAATTGGTTTCCGTTTTGGGTGGTAAGGCGGATGCAAAATCAATCACGGCGGCGGTAACCGCCCGGTTGAAGGGGTAGGATATGAAGAAGCTTGTTATTGCCCTGACTTTGGCCAGCCAGCCGGCCTTTGCGGCAACGGGACCGTTCATTTCGTTGAACAACACCAATTTCGTTGTGTTGATCGCATTCCTCGTGTTCGTGGGTGTTCTTATCTATATGGGTGTGCCGGGCAAATTGACCGGGATGCTTGATGCGCGTGCCGTGCAGATCAAGGCTGATCTGGAAGAAGCCCGCACCTTGCGCGAAGAGGCCAAGGCGATTTTGGCGTCGTATGAGCGTAAGCAGCGCGAAGTGCAGGAACAATCTGACCGCATCGTTGCAGGTGCGCGTGAAGAAGCGATGGCTGCGGCCAAGCAAGCCAAGGCTGATCTGAAAACTGCCATTGCCCGCCGTTTGGCGGCAGCGCAGGACCAGATTGCATCGGCCGAAGCAGCGGCTTTGCGCCAAGTGCGGGAACGCGCGGTTTCGATAGCCGTCGCGGTGGCTGGCGATGTTTTGGCCAAGCAGATGACGGCAGAAACGCAGGCCACGTCTATCGACGATGCGATTGCACAGGTCGAAGCGCGTCTGCACTAACAATTCTAGGAACATAGCACAGGGCCCGGTTATCACGCCGGGCCTTTGGCTGTTTTGGGCTGGCGATTTTTCCCTTAACGGCTTCGTTCATGCTCAAAACGCTGTTTCGCCACGGCCTCGTTGCGTTCAGCCTTTATTTGCGCGGTCAAAGACTGCTCAACATAATTCAAATGTGCGACCACTGCGGCGCGTGCGCCAACCGGATCGCGCGCTTGCAGGCCGATATTCATCTGGCGGTGCTGATCCAGCAATGCTTCGCGCGTCATGCGTTGTTTGAACATGACCTGCCGATTGTAGAACACCCCTTGACGCAGCAGATCGAACATCGAGCGCATCATATGCAACATGATGATGTTATGGCTGGCCTCGATGATTGCCATATGAAATTCGGCGTCGAGTGCGGCCTCATCCGTGGGGTCGCGCTTTGTATGGGCGGCCTCCATTTTCATAAAAATTGTGTTGATCACCTGCAGATCGGTATCAGACCCCAATGTTGCCGCGCGTTCCGCTGCCAGCCCTTCCATATCGCGGCGAAAGGCAATGTAATCGAACACCGCTTCTTCATGACTGGCAAACAGCTGCACCAAACCTTCGGAAAACGCTGAGCCCAGCACGTCGGCCACGAAGATACCCGCCCCCGGCCGACTGCTTAGCAGGCCGCGCACATGCAGGTCAGCGATCGCTTCGCGCAGCGATGGGCGGCTGACCCCCATCCGTTCGGACAATTCGCGCTCTGCTGGCAACCGTTCACCGGGCCGCAGAATGCCGCGCAAGATGAGCAGTTCGATTTGCCGCACAACGGACAGCGAAAGTTTTTCGGCCTCAATTTTTAGAAATGGCATGGCTTTCCCCGGAATTGGTGAAAGTTTTAGACCACATTCCGGCAAGTGCAACGAAAAACAGCCAAGGGTTGCCCCCCGGCTGTTCATTCAGGTTGGGTTTGGGATCAGAGTGTCGGGCGAATGATAATCTCGACCCGGCGGTTCTGCGCGCGGCCTTCGGGTGTCAGGTTAGACGCCGTTGGCAGCGGTTGATCTTCACCGCGCCCAAAGGCTGCAATCCGTGCGTTTGGCACGCCGGCCCCGCGCAGCACTTCGGCCACAGAAACGGCGCGGCGCTGTGACAGGTCTTGGTTATAGGCAGAGGATCCGGTGTTGTCGGTATGACCGATCACCTCGATCTGGCTGTTGGGGTATTGCTGCAGATTGGCGGCAATCGACTTGATGTCGCGGGTCAAATCCGGGCGCAAAGTGGCACTATCCGTTGTGAACAACAGATCTTGCGGCATGTTCACCACAAGGTACTGGCCGTTGTTGGTCACCGTGAAGTTGCCGTTGACGGCCCGCAGATCAGCGGCCTGCTGATCAAGATTCGTGCCAATCACACCACCAAGAGCAGCCCCTATGCCCGCGCCCACCAAGGCTTTGCCAAGCCTGTTGTCATCACTGCTGGCCCCAAGGGCGCCGCCGATAAGCGCGCCTGTTATGGCCCCGCCGCGCGCACGCGCATTGGGATCACCGGGAAAAGCATTGGGATCAACTGAGCAAGCGGTAAGGCCAAAAAGGCCAAGGGATGCCAGGATCAGGGGTGTTTTGAAGTTCATATCTGCCGCCTCGTTTCAGGGGCCCGTTTGCCGGGCTTGTGTGGCCTTATAGCAATGCGTGGGGGTCTGCGAAAGATGGGGCCGGTGGGCGGCTGATTTCCGCGCATCACATCTCTGTGCGGGCGGCTTCCCATGCCAGCATGGCGCGCTTTACCGGAAGGCCCCAGTGGTAGCCGCCAAGCCCGCCCGATTTGCGCATGGCGCGGTGGCAGGGGATCAGCCAGCTGATCGGGTTGCGGCCAACGGCGGTGCCAACGGCGCGCACGGCCGATGCATGGCCAACAGCGCCCGCCAGTTCGGAATAGGTGGTGACATGCCCGGTCGGGATTTGCAAAAGGGCCTCCCAGACTTTGATCTGGAACGGCGCACCTATCAGGTGAAGGCGGATATCAGTTGAATTGCCACCCCCAAAAGCCGCCGCAATAGAGGGGGCAACGGTCGCGTCATCGCGCAGATACGCAGCCCTTGGCCAGCGTGCCGTCATATCAGCCATGGCGGCATCAAGCCCGCAGTCGTCGGTGAACGCTAGCCCACACAACCCGCGATCCGTAGCCATCGCCAACGCCTGCCCAAAAGGCGTTGGAAACAGGCCCCATGAAATTGTCAGACCATCCCCGCCCCGGGCATAGTCGCCCGGGCTCATCGCTTCCCAGCGCAGGAACAGATCGTGCAGCCGACCGCCACCCGATAGCCCCGCCTCAAGCGAGGTTTCCAGTACGGAAAAGCGGTCCGCCAACAGGCGCTTTGCGTGATCCAGCGTCAGGTATTGCTGATACCGCTTGGGCGATACGCCCACCCATTGTGAAAACACGCGCTGAAAATGCGCCGCACTCATCCCCATGCGGGTGGCGAGGTCTTCCAGCGTCAGGGAGGGACCGCCTTCATCAATATGGCGCAGCGCGCGGGCGATGACGGCGTAGTGATAGGCAGGGGCATCGGGTGTATCGGGCATGTCAATCTCCTTGAGGTGCAGGATATGCCGCCTTTGCCGCCGTCGCGACCCGAAAATTGCGCCTTCTGCCTTGCCGGATTGCGGGTGGTGATGCATATCGCAGGCATGGTGCGCCAGCTTTCCTTTGCCGCGATGCAAGCGATCTTTTCCCGGTTTCAGGCGTTGGAGCCGGAACCGAAAGGTGAATTGCACCATCTGAACGCCTACACGCTGGTGGTGGCGGTGGCGCTTTCTGCACAGTCGACCGATGCCGGGGTCAACAAGGCCACCAGACCTTTGTTCGCCATCGCGGATACGCCGCAAAAGATGCTGGTCTTAGGCGAAGAAGCAGTGATCCAAGCGATTAAAACCATCGGCCTTTACCGCAATAAGGCCCGCAATGTGATACGGCTTAGTCAGATTCTGGTGGATGATTTTGGCGGTGAGGTGCCGTCATCGCGTGCGGCGCTGCAATCTTTGCCGGGGGTCGGGCGCAAAACGGCGAATGTTGTTTTGAACATGTGGTTTGGCCAACCAGCCCAGGCCGTCGACACGCATATCTTTCGGCTAGGCAACCGGTCTGGCATCGCACCCGGGCGCGATGTTGATGCGGTGGAGCGCGCGATTGAAGATCATGTGCCAGCCGAGTACCAGTTGCACGCGCATCACTGGTTGATCCTGCATGGCCGCTATATCTGTGTCGCGCGCAAACCGAAATGCGGCATCTGCCCGATCCGGGATCATTGTCTTTTTGAGGATAAAACCGAATGAAATCCTATCAGGTTGTCGGCATCGGCAATGCCATTGTGGATGTGTTCACCACCGCGGATGACAGCTTTATCGAGCTGATGGGCATCGAAAAAGGCATCATGCAACTAGTGGAACGGGATCGTGGTGAAGTGCTGTATGCCGCCATGAAAGACCGGGTGCAGGCGCCGGGTGGATCGGTTGCCAACACGCTTGCGGGCTTGGGCAATCTGGGGCTGACGACGGCCTTCATTGGCCGTGTGCATGACGATGCGCTGGGTCGGTTCTACGCCCAAACGATGGCCACCAATGGCACCGACTTTGTCAATGCGCCGGTGCCGGGGGGCGATCTGCCGACCTCGCGGTCTATGATCTTTGTGTCGCCCGATGGTGAGCGGTCGATGAACACCTATCTGGGGATATCATCAGAACTTGGCCCGGTTGACGTTTCTGATGATGTGGCTGGGCAGGCAGAAATTCTGTTCCTCGAAGGCTATCTCTACGATAAAGTACCCGGAAAACAGGCCTTTGAACGCGCGGTTCAGCTGTGCCACGCCTCTGGCGGTAAGGCGGGGATTGCGCTGTCAGACCCGTTTTGCGTGGATCGGCACCGCGATGATTTTCGCCGTTTGGTGAAAGACCTCGACTATGTCATCGGCAATGAACATGAATGGTCATCACTGTATCAATCCGATCTGTCATCAGCATTGGAACAGGCGGCGGCGGAGTCTGGCCTTATTGTCTGCACGCGGTCTGGCCATGATGTGATTGTGGTGCGCGGCAATGAACAGGCCGTGGTTCCGGTGCGCAAGATTGTGCCCGTTGATGCCACGGGTGCCGGCGACCAGTTTGCGGCAGGCTTTCTTTATGGCATGGCAACGGGGCAAAATCTTGGCACCTGCGGGCGCATGGGCTGTGTGGCGGCAGCAGAAGTGATTAGCCACTTTGGCGCACGCCCGGACGCCGATTTGAAAGCGCTGTTCCGTAAAGAAGGCCTGATTTAGCTTTTTGCGAAGGGAATCTGTCCCTTCGCAAGTTTTTTGGCCTATTCGGCAGCAACCCGTACCGGCACCCGGGGCATCGTGGCACCGCTGACAGCTTGCTGATGCCGGACAGTGATATTGGGCGCGATGCTGCGTTCAGGGGCAGCGGCGCTTGCAACACGGCGCGCTTCCGAAAGTCTGGCGGCCACTCTGAACTTGTCGGGCATAGTGCCTTGCTTTGGCTGCTCGACGGTGCCGCTTGTCAAAATGCGGCCTTCCGCTGGTATCCGAACCGCGTCACGCGGTTTGGGCCGTTGTGTCACCATTTGGCTGCCCAAGTGAAGCAAAAACATGATGGCGACGGCCATCAACACACCTGCAAAATAGATAAACGGCACCAGAATGGCAAAAACGATCCAGTCACTTGTTGCCAACACTTTGCTTGATCCCATCGCCAATGCCAGCATCCAACTTGCGGAAGACACCGCTCCGATGCCCGCAAGACAAAGCTTGCTGCTTAGCGGCAACCACATCAGGCTACGGCCCCGGTTTTCTTCAACCAATGGCATCGCAATCTTGCTGATCAGAAACGCGTTGGCAGTAAGGATCGCGACGATCACAAGCTTGCTGATCAGTTTAGGGGTAAAATTCTCCAGCACAAAGCCGGTACGGATTTGAACCAGAATAAGACCTGTCACCCACATACCAAAGACCATCATCCAGATCACAGAATGACACAGGTACATCGTGGTGGTCAGGTTGTTGTCGATCGGGCGTCCCAGCCTTGAGATCACATGATAATCTGCAAGGAAGGCCGCGCCGAAGCCAATGGCGACGGTAAAGATATGAGCGTAACGCGCGGCGTCTATAAAGACTTGAGAGTCCATCTTCTTGATCCTTTCGTGACATGCTGCGGTGTTCTGTCAGTTGGGTGGGGATACCCCCGTTGTCGCCTGTTGCTAAAAGGGTAGGGGACAAGCGGGCCAAACCGTAGGCCAAGACCGGAATTCACGGCCTAAGCAAGCAGAACTTTGCCGAACTGATTTTGGGGAAATTAAACATGATAAGTAAATGATATTAATGTATAATATATTTTACATGGGAAAATGTTTATGCAGAAGA
>JANOFE010000222.1:0-2752 GCA_031413495.1 Pseudorhodobacter sp. | reverse complement strand
CTTTGGTGTGACAACCGTCACCCCGGCTGGAACGTCGAAATTGACATCATGGCTATAGCCAAGAGACAGTTTCAACACATTGCCGTTCATCGCTGCGCGATAACCAACGCCCTGAATTTCAAGCTCTTTCTTGAAACCGGTGGTTACACCAGTGACCAGATTTTCCACTTGGCTGCGAACCATGCCCCATTGCTGACGCGCCCGTTTGGACGTGCCGCGAGGGGTTACTTTCACAGCGTTTTCTTCGATCATCAGCGTCACATCGTCGGTCGCATGAAAGCTGCGGGTGCCTTTTGGCCCCTTCACTTCGACGGATTGACCCGAGATTGAGGCCGACACGCCTTGCGGCAGCGGGACGGGCTTTTTGCCGATACGAGACATTATACCCTCCTCAGAACACGGTGCAGAGCACTTCGCCGCCAACATTGGCGGATCGTGCTGCTGCATCGGACATGACACCTTTCGGAGTCGAGACTATTGAGACACCAAGGCCGTTACGGACCACTGGAATTTCTTTAACGCTCATATACACGCGGCGACCTGGCTTCGATACGCGCTTCAATTCGCGGATCACCGGGGTGCCTTCGTAGTACTTGAGGCTGATGGTAATTTCGCCCTGACCATTCTCGGTCTCGGCCTTTTCATACCCACGGATGTAGCCTTCTGAGGCCAAAACATCCAAAACCCATGCGCGCAACTTGGAGGCGGGGGTCTTCACGGTCGATTTGCCGCGCATCTGCGCATTGCGGATACGTGTCAGCATATCGCCGATAGGATCGTTCATCATCATTTCAGAACCTCCTTACCAGCTGGATTTGACCATGCCGGGGATCTGGCCGAACGAGGCAAGATCACGCAGCATGATGCGCGAGAGTTTCAGTTTGCGGTAATACGCATGCGGACGGCCAGTCAGCTGGCAGCGGTTGTGCATGCGGGTTGCCGACGAATTGCGGGGCAAAGATGCCAATTTCAAAGTCGCCTTGAAGCGCTCTTCGATCGGCTTTGCCTGATCAGTCACAACGGCTTTGAGAACAGCGCGGCGGGCAGCAAATTGCTTGACCAGCTTGGCGCGTTTCACTTCGCGGTTCACCATGGATTTTTTAGCCATATCTCTTTCCTCCCGCGATCAGCTTGTGAAGGGCATGTTGAAATGCTTCAACAATGCCTTCGCTTCCGCGTCGGTCTTCGCGGTGGTGCAGATGATAATGTCCATGCCAAGCACGTCATCGACTTTATCGAACTCAATCTCCGGGAACACGATCTGTTCCTTCAGACCCATGGCAAAGTTGCCACGACCATCGAACGAGGTGCCTTTCACGCCGCGAAAGTCGCGAACGCGTGGCAATGCGATGGTGATCAGACGGTCCAGAAATTCGTACATCCGGTCGCCACGCAGCGTCACTTTGCAACCAAGTGGCATTTCTTCACGCACACGGAAGCCGGCAATCGACTTTTTCGCATGGGTAATAACTGCCTTTTGACCAGCAATCGCTGACAGCTGCTCAGACGCCGATTTCACCTTCTTGGTGTCCTTGACCGCTTCGCCAACGCCCATGTTGATGACAATCTTGTCCAACTTGGGCAGCTGCATTTCGTTCTTGTAGCCGAATTCGGTCATCAAGGCCGGACGGATCTTGGCTTTGTATTCTGCCTTCAGGCGCGGGGTATAGGTTTGTGCATCAAGCATCAGATCGCCTCCCCTGTGGTTTTGGCAAAGCGCACTTTGACGTCGCCGTCCATACGGAAGCCAACGCGCGTTGCTTTGCCATTCTTGTCCAGCAGCGCCAGGTTCGACAAATCGATCGGCATCGCTTTCGGGATGCGCCCACCTTGCGAGCCTTGGCTTTGCTTGGTGTGACGGATCGCGATGTTCAGACCATCAACTACCGCTTTATTGGCGGCAGGGGCCACGGACGAAATTTCGCCCTTCTTGCCCTTGTCTTTTCCAGTCAGCACGATGACGGTATCGCCTTTTTTCAATTTAGCAGCCATCACAGCACCTCCGGTGCCAAAGAGATGATTTTCATGAAGTTCTTGGCGCGCAATTCACGCACCACTGGCCCGAAGATACGCGTGCCAACCGGTTCGCCCTGATTGTTCAGGATGACGGCTGCGTTGCGATCAAAACGGATCGTGGTGCCGTCTTCACGGCGAACTTCCTTGGCAGTGCGAACGACAACTGCCTTACGGACGTCACCCTTCTTTACACGACCACGTGGAATTGCTTCCTTTACCGACACCACGATGATGTCGCCAACGGATGCATAGCGGCGGTGTGAACCGCCCAGAACCTTGATGCACTGAACTCGGCGTGCGCCTGAGTTATCAGCAACATCCAGATTGGTCTGCATCTGGATCATTTGGTTTCTCCGACCTTTGGGTTCTTAACCCAGGGTTTCGTTGAACCGGACTGTGACCTTAAGCCGAAGCTTCTAGCACCACAGTCCAGCGTTTCGTTTTGGAAATCGGGGCGCATTCTTCAATACGGACCTGATCGCCGGTTTTGAACTTGTTATGCTCGTCGTGGGCCCGGTACTTCTTGGACTTACGGACGGTTTTTTGCAGCAACGGGTGCTTGAAGCGACGTTCAACCAGAACCGTGATGGTCTGTTCGTTCTTGTCAGAGGTCACAACACCTTGAAGAATTCTCTTGGGCATGGGGTGATCCTCAGTTCGCTGCAGCCGCGTCAGCGGCCTTTTGGGTCAAGACGGTCTTGATACGGGCCACATCGCGGCGCACAGCGCGCATACG
>JANOFE010000221.1:0-7396 GCA_031413495.1 Pseudorhodobacter sp. | reverse complement strand
TTTGCATTCCGCAGGCTTGCTTATTGTCGATAAATTGTCCTGGCCCGCGGCCGATCTGCGCTGCGATTGGACTGATCAATGCCCGGTCGAAACGCTTGGCGCGGCATGGCGCGTCTACCAGCCCCAAATGCAGGCCTATGTCCAGCGTGCCCAAAACCCTGATCAAGCCCCAAGTTACGGGGTGCCGGGTGATCCGTGATGCAATTTTGCTTGCATCAGGGCAGATCAAGCCTAACTACCGACGATGGTCAAACAGGCAGGTAACGCGGTGCCATCCCATCCCCCCTTGCGCGCCCTGATCGTGGCGCATGGTCAGCCCTCTGATCCGGCCCCGGCCGAGGCTGAATTGGCGTTTCTTGCTGCGGCGGTGGCAGACCATTTGCCGGGTTGGCACATCACATCGGCCAGTCTGGCGGACCCGGGTGCATTGGCCCGCGCGGTTACAGGCGCGCCAGGTCTTGTCTATCCGATGTTCATGGCAGGCGGCTGGTTTACAAAAACCCAGCTTCCGCAACGGCTTGCTGCCGTGGGTGCCGCCAATTGGCGCTGTCTTGCGCCTTTTGGCCTTGATCCGGCAGTGCAGGCTTTGGCGGTGAAAATCGCCACCGAAGCGACCGACGAACAGCCAGATGGCCGGGCCGAGGTGCTGCTTGCGGCGCATGGATCATTTCGCAGTGCCGCGCCATCCGAAGTGGCCTACGCCATGGTTCGTCAGTTGCAGGCGGCGGGAATGGCGCAAGTAGAGGCCGGGTTTATCGACCAATCGCCAAAGATTGCTGATGTTGCCCGTGGCTTTGGCCCGAATGCCGTCTGCCTGCCCTTCTTTGCCGCCAAAGGCGGGCATGTCATCGACGATTTACCGCAAGCCTTGACTGAGGCGGGGTTTACCGGGCGGCTGTTGCCACCCGTGGGCCTTGATGGCCGGGTGCCCGGCCTTATTGCGCAGGCCTTAGAAAATGCATTCTCTCATGCGCCGCCCGCCGCAATCGGCTGACCCGTTTGCAAAGCCATGGCTTCGCCAGCAAGGGCTGCATGGGTTGTTTTCCACAGCGCGGACAGGCTTGCAGTCAGATGTGCCACTTCTGCCGCATCCCCGCTGGCGCGTGCGGATGCCAGCGCCGCCAGACGTGCCTGCATGCCTTTTGCGCCAAAGGTGCCAGCACTGCCTGCCAAGGCGTGCAGGCGTTGCTCGCCCTGCGCGCCAGCAAACCAAAGATTATCCGCATCTGCGATGTCACCCTCGGCGATCATCCGGGCAATCAGGGCAACCGTCGCCAGTGCGCCTAAGCGTTTTTGCAATTCGTCGATCTGGCTGCGGTCCAGTATCTGGTCATCCAACGGAGACAGACCGAAAGGCGATTTTCCGGTCATCGCAGCTGTCAAACTGACCCGCGTAATCGGTTTCGTCAGGCAATCATCAATACCTGCATCACGAAACCGGGCAAGATCGGTCGGCAGCGCATGGGCGGTCACGGCCACAACCCGCGCCTGCTGTGACGGACCGGCATGCTGGCGAATTTGCCGCGTCACTTCGACGCCGTCCATGCCCGGCATGGAAATATCCGTCATGATCAGATCAAAGCCCTGCTCCATCGCGGCAGATATGCCTGCGGAGCCATCTGGCGCTTCTGTCACGTGGTGGCCGCATTCCTCTAACAAACGCCGCAGCACAAAGCGGTTCACAGGATTATCTTCAATCACCAGAACCCGCAGTCCGGCTGTAGTGACGGACTTTGGTTCTGCCACAGCGACTGGCAGATGTGGCTTGGCATCCACCGCAGGCAGCGGCAGGCGCAGCCAAAACAGACTGCCATCACCCAGAACGCTTTCGGCCCCGATCTCACCGCCCATCGCGCGGGCCACCCGCCGCGCAATGCCAAGCCCAAGGCCGGTGCCGCCTGCCTGCCTGTCATAGCTGGCATCCAGCGTCACGAAATCATCGAACACCCGGTCAAGGTCGGCCTCCGGTATGCCGATGCCGGAATCGATAACCCTAACTTCGACGGCCGGGCCGATGCCCAGTCGTTCCTGTTCAATCGTTATCTGCCCTTTGGCGGTGAATTTCACCGCATTGCCGATCAGGTTCAGCAAGATCTGTTGCACGCGTGCGGGATCGCCCGTCACGGTGCCGACCGGCCCATTCGGCGTGATCGCCCTGATCTCCAGCCCTTTGGTTGCGGCAAGTCCGGCCTGATTGGCGATGCAGTCATTGATCAGCAAATCAAGGTCAAAGGGTTCCAGTGTGTCAGACACGCGGTCTGCTTCGGCCTTGGATATATCCAGCACCGAATTGACATGGTGCAACAAAATCTGCCCTGACGCCGCCATCACGTTGATCAGATCTTTTTGTCCGCCGCGCAGGTTTGTCGCTCCCAAAAGCTCCAGCGATCCCAGCAAGCCGTTCAGCGGCGTGCGCATCTCGTGGCTCATGACGGCGATGAAATCGGCTTTTGCCCTCTCGCCGGCCTGCGCCTGCTCCAGCGCCCCAGTGAGGGCGGTCTGCGCTTGCCGTCGGTCGGAAATATCCCGCACCAGCGCCACAATCACGCCGCCAGAGGCGATTTGCATCGTACCCAATGACATCTCGACAGGAAATCGGACGCCATTTGCCCGCATCGCCAAAAGTTCGATCCGCAAAGGGCCAAGTTCGTCTTCTGCGGCCTGTGCGGCGGATCGTTCCAGAATGGCTTCGATCTGTTTACTTTGCACCTTGGCCAGTTCCGGTGGCAACAAGAGGTCAAACGCGTGTATTCCCAATGACTGCGCGCGCGCCCGGCCAAAAACCACCTCGGCGGCTGGATTGATATCCACGATCCAGCCGCCGCGATTTGTGACGATAATCGCGTCGGCGGAGGTGGAAAAAATCGTGCGAAGGCGGGCAGAGGTCAGCGTGTTTTCGCGCACTTGCGCGGCGCTGCGCCGCATAAGCCGCAGAAATAGCAACGCAAGTCCGCTGAGTGCTATCAACAGGATCGCAGTTAAGATTGCCAGTTCCAGCAGTGTCATGGCCACGGCTTTTCGGCGGGCATCCGTCGCTTGGGCAGATTCAGTGCGTGCGTTCAACGTCAACCGGCGGGCGGCCTGCCGCACATCCGGCAGCATTCGGCTTAGTTCGGGCAGGGTTGCACGCAATTCGCTGTCCGGACCATCAATCAGCGGCACCGTCCTGTTCAGGAAAGACTGCAACAGGGCGACGCTTGGTACAGAATTTGGCAGCAAAAGCTTTGCCGCGTAGGTTTCACTTTCGGCCAGCATGCCGACGCGTGAATAAACCACGTCAAACCAGCGCCGTATTTCGGATAGGTCGGCATCGTTCGTGCGGGCTTTTGCCGCCTCTACAGCAAGCTGCAAGCGCAGCATTTCAACTTCGGTCTGCATCAACGCCCACTGCGTATTGTCTGCATTCAGCCGTTCTAGTTCCACCAATTCTCGCCAGACATTAAAAGCAAGCAGCACAATGCCGACAAAACACAACAATAGCAGACTTGAAACGCCAATGGGGCGCACAGCCTGCTGCATCGTTACCGACCATTTTGATCGTTTCATCTGCGGCCCTCAGCCCTTGTTGGCCTGCCGAAAGATAGAGGACCAAAACGAAGGGAGCCAGCAAAAACGAAAGATAATCAAGGCTGACCATGCCCAAAGCGACAGGTTACTTATTTCTTGCACCGTGCTATAGTCTGTCTGCGGCACATTGGGCGCCCTCACGCCCTTTTATTTGCGAGACATATTTTGGACGGATTAAGGTTACTTCTCGCCGATGATCATGATCTGGTGCGAGAGACAATTGCTGCTTTTTTGTTGGCAGAAGGTTTCACAACAGTGATGACAGCGGCGTCTTTGCCGGACGCACTGGATTTGTTGCGCGGCAGCAAGTTTGATTTGGTGCTGCTTGACTATAACATGCCCGGCATGAACGGATTTGTTGGTTTGAAACAGGCCCGCGTGTTGGCCAAAGACTGCCCGGTTGCAATCGTCTCTGGTGCCACGTCACGCGATCTGGCGGAATCTGCCATTGCGGCAGGCGCCATTGGGTTTGTCCCCAAAACGCTTAGCCCGCATGCCATGGTGGCCGCTATCCGGGTTATGGCGTCGGGTGATGTTTTCAATCCGATCAGCATCTTGCAGTTTGATGTCGGCACAACCATTGGCTCTGCCAGCCTGACCAAACGTGAGGCGGATGTCCTGCGCGGCATTTGCAAAGGATTGGCAAACAAGGAAATCGCGCGCGAGCTTGACCTGCAAGAAGTGACCGTCAAGCTGCATGTCAAAACCCTAAGCCGCAAATTGCTGGCTAAAAACCGCACCCATGCCGCGATGATCGCGCGCGATGCGGGCTACTGCTGACGCATAAGACGGCAGGGCCACAGAAAATTTTTCGCCGAAAATTTTTCTGCCGCAGTGCCCTTAAACCGTGTGCAGATACAGATCGAAATCGACCTCTGAAATGGTCCGTGCGACGCGGGCGTATTCCGCAGCTTTGATCGCGGTAAAGGTGCGGTGCATATCGCTTCCCAATGCGTCTTTCAGAAAGCCGGATGCCTTCGCCGCCTCGATCGCTGACCGCCAATCCACCGGAATGGCTGGCGCATCCTGCCCGTCGGCATAGCCGTTCCCGGTGGTTTCCGGCCCCGGATCAATCTTGTGGGCCATGCCGTGCCGCACACCCGCCAAAACGGTTGCCGCCACCAGATAGGGGTTCGCATCCACCCCGGCGGGTCTGTGTTCAATCCGCCGCGCCTTGATGTCCCCTGCTGGAATGCGCAAGGCGACCGACCGGTTGTTCACCCCCCAGGTTGGCGACACCGGCGCATAGGATTGGCTGGCAAAGCGACGCCACGAATTGGCATGCGGCGCAAACACCAGCATGCTTTCCCCCATCGTGGCACGCAAACCGCCCAGCGCATGCAGGATCGTATCCGACCATTGCCCTTCAACCGCTTCGACAAACACATTCTTCCCCGCCGCGTTCATCATCGACACATGGAAATGCATGCCAGACCCCGCATAGGCCTCCACCGGTTTGGCCATGAAACACGCCGTCACCCCGTGGGCCCGCGCCTGTGCGCGCACGATCCGCTTTAAGCGCAACAGATCATCGGCCGCCTGCATCACATCGGCGCGGTAATGCAGCGTCAACTCGTACTGCCCCGGCGCATATTCGGAAATCATGGTTTCCGCCGTGATCCCCGCCAACGCGGCACCTGCGTAAATGTCGGAAAACAGCGGCAGCATGCCGTGCAGATGATCCACCGAATAGACTTCGGTCTTGTGGCTTGCCCGCCCATCCAACACGTCGCGCGCGGGCTGCACTTTGCCATCTGCCCCTCGATCATTGGCCAGCAGGAAAAACTCCAACTCAAACGCGCCAGATGGATAAAGCCCCTCTGCCGCCAAAGCATCGACCTGTGCCTGCAATGCATGGCGCGGGTCTGATGTCATCTTGGCCCCGTCCAGGCCGTACATCGACATGAACACTTCGCCGCGCGCGGGCTTGGTGCCATGCAACGCCACCAAACTGCCCGGAATGGGCCAGGCCCGCAAATCGCCATCGCCCTGATCCCAGATCAGCCCCGTTTCATGCACATCCTCGCCGCAGATATCCAAACCAAGGATCGAAATCGGCAAATGCCGCCCGCCTTTGTAAAACGACAACAACTCATGTCGCCGGATGATCTTGCCACGGCCAATGCCGTTGGCATCGTGCAAAACGATATCAAAGGCCTCAATCTGGGGGTGGGCCTCCAGAAAGGCCTGTGCCTCGGCCACGGTCGAACCCGAGGGGCTCATCATATCGGTCATGTCATACTCTCAGGCAAATAATTCGGTTAAAACTTCGTCAAATGCCGCGATTAAACGGTCCACCTGACGGGTTTTGGTGGCGGGGCTGATCAGCATCATGTTGTGAAACGGCGCAATCAGGCAGCCGCGGTTTAGCAAGGCCAGATGCACGGCAGTTTCCACTGCGGGTTGATGCGCTAGCGCCGCCTCTGCCCCATTGCGCAAAGGGCCGAGGGCGCAGATAAATTCCACCCGCGCGCCCACCCGCACCACATGCCACGGTGCGCCTTTGGCCGTGATAATGGCCGCCAACGCCCCCGCCAACCGCTTGGCAAGCTTTTCCATGTGGCTATAGGCTTTGTCCGTCATCACCTCGGCAAGCGTAGCCTTAAGGCAGGCAAACTGCATCGGGTTGGCCGACAGCGTGGTCCCCATCCCCGAATGGCCCGATGCGCGCCGGGCATTGACCGTGATATACCGTGCCGCCACCGCGCCCGTCATACCCCAGACCGCAGTCGGCATCCCCCCCGCCACGCATTTGCCGACAACAAACATGTCCGGCTGCAGCCCATGCAGGCGGGTATAACCGCCAAGCCCGGACGAAATTGTATGCGTTTCATCAATGATCAACAGCGTACCTGCTTTGGTTGCCAAATCGCGTAGCCCGTCATGAAAACCCGGATCCGGCAATACCATGCAAGAATTGGTCATCACCGGTTCGGTCAAGATCGCCGCTACATCGCCCTTGGCAAGTGCCGCCGCAACCCCGGCCAGATCGTTGAATTCCACACATACCGCCGACAATGACAAATCGGCGAACTGCCCCAGTAAGCCCGGCCTTGTGATGGTGCGTCCGGCGTCAAGCGTCACCATAGCCTCATCGACCGTGCCATGGTAGCAGCCGTTGAACACCAAAATCTTCGGCCGCCCTGTGACCGCCCGCGCCACCCGAATGGCAAAGCGGTTGGCATCCGTTGCCGTGGTGGCAATCTGCCAGCGATAATCGCCAAACCGCTGGCACAGCAACTGTCCCACCGCCAGCGCATCGCGGGTGGGCAACATATAGGTCAACCCCCGCGCCGCCTGCCGCTCGATCGCCTTTGCCACCGGTTTGGGTGAATGGCCAAACATGCTGCCGGTGTCGCCCAGACAGAAATCGTCAATCGCAAAACCATCAATGCAGGTCAGCCTTGCGCCCGTCGCCTTTTCGACCAGCATCGGAAACGGCATCGGCCAGTCTTTCATCCAATGCATCGGCACGCCGTCAAGATAGGCGTCCGCCCCCGCCGCCATCGCCGCCGCAGATTTTGGCCGCCCCTTGGCATAGCGCGCGGCCTCGCGGGCCCGCAGCTTGGTCAGCCGGTCAACCGGCACACCAGCGATTTTACGAATTGCCATCACAGCCCCTCAAATTCCGCCGCCCTTATGCCCGGTAATTTGATCAAAAGAAAGGCCGCTCTGCCAGTTTCATCTGTTTCTAAGGCTCTAGACCATCAATCTGGCCAATTCTTTGTTGAGAGTATCGTTGTCTTTTCCCCAGCGCCACTCGCATTCCTTGAGGTGGAGGTTGAAATTCTTTGTGACGCCGTTGAACTTGGCGAGCCTGCGTTTTGTG
>JANOFE010000220.1:0-11765 GCA_031413495.1 Pseudorhodobacter sp. | reverse complement strand
TCCCTTTGCATACACCAATGGCGGGGCACTTTCTGTGGATCAGGCATTGGGCGACATTGCCCGCGGCATGACCCGGCAGGCAGGCAACGAAATTGATGAATTCGTGACTGATGCACTGCGCGACAACCTTTTGGGTCTGCCGCTTGACCTTGCCTCGCTAAACATCGCGCGCGGCCGGGACGCAGGCGCGCCGTCGCTGAACGAAGCCCGTCAAAGCTTCTTCGATGCGACGGGCGACACGCGGCTGGAAGCCTATTCAAGCTGGGCCGATTTCGGCGGCAACCTTAAGCATGCCGGTTCACTGATTAACTTTATGGCAGCATACGGCACCCATGCGACAATCCTTGCCGCAACGACGGATACCGACAAACGTGCCGCCGCGATGGAGATCATGACCAACGCTGCGCTTGGCGTTCAGGATGCGATCAACTTCCTTAACAGCGCCGGGGCCTATGCGGGTGCAAACGGCATCAATACCGGCCTGAACGATATTGACCTATGGATAGGCGGACTTGCCGAGAAAATCGAACCCTTTGGCGGTATGTTGGGGTCCACATTCGGCTTCGTCTTTGAAACCCAGCTTGAATCGCTGCAGAACCATGATCGCTTCTATTACCTTAATCGCTTGGCGGGGACCAACCTGTTCAACGAGCTAGAGAATAACTCGTTCGCTGCGATGATCGTGCGCAACTCTGATGCGACGCACCTGCCGCTGGATGTGTTCTCAACCCCGGCATTCACACTGGAGGTAGATCAATCCCGGCAATTCAACGCAGGCATCGGCAGCGCGGATCCATCAGGTGTTATCCGGAATAACCCGGCGACAGCTGGGGCCGACACGCATTACCTGCGCTTTACTGGCGACGATCATATCGTTCTGGGCGGCACCGACCTTGCCGATACGATCATCGGTGGTGGCGGTGATGACGCGATCTGGGGCGATGGTGGCAACGACCGTATTGAAGGCGGCGGCGCAAATGACAATGTAGATGCTGGTTCCGGCGACGATATCATCACCGATACCTTTGGCGATGATGTGGCCCGCGGCAATACCGGCAATGACGTCTTTGCAACCGGTGGTGGCATTGACTTGCTTATTGGTGGCGGTGGCAACGACGCCTTCCTGTCGCTGACGTCAGGTGCCACACATGAATCTTTCGGCGGCACCGGAAATGATTTCTACTTTTCCGCAGCAAGCGTTGCCACTGCGGCAGCGGGCGGTGAAGGGGATGACTGGATCGAAGGTGGCGGTGGCGGTGTTGGTGACAACGACGGTGGCATTATCGGCATACAAGACACGATCCTTGGTCATGACGTCTTCGCTGGCGATGGGTCAGATGATCGGTCAGATGGCGAAGGCGGCGACGACATCTTTGTCGGGTCCGGCGGTCAAAACCGTATGTTTGGCGACTCGGGCTATGATTGGGCAACCTACAAAAACGGCGGTGCTGTAAATGTCGATCTGTTGACCGATGCGCTTTTGCCAGGCGTCATCCTGGAGCGGTTCCATTTTGTGGAAGGCCTTTCAGGCTCGAACGGGAACGACCAGTTGCTTGGGTCCGAATTCACGGCAGCTACCATCGCTACGGAAGGGTTGATTGGCAGCTTGATGAGTGCTGACGGTATCGCCAGAATTGGCGGGCTGCAGGATCTGCTGGGGGCTGGTGTGACCAGCTTTGGTGCGGGCAACATCATCCTCGGCGGGGCCGGGAATGACACGATAACCGGGCGCGGCGGCGATGATATTATCGACGGCGACCAATGGCTTGATGTCCAGATTGCTGGTGGTCCGGGCGGCCCCGTTAGCAGCATGAACGACCTTAGGGTCGGCCTTCTGAACGGCACCATCAACCCGGGAAGCCTTAGCATCGTGCGAACCATCAAAAACGGGTTCGTTGCAGGAAACGTCGACACGGCGGTTTTTGAAGGCTTGCGGGCTGAATACCGCATCACTCACGGTGTGGGTGGCCGGGTTATTGTGACAGACCTGGTTGCCGGGCGGGATGGGGTTGATACCCTGCTGAACATGGAACAGCTGCAGTTTGCAGATGCCACGATTGCGACGCCTCCGAATACACCGGTTACCGGGGCACCAACGATCAGTGATACCAGCCCAACAAGTGGAATCGCTGTAACAGCAAATGTGGCGGCAGTTATTGATCCCAGCGGGTTCAATCCAGCAACAGTTGCCTTCCAGTGGGAGGTCCTGATCGGCGGGATCTGGACCGCGATTGCCGGGGCCGTTTTGGCCAGCTTTACACCGGCGGCAGCGCAAGTGAACCAACAGATCAGGGTATCGATCAGCTTCACTGACAATGGCGGCAGCTTCGAGACGGTCGTCTCTAACCCGACCATCGTTGTTGGCGATAACTTCGTCGGCAATGCGGCCAACAATACCTTCAACGGCACTGCCGGGGATGATATCGCCAGCGGTCTTGGCCTCAACGATCTGTTGAACGGCAATGACGGCAACGATACCCTGCTGGGTGGCACCGGCAACGATACTATGAACGGCGGCAATGGCGCGGACTCGATGGTCGGCGGCACCGGCAACGACGATTATAGTGTCGATAGTACGTTGGATGTGGTGGTTGAACTTGCGGGCGGTGGCACCACCGACCGGATCAACACAAGCCTTAACTCCCTAACCTTGGTCTCAGAGGTGGAAAACCTGACATTTACCGGCGTCGGTAACTTCATCGGAACCGGGAACGCCGCCGTCAACACAATCACTGGTGGTGCCGGAAACGACATCCTTGATGGTCTTGCTGGAGCTGATCGGTTGACCGGCCTTGGCGGAGACGACACCTATTTCATCGAATCTGCGAGCGAAACCATCACCGAGGCTGTCGGCGGCGGTAACGACACAATGTTCTCGCTGGTCAGCAGGACGATTGCGACCAACGTAGAGGTGATGACGCTTGGTGGAACTGGCAATATCAACGCGACCGGCAATGGCGTCGCCAACATCCTGAACGGCAATATTGGTAACAATACCCTGTCAGGTGGCGGTGGAAACGACACTCTTAACGCCGGGGATGGGCTTGATTCCCTGTCCGGTGGGGCGGGTGTCGATGTCATGAACGCCGGCAGTGGCAATGATACCCTGACAGGTGGTACCGGCAACGATCTGATGAACGGTGGCACCGGAAATGACCTGTTCACAGAAGCCAGCGGGAATGACGTGTTTATCTTCGAAGCGGCATTTGGGAACGATCAGATCAATGGATTTGATGCCAATCCGGCATCAGGCCAAGACATTCTTGACATGCGGTTGCTAGGGATCACGTTTGCCGGGGTGTCTGTTACCGCGCAGGGGCTTGATACCTTGATTACGATCGGCGCGGATACGATACTTTTGACAGCCGTTCTTTCGACTACAGTAGATGCAACTGATTTCCTGTTCTGAACGAAGCCTTCTTTGCAAAAAATCGAGGCACCAACCCTGAAGGACTGCCAAGGACCCTTTTTTGATCTAAGGTAAATGTCCTTCTGGGTTAAAGGTCGGATAAGGAGCTACGCCCAATCAATCTGCCCACAGATTTTTGGGACCGTAAAAATAAATGAGGCAGGCACCTAGAGTGTCTGCCTCAATTTGTTTCAGGTTTCGCGGACGGGACCTTGTACTTGCGTCGTCCTTCTCATATTGTGACGGATCGCCACAATCTGGAGCTACCCAGCGCTTGCGAACCGATAGATCAACCTCGGAAAGTTGACGTCGGCACGGATGTGAGATAGCGTTCGAAGGTCTTGAATGGGGTGGCGGAATGGCGTCCATGGAAGGCTTGGGGGCTCGATTCTTGGTTGCGCTTCGTTCAGGCCGGGTTCCCCACTTTGTTGCCCTGACAAAACCGCGCGTTATGGCGCTTGCAATATTTACGGCGCTCGTTGGCATGGCGATCGCCCCCGGAGAAATCTCCCTCGGCAAGGCCCTTGTTTCGATTGCCGCGATTGCGCTCGGCGCCGGAGCAGCCGGTGCGCTCAACATGTGGTACGATGCCCCGATCGACGCGTTGATGGCGCGGACGTCGGCCCGACCCATACCGGCCGGGCGCGTCACGGCCCAAGAGGCGCTGGCTTTCGGTCTGGTCCTTGCAGTGGCGTCGGTCGGGGTGTTGGCGTTTTCGGCAACGTTGCTCTCGGCGGCGATCCTTGCGGCGACGATCATCTTTTACAGCGTCATTTACACGATGTGGCTGAAATACGCGACGCCGCATAACATAGTGATCGGCGGTGCCGCCGGTGCACTTCCTCCGGTCATCGGCTGGACTGCGGTCACAGGTTCACTCGACTGGCATGCGGCAGTGCCGTTCCTGATCGTGTTCCTCTGGACCCCGCCGCATTTCTGGGCTCTCGCACTGCTCAAGACCGCCGACTACGCGGCAGCCCGGATCCCGATGCTGCCGAACGTCGCCGGTGAGGCGGTGACTAGGCGGCATATCTTCGCATATGCCGTGTTGCTGGCCCCGGTGGGCGTGGCACCTTGGGCAATGGGCATGGCAGGAGCGGGCTACGGGCTTCTTGCCGCCGCTCTTGGGGCAGAACTGGTGCGACGGGCGTGGGCGGTCCTGCGGGTGCCGGTTGTAACGTCCCGAGCGCCGGCCCGGGCGCTCTTTACCTTCTCGATCCTCTACCTCTATGCGATCTTCGCGGCGCTTTTAGTTGACGCTGCAACCCGGCATGTGGCGGCATCGCTGGCGGCCTGACGCGACGTTCGTCCTTGATGAAACAGCCGCCAACGCGAGATCGAGACGGGTGCAGCACCTCACGGCTCGGCGAAGACCGTGTCGCGGGTGTTGAAGGTGTAGTCCGACTCCGCCGTCATGATCGCGAGGAACACGAGCACGAGGATCGGCGGTAGCAGGATGGCGTATCCCAGCGCCAGACGCTCCCACGCCATGTGCATGAAGACGGCGACGATCAGACCGGCCTTTAGCAGCATGAAAATCACGATCAACGACCATCGCAGCAGGCCTTGCAGGTCGGCATAGTCGACAAAGTAGGACATCGTGCTGAGCACGAACAGCAGACCCCAGACCAAGAAGTAGAGCTTCAGCGGATGTTGCTGCCCTTCTGTGTGGATTGCCGTCTTGTTGTGTATCGCGGTGTCCGCCATGACTGCCCCCTACCAAAGATAGAAAAACGCGAAGATGAACACCCAGACGAGGTCGACGAAGTGCCAGTAGAGACCCATGATCTCGACCGCCTCGTAATCGCCCGGGCCGGACTTCAGCCAGGATCGGCCCGGGCTATCGAAGCCGCCGCGCCAGATCTTCGTCGCGATGATCACCAGGAAAAGCACCCCGATCGACACATGCGTGCCGTGGAAGCCGGTGATCATGAAGAAACTCGCGCCGAACTGTTCGGCCCCGAACGGATTGGCCCAGGGCCTGACGCCTTCGCTGATCAACTTAGTCCATTCGAACGCCTGCATACCGACGAAGGTCGCACCCAGAAGGGCAGTCAGATACATCAGCGCCGCAGTCGCCTTGCGCGCCCGTGCATAGCCACAACGGACTGCCATCGCCATGGTGCCGCTGGACGAGATCAGCACGAAGGTCATGATCGCGATTAACAGCAGTGGCAGATCTGTGCCGCCTAAATGCAGAGAGAACACCTCGCTGGTATTCGGCCAGTCGGACTGCGTCGACATTCGCGCCGACATGTAGCTGAGCAAAAAGATGCTGAAGATGAATGTATCGCTGAGCAGGAAGATCCACATCATCGCCTTGCCCCAGGACACGCGCTTGAAGGCGCGCTGGTCCGAACTCCAGTCGGCGACTACGCCCTCCAGCCCCACTGGCCGATTGGTATGCAGAGTGCTCTCAGCCATGGCGGTTCCTCATGTCAGAATGTTGCGACAGATGTCGACGAATTGGTTGGCCCAACCCATGAACAGGATGATCAGGCACGCCCAGACGATCAGCAGAAAGTCCCAATAGACGGCGCAAAGACCAATATTTAGCGTCGTCGTGCGCGGGTTGGTTCCGCTGCCCGTCATCATCAGGCCCAAAGCGCCGAGCCCGCCAAGGATGTGGACGCCATGCAGCCCGCTCAGCATGTAGAAGAAGCTCGCCGCAGGGCCAGACGTCAGGCCGTCGCCGCCCATCGTCAGCTCGCGCCAGGCAAGGATCTGGCCGATCAGAAAACCCGCCGTCGCCAGCGCGCTGATGGTCATGTTGCGGCGCATTCCGGTCCAGTTGCCTCGCCGCGCGTCCCTGGAAGCCACATGCAAGAACAGGCTCGCAAGTATGAGTTGCACGGTGTTCGCCCACACAATCGGCGGCAGGGACAGCGATGACCAGGCCTCAGTTTCCATCCGCATGACGAAGGCACTGCCAAAGAGTGCGAACAGGCCACCGATGACGACAAGGAAGATGCCGAGGCCGACGCGTTCTGTTGATTGGCCCGGCCCCGTCGCCATCGCAGGCGATAGCCCGGTCTCGAGCCAGGGTTTCGACATCATGCCTTGCCGCAGCAGCCACCACAGAGCGACGGCGATAACGGACACGATGAACAGGAGGATGAAGGTCATGACGGCAACGGCATCGCCGGCCCCGGATCATCCTGCGCGATAAAGTCCTGTGGCGCGCCGGGCACACTGTAGTCATAGGCCCAACGATAGACCACCGGCAGCGCGTCACCCCAGTTGCCGTGGCGCGGCGGTGTATGCGGCGTCTGCCATTCCAGAGAGGCTGCCCGCCACGGGTTGCCGCCCGACGGCTGACCGTGCCGGATACTCCACAGGATGTTGAACAGAAACATGAGCTGCGCCGCACCGACGACGAACGCCGCAATGCTGATGAACGCATTCAGCCCGTCAACCGATGCAGTGAGGTAGACGCTATCACCGATCTCAGGATAGCGGCGCGGCACGCCGACAATGCCCACATAATGCATCGGGAAGAAGATCAGATAGGCACCGACGAAAGTGACCCAGAAGTGGATCTGCCCCATCGCCTCGTTCAGCATGCGGCCGGTCATCTTCGGATACCAGTGATAAATCGCGCCAAAGATCACCATCAGCGGCGCTACCCCCATCACCATGTGGAAATGCGCAACCACGAACATGGTGTCGCTGAGCGGCACGTCCACGACCACGTTGCCAAGGAACAGACCGGTCAGCCCGCCGTTGACGAACGAGACGATGAAGGCGAGCGAGAACAGCATCGGCAGCGTCAGGTGGATGTCGCCCTGCCAAAGCGTCAACACCCAATTGTAGACCTTGATCGCCGTCGGCACCGCGATGATCAGTGTCGTCGTGGCGAAGAAGAAGCCGAAATAGGGGTGCATGCCCGAGACGTACATGTGGTGCGCCCAGACGACGAAGCTGAGCGCGCCGATGCCGACAATCGCCCAGACCATCATCCGGTAGCCGAAGATGTTCTTGCGCGCGTGCACGCTGATCAGGTCCGAGACGATGCCGAAGGCGGGCAGTGCTACGATATAGACCTCCGGGTGGCCAAAGAACCAGAACAGGTGCTGAAACACAATCGGACTGCCGCCGCCATAGCTCATCTGTTCGCCCATCTCGACCAGCGTCGGCATGAAAAAGCTGGTGCCGAGCAGGCGGTCGAACAGCATCATGACGCAGGCGACGAAGAGTGCCGGGAACGCGAGCAGCGCCATCACGGTCGCGGTGAAGATGCCCCAGACGGTCAGCGGCATGCGCATCAGCGTCATGCCACGTGTGCGGGCCTGCAGCACGGTCACCACGTAGTTCAGCCCGCCCATGGTGAAGCCGATGATGAACAGGATCAGCGAGAGCAGCATCAGGACAATGCCGGCATCCCGTCCGCCGGGGGTGCCGGCCAGGATCGCCTGCGGCGGGTAGAGCGTCCAGCCCGCCCCGGTCGGCCCGCCCGGCACGAAGAAACTCGCGACCAACACCAGCACCGCCAGTAGGTAGACCCAGTAGCTTAGCATGTTGACGAACGGGAACACCATGTCCCGCGCACCGACCATCAGCGGGATCAGGTAGTTGCCAAAACCGCCGAGCAAGATCGCGGTAAGCAGATACACCACCATGATCATTCCGTGCATGGTGATGAACTGGTAGTAAGCCTCGGGCGAGAACGAAATCAGGTCGGGAAAGCCGAGCTGCAGCCGCATCAGCCACGACAGCATCAGTGCGACCAGCCCGATCGCGATGGCCGTGCCGGAATACTGGATCGCGATGTATTTGGCATCCTGCGAGAACACCCACTTCGCCAGCCAGCTGTGGGCGTGCGGCGGGTGGACGTCCGGCACTTCCGCCGGCGGGATATGCGCGTCGGGTGGATCGGTGACGTTGACCATCTATTCTCTCTCCCAGCCTGAACGGCATCGCTTCTTCGGTGCCTGAGCAGCTTGCGGCGGCGTCAGGCGGTATCAGTCGTCGGCGTTGGCGAACCCCACTTGCTCGTCCGTCGACAGCGCAGCAAAGGTAAGTTGATCCTGCAGCCAAACTTGATAATCAGCCTCTTCTTCGATCTGGACGTAACCGCGCATGAAGCCGTGCCCCACCCCGCAAAGCTCGGCGCAGAGAATCTCGAATTCGCCGGTGCGTGTGGGCGTGAACCAGAAATAGGTGACCATACCCGGCACCATATCCATCTTGGCGCGGAACTCGGGTACGTAGAAATCGTGCAGGACGTCGACCGACCGCAGCACCATCTTGACCGGCTTGCCGATTGGCAGATGCAGGTCGTCGACCTCGACGATGACATCGTCCTGACCGAAGCGATCATGCGGATTGATCCCCAGCGGATTGTCGACACCGACCAGCCTTGCATCCGATGTGCCGAGACGGCCGTCCTCGCCCGGCAGCCGGAAGCTCCAGGACCATTGCTGCGCAAAGACCTCAACCTCAGTGGCATTGTCGGGAACTGTGATGAACTGCTTCCAGACGATCAGACCAGGGGCCAGCATCGCCGCCACCCCCAGCGCCGTCACCACTGTCAACCCCAACTCCAGACGCCGGTTCTCGGGGTCGAACACGGCCGTCCGACCGGGCCGGTGACGGAACCGCCAAACGCAGTACGCCATGAACAGAATGATGGCGGCAAAGACGACCCCAGTGATCCAGAACGTAATGATCAGAGTTGTGTCGATATAGCCCCAGTTCGACGCGATCGGCGTCCACCACCATGGGCTTAGCATATGGAACAGGACCGATCCAACAACGACAGCGACCAGTGCGACAACGACGACCATAAGCCCGCCTTTCATCAATCCGACCGGGACCCGCAACATGTCAAACATGTCCCGCATGTCCCGCCGCTATACCTTAGGCTAACATGATTCCAAGCATTTGGATATACATAGGCGGTGGTACCCGTCCGGGCGCGGGTGCGGCTTTACTGCGGCGACGCAATTGGGCATTGGGCCCCTCGCGCGCGCCGGCACACCAAGGGGTTCGCAGGCTGCGTCCGTCAGCTGGAATTGGCCGACCAGAGTCCCTGAGCTTGCGACGGGAATGCGGGCGGGTGCACATCGTATCCGCCCCGCAGGGGCCGCCCGATCCAGCCGCGAGAGCCAGCCGCCGGGGCCACCGCCAAATCGGCTCTCCGTCACTGTACCGCCCGGCGATACAGGTGCCAGGTTGCGTGACCGAGTATCGGCAATACGTAGATCAAACCCAGCAACAGCGGGATCGACCCGACGACAAGCAACGCCGCCACGATCAGGCCCCACGCGCCCACCGCCACCGGACTCTCCCGGGTCAGCTTCAACGACGTTGCGACCGCGACACGGACGCCAACGTGACGGTCGAGCAGCAGAGGCACGGAGACGATGGTCATGGCGAGGGTTGCGGCGGCAAAGACGAAGCCGACGCCGCAGCCGACGATCAGCATCATCCAGCCCGCACCGGTGGTGAAGACGTCCCTGAAGAAGGCCGTCGCCGAGACCGGTATCTCGGGCCCAAGGGTTACGGTGAAGATCAAGTATGCGGTGAGCATCCAGACGATGAAGACGAAGGCCAGTCCCAAGCCGATCGTCAAGATCGCTCCGATAGCCGGAGCGCCGAGTACCCCAAAGGCAGAGCCGAAGCCTGCGGGCTCGCCCTTCTCGCGCCGCCGGCTCATCTCGTAAAGGCCGACCGCCGCGATCGGCCCGAGCAGTGCAAAGCCCGACATCAGCGGAAACAGCAGGGGCAGAAGCTCACTTTGGAAGGCAAACGCCGCAAGACAGAGCCCGATGATCGGATAGAAGATGACGATAAAGATCACATCGGTCCGAAACGCGGCGAAATCCTGCGCGCCCTTGCGAAGTGCGATCCGGAGATCCTCGATGCTCAGGCGCCGCACTTCCGGCGGCGCTTGGGCATCGCCCTGTATCTCGTGTGCCGCGTCCTTTACGTAGCGCGATGAGCCGACCACCGCGTCCAGCGCCCAAGACAGGGGATTTCCGATCGTCTTAACTGGTTTGGCCATTCAGAACCTCCTCATGGGTGTCCAACAGGGCGCCGACCAGACAAATGCCCACCCGTCCGAGCATCAGTCTGTCAAAAGCTTAGCACGATCCAGCGCATTGGCACGATTAAAAAATCGTTCCTACTCATCGCGTCGAAGCTTGGTGTACCGATACCGGACCCGCCTTTGCGGTGGTGTGAACAAGGTTGCGATTGCGCGACGAGAAGGGTTTCGCACAGCGTCGTTTGATCGGGCGGGTATCCTTGGCAGGTCAACGCCAGCTCTTCAGCGCGCTTGCGGCGAGAGACCCGGTTTCCCGCGCGACTCCCCGTCCTGATACAGCACCTGTTATTTCCGGTAATTCACCTGTATCAGCCCCTTATTCACCCTCGCAACGGGGCTCGCGCGGGCTGTTATCCGCAAAAAAACAGGAAAGTGGCTTCTGACAATCTAAGCCACTGAAATTAGGTCACTATTACGGACACTCGCGCGCAATCACTGACGACTGGCCTGTTTTTCCGGTCAAATCGCGGATTTTTCCCTGTTATCTCCAAACTGCACTGCCGTCCGGACGTGCGGAGACTGGGCCGTGGACGAAGCTGGAATTGTTCGGAACAGGGCGGGCAATCCTGGCAACGGAACAGGAAGACGGGAAAAATACCCGCCCGTTCCCGTGAGCTACGCGGAGGTCGGACAAGGGAAGACTCGTAGCTGGGGTTGCTGGCGGAGGGAACGCGAATGGAGCCGAACCTTCTCTGGGGCGTAGCGTGTTGAAATGTAATAATATACATTTCAACATACTTGTTGAAGCATATTCTCAGCAGTAAACATCCGGTTGAATCGCTTCGGTTTGCTGAATAAGATCATGAGAGTGCATTGGTAATCCCCCCATTCTTAACGGGGTGCTTTCGTAGAATTCACGCGGCCATTTTCAGTTTCTGGGCAGGTGTGATGCCGCCGATACCCATGTTCGGGCGGTCGTTGTTGTAAGTCCAGAGCCATTGTGTGGCGAAGTCCTGCGCCTCCTCGATGCTTTCTATGATGTATTGGTGAGCCATTCGTGCCGGACCGTGCTGTTGTAGCGCTCGATATAGGCGTTTTGCTGCGGCTGTCCGGGTTGGATGTGCTGGATGATAACCCCTTGTTTCTCTGCCCATTCCATGAGCTTGCCGCTGATGTATTCAGGGCCATTGTCGAACCTTATGGTAGCGGGTTTGCCCCGCCATTCGATGATCCGGTCAAGGTATGAGGAGGGTCAGAAAAAGATCTGGGAGATCGTTTTCCCGACGATTGGGATGACCCGTTCGGCTGGCAGCGAGAAGTCGACCTCAATGCCCAAGCCTTCTCGATTGAAGTCGTCCAGCACGTTCA
>JANOFE010000219.1:0-9960 GCA_031413495.1 Pseudorhodobacter sp. | reverse complement strand
AGGCCATCACGGTCATGCCCGTCAGGAGTTTACCCATATCGACGCCGGGTTTTCCTTCAAGGGCGATCTTGGCGAGCTTGTTCTTGGCAACGCGTACGGACCCGCCTACGTCGCGCATTTTTGCGCGCAGGTCCTGCATTTGTGCAACCGTGATGCCTGCGTAGTGTGCAACCACAACAACGCCAGAGCTTGCGAAGATTTGGCCGAGTTCGTCGACCACTTTCTCTTTTTGGGCTCTATCCACAGTTTCACTCCAAGGTTGGGGGTTTCCCCCCGGCTCATATTAGTCCCGGAAATTTCCGGAACGTTCGGGTCCTAAGTTACGGGTCCCGAGGCCAGATCACCCGAGGTATAACCCCCGAATTAACCAACTCGATCCCCATCTCAGGCAGGAAAATTAAGGCCCAACGATACTTATTCGGGCCACCCACCGTCTCGGACAGGATAGGGTTTTCACCCCATCATCCCTTTGTTACCAAAGGGAATTTCGTAGGGCGGGGTTCACCCCGCCGTTTTTCGCAAGGCGGGGTGAACCCCGCCCTACAACATTAGTTGCCGGTTGCCGACGTCAGGTCAACCGAAACGCCGGGGCCCATGGTGGACGCGAGCGAGATTTTCTTCAGATACGCACCCTTGGCGCCCGATGGGCGGGCCTTGGATACGGCATCCACAAACGCGCGGATGTTTTCTGCCAGATGGCTGTCGCTGAACGAAACCTTGCCAACACCGGCATGGATCACGCCTGCTTTTTCGGCCTTGAACTGCACTTCGCCGCCCTTAGCCGCATCAACCGCGGATTTCACATCCATCGTCACCGTGCCAACCTTTGGGTTCGGCATCAGGTTGCGTGGCCCAAGGATTTTGCCCAAACGGCCCACCAGCGGCATCATGTCTGGCGTGGCTATGCAACGGTCAAACTCGATCTTGCCAGACTGGATGGTTTCCATCAGGTCTTCTGCGCCAACGATGTCGGCACCAGCGGCTTTCGCTTCATCTGCCTTCAGACCACGCGCGAACACGGCCACACGGACTGTCTTGCCAGTGCCGTTCGGCAGGGTGACCACACCGCGAACCATTTGGTCTGCGTGGCGCGGATCAACCCCAAGGTTCATCGCGATTTCCAGCGTTTCGTCGAACTTTGCCGTGGCTGCCGACTTAATCAATTTCACCGCATCTTCAATCGAGACGCCGATTTTACCTTCAAAAGCTGCCTGAGCTTTTACTGTGCGTTTTCCAAGCTTTGCCATTATGCTTTTACCTCGATACCGCAGGACCGGGCAGAACCCAGAATGATCTGCATCGCCGCATCAATATCATTGGCGTTCAGGTCTTTCATCTTGGCTTCTGCAATCGCGCGCACTTGGGCGACGGTCACGGAACCAGCAACCAAATGGCCCGGCTTGACCGACCCCTTGGCGCGGTTACGCTTGCCAACAGGTGGCAGACCAGCGGCCTTTTTCAGCATGAACGACGCAGGTGCGGTTTTGAACTGCAGGCTGAACGACTTGTCCTGATAGTAGGTGATGATCACAGGCGTCGGAGTGCCTGGTTCAGAATCCGCAGTCTTGGCGTTGAATTCCTTGACAAAAGCCATGATATTCAAGCCGCGCTGACCCAAAGCCGGGCCAACGGGCGGGGACGGGTTGGCTTGCCCCGCTTTCACTTGCAGCTTTAGGCTGCCGATAATCTTCTTGGCCATTTGGCCTCTCCTTTATCACCGCCCCGTCTGGGGCATGTTTAGTGGTTCGGTCTGTCACCCCAGATAAATCCGGTGGCGCGCGCCTCCCACACGATGCACGTCAGATGTTTTTCGTCACCTGAGTGAATTCCAATTCTACGGGTGTTGCCCGACCGAAAATCGACACCGTCACCTTCAGGCGGCTGTGCGCTTCGTCCACATCTTCGACCATGCCGGAGAAGCCTTCAAACGGGCCGTCAGACACTTGCACGGTTTCGCCGATGTCGAACCGGATCAGGTTGCGCGGGGCTTCCAGACCTTCTTCGACACGGTTCAGGATGGCGTTCACTTCGGCGTCGCGCATTGGCATCGGTTTGCCTTGCGGCCCCAGAAACCCCGTCACGCGGTTGATGGAGGAAATCAGGTGATAGCCCTTATTCGTCATCTCCATCCGCACCAGAACGTAGCCCGGCATGAAACGACGCTCGGACGTTACTTTCTTGCCACGGCGCACTTCCAACACTTCTTCAGTCGGCACCAGAACTTCGCTGATCTCTTCTTCGAGACCCGCATCAGCAACGGCTGTCTTGATCTGCTCGGCAATTTTCTTCTCGAAGTTCGAGAGAACGCTTACCGAATACCACCGCATTGCCATGCCTCAGTCACCTTATTCGTCCAGGAGGCGCACCCCCAAAGATCGTTTATTTTCAAGCGGTTATTCCGCAATACACAGAACAAAAAACAGCGCGCGAACCGAATCGTCGCGCGCTTGTTGCCTTGAACTTGGGGCGGAATACTCTGCCAACCCGCCGATATCAAGGGAATTTTGCGAAAGTTACCTTTGCGTCAGATCAGCCAAACGAGGTTAACACGGCACTTAGGCCAGACCGAATTGCCAGATCGACAAGGCTGAAAAAGGTGGCCGTCAGCGCCGCCATGATGAAGACCATAATCGTGGTCAGCACCACTTCGCGCCGCGTTGGCCAAACCACTTTGGCCACTTCGCCGCGCACTTGTTGCAGAAACTGAAATGGGTTCATCATGGCCATGGGTCTTGTCCTGATATCGCGGATACCGGGTGCCAATACGCGCTTGAGGGCGGGAATTCAAGCACGATAGGCACGTATGCAAAGCGTGCTCTTTCTGTGCTCTTTGCGTGCATACGGCTGTCGGCACCGGCGCGAGCGGATTTTTCGCGCCGATGCTTTGATGTGTCGTGCGTTAGCGCCCTATTGGGCCACCCTCTTGCCGTAGGCGTTGCTGAGCCAATCGTTCAAACGGATCAGGGCCCAAGGCCGCTTTTGGTCTTGGTTTGGGCAGCAGGTCCTTGAACGAAAAACCGGGTCTAATGGGACCGCTATCCTTGGATGCAAGCTTGGTTGCGGCTGGTGCGAAGGGCGAAGCGGCCAGCGGAGCATGGGTATCCGGGACCGGGGCTTTTGCCAAACCAGACCAAGAATTGCCAGGCGTGGCACTGCCCGATTTGGAACTGCCCGCCTTGGAACTGATACTGTCGATGACCGTGCCGACCTGCTGGGTGACAGACCGAAGCCCGTTGCGCAGGCCCAGAAAGACGAGGCCAAAGAACCCCAGCGGTAACATCGCGTAGGCCCAGCTTTGGTTTGTTAGCAGACCGCCAATCAACACGGCGCCCAAACCCAACATGGCGATCTTGCCTTTAGACATCGGCGACTTCAGTTGGCTTGCGGGTTTTTTGGTGGGAACGTTCGCTGCGGCCTGCGATACTGCGGTGTCATACTGTGCCATCGCCCGCCCTGTCGTCATCGGATTTGCGAGGGCAGGATTGGCTGAAACCGGGCGCATAGGCCCTGCTTTGGGTTGGCGCGCAGATTTCAGCTTCTTTACCCCGATCAGCGCGAGAAGACCCGCAATACCATAAAGGACCCATGAAGCCTGTACCGTCTCGGTCGGAAGGGCTGCCAGCGTTGCCTCGCGCCCCGCGATGAAAGGTTCGATGAAAAAGAAATCCGGCGACTTGGTCATGCCTTGGTTTTTCATCGCGTCATAGGCGTGGCTGGCGTTGCCTTCGCTGGTGCGAAGGCCGCTGATGGTGACGATCGGGCCCGCCGCGCCAAAATCGGTGGCGTTTTCCATCATCCAGGCGGTGAAGGCATCAAGCTGATCGGGATCAATGATGATCCCTGCAAGCGCAAGGTTTATATCGGCCCCGACTGTAGGGTCGACAAGCACGTAAAACAGGTCTTCGCCGGTTTTCACAAAGTTGGTTTTCCGGACCAGTCGGGTGTTATGATCAAGGGCAACCTGAGCGGTCACAGACAGCTCCACCGGAGTTTTGCTGGGGGCATCGCTTGAAAATGCGGTGATCGGGATGGTTGCAGGCGGCGCTTGTTGCAGCAATTCAGCGCGGGCGGCGGCACGGGCGACGTCTTGTTGTTGAACGGTCCAGCCCAGCCAGACAAGACCGGCGGCAGCGATAAATTGCACCCAAAAGGGTGTGCGGAAAAATAGAGCGATAATCAGATTCATCGTGAGCCTCCACCAATACTGGGGCCAGTATTCGGTGGATCGCGGCGGAAATTGGGCCTTTGGGCGGTGATTTCAGGGGCCCCGAGAACTGAGAGCCGACCGTAACACGCGTGTTACTAAGTTTAAGGCCCTGTTTTATTTAGGTATTGTTGCGCCGGTTAAGCAATTGGAAACCCCTTTGCCCATCTGATCAAGGCAAAGGGGTGCAGATTATGCGCATTCTAGATCAATCGCCATGTTTGATAGACTGCAAGCAATGAGATCAGGACGCCCACTGCCACCATCAAGTATTTCTGCGGCAAAAAGCGCGTGACATAGCCCGCCATGGGGGCAGCGATCACGCCGCCGACGATCAAGCCTCCAACGGCCCAAGCATAGGTCATCAGACCCTCGGCCTCGGCCCAATGCCCGGTCAGCAGCGCGGTCAGGAAGGCGGCTGATACGGCGGCGGTCAGGAAAAATTCAACTGTGTTGACGGTGCCGATCACTTCGCGCGGTGCCCCGCCGGAACCGACAAGGCCGGTTGTGACAACGGGGCCCCAACCACCACCACCGACCGCATCCATAAAGCCACCGACTGCCCCCAATGGGGCCACGAGGGCAACCTTGTGCTGATCAATGGGCGTCATTTTGCGAAACGCCCGGTAAAGAATGTAAAGCCCCATGATGCCCAGATACCCCGCAACATAGGGTTTCAGCACATTGCCGTCGATGGCGGTGATGACATAGGTGCCAAGCACCCCGCCCGTGATGCCAACCGGGGCCAACATGCGAAACAAGCGCCAATTCACATTTTTGTGCCAAACATGCGAGCCTGCCGAGGCCGCCGTGGTGAAAAGTTCAGCCGTGTGGACCGAGGCCGAGGCGGCGGCCGGCGGCACGCCAAACGCCAGCAAGACAGAGGACGATACGACGCCGTAAGCCATGCCCAAGGCACCATCGACGATTTGGGCCAGAAAGCCGACGATTAAAAACAAAATGAAACTGTCTTGCATGGGATTCTCCTGATGACACAGGGCAATTACATATCGGTTTAGTATGTAATCAAGTTATATAACTTATTTCCCATCGGAATAGTATGTATTTAGCGATTGATCCGTGATTTTGCGTAAAAAATAGGCAGATAAAGTCAATTTCGCGTTAGAGGAAAGACCGTTTTGCCCCGCCGATGGCTTCGGCAAGGCTGATTCCTTCAAGCAACAGCGACGTTGTGTCCCGGACCGCCAGCAATGCTGGGCGAATTTCACAGGTTTCGATGGATTTACAATCTGGGCAGGGCGAAAAGGCGCGCTGACTGGCGCAGGGGGCCAATGCCAGCGGGCCATCAATGCAGCGCAGGATATCGGCAAAGGAAATTTTCTCAGCGGACCGCGCCAAAAGATAGCCGCCGGACGGGCCGCGTTTGCCAATGACGAGGCCATTGGTTTTTAGCGCCGACAGGATTTGTTCCAGAAATTTGCGGGGGATGTTTTCGGCGGTGGCAATACCAACCACCGTCGCCAAACCGTCTTGGCGGGCCAGAAACAACATGGCATGCAGGGCATATCGGGCTTTTTGGGTCAGCATTCCCAGTGCATAGCACCGGCAAGGGGCCACACAAAAGCAGTATGTTTGGGAATGAAAAACTTGGCAGGAGTTGGGGGACTCGAACCCACGACCCTCGGTTTTGGAGACCGATGCTCTACCAACTGAGCTAAACTCCTGTGCCTGAGCGTGTGTTAAGGCACGGGGCGGGAAAGATCAAGGCGAAGTGCCGTGAAAATCACCGCCCGCAGCAGAAAGCAAGCCACGGGCGGCGGTTGCGTCAGATCGTGCCAGCGGCCATTTCCGACGCGATATGGTCGGCCTGACGGATCGCCAGCGCCACGATGGTCAGCGTCGGGTTTTCCGCAGCCCCGGTGGTGAATTGCGAGCCGTCCGAGATGAACAGGTTCGCGATATCATGGGTCTGGCCCCATTTGTTGACCACACCGTCGGCGGCATTTTCCGACATGCGGTTGGTGCCAAGGTTGTGGGTCGATGGGTAGGGCGGCGTCGGCAGCACGCGGGTCGCACCCACCGCCTTGTAGATCGCCATACCCTGCGCATAAGCGTGGTTGCGCATCGCCACATCATTGGGGTGATCGGAAAAGTTGACGTTCGGTGACGGCAGGCCGAACTGATCGGGTTGATCGGCATTCACCGTGATGCGGTTATCGGCCTGTGGCATGTCTTCGCCGACAATCCACATGCCAGCCATGTTTTCGTATGAATCCAGCGCCGTGGTAAATTCGCGGCCCCAGCTGCCGGGATCAAGGAAGGCGGCCATGAAGGGCAGACCAAGGGCCAGTGTTTCCAGTTCATAGCCGCCGACGAAACCGCGCGACGGATCAAGTTTCGCTTCGTCCTGGATAATGCCCGCCATGGTGGTGCCGCGCCACATTTTGACCGGTTTATCAAACACGCCGTAGACTGATCCGGTGACGTGGCGCATGTAGTTGCGGCCGACCTGATCTGACGAATTGGCAAGGCCATTCGGGAACATGTCGGACTTGGAATTCAGCAGCAGGCGGGGGGATTCAATCGTGTTGCCTGCCACGCAGACGATGCGCGCCAACTGGCGCTGTTCTTTGCCACCCTCATCAAAATAGACCACGGCGGTGACTTTGCCGGTATCGTCATGTTCGATTTTCGAGACATGGGCGCGTTCGCGGACCTCTAGGTTGCCGGTCGCCTCGCCTGCCGGAATTTCGGTATAGGCGGTGGACCATTTGGCACCCCATTTGCAGCCTTGAAAGCAGAAACCGGTTTGCTGACACGGCACACGGTCACCGTCATCGCGGGTTTGAATGGCCATCTTTCCGGTGTGGACTTCTTTGTAACCGATGGCCAAAGCGCCCTTTTCCAACACTTTGTAATTGTTGTTGCCGGGCAGGCCGGGGCGGTCGCCAGTGCGGGTGACGCCCATTTTTTCTTCGGCTTTGTCATACCACGGGGCCATTTCAGCACCGTCTATCGGCCAGTCGAGCAGATTTGCGCCCTCAACCGCGCCGTAGTTGGTCAGTGCTTTCCATTCGTGATCCTGAAAGCGCAGCGATGCACCCGCCCAGTGGGTGGTGGTGCCGCCAACTGCCTTGACGATCCATGCAGGCAAGCCCGAAAAATCACGGGCGACGCGCCAGTCACCGCTGGTGGTGCGTTTGTCAAGCCAGGCCAGTTGGCCAAAGCTATCCCATTCGTCGTTCAGGTAATCTTCGGGCAAATAGCGACCGCCTGCTTCGAGCGCCACGACCTTGACGCCCTTTTGCGCCAGTTCGTTGGCAAGCGTGCCGCCCCCTGCCCCGGTGCCGATGATGACGACAACCGATGCGTCGGTCTGTTCAAATTTCGCAACCATGATTTATTCCCCCCTCACAGCCAAGCAATGTCGTCAAAGCCACGGGCGATGTAGCCACCCTGACTGAAACTTTCGCCTTCATAGCCAAACAGCGGCCAGACGGCTTTTTGGTTGTAAAGTCCGGTCACCAGACCACCCCGGATTTTCTGGAAGAACGGCGTCGTTTCCATGCCCCGCAACAGGGCCACGCGGTCATCTTCCCAGCCGATGGCGACGTAGCTGGCATGGCCCGCTGCGACCGCTGCGGCATCAAGGGCTGCCACGCCTTCGGCGATCTCAGCCGCTTGTTCGGCGGTGTCATAGCCTTTGACGGCAACGGCATAGAATTCATCTGCGATGCGGTCATGCGGATAGATGTCGCGCGCCATTTGCATCAATGTGGCCATTTGTTCTGGTGTGATTGCGGTCACTTCCAGTGCCCAGGCGGCATCGGGTGCGGCGATAAAGCCAAGTCCGGTGACGGTAAGCGCCCCGGCCATGGCGGCGCGGCCAAGCAGCGCGCGCCGTGTCAGCCCCAGCGATTTGGGGCCTTGAGTCTTAACTGTTGTCATAGCTTCCTCCCTTTAGAATTCGTGTTGGGTTGGTGGCGATCAGGTGAAACGCCCGCCTCTCTGGACCACTTCGATTTGATAGCCATCCGGATCGGCGATGAAGAAAAACCGGGCAACCAGCGTACCTGAGTTGTTGAAATCAACCAGCTTGCGGGGGGCGAGGCCTGCCTGCGTCATCCGGGCGTGTTCAGCATCGACATCATCGACACTGACCGCGAAATGGCCGTAGCCGTCGCCCAGAATGTAGGGATCTGTGCGGCCTTTGTTGACGGTCAGTTCCATCTCGAACCCTGATTCGGGGTTGGACAGGTAAATCAGGGTGAAGTCGTTAAAATCCAGCCGATCCGCGACTTTCAGCCCAAAAGCAGTGTCATAGAAGGCCACTGACCGGGCTTCTTCCAGAATACGGATCATTGAATGTATGGCTTTGGCCAAGTCTTCCTCCCAAAACGCACGGCGCGCTTTGGTAAGAATAATGATCCAATTTCGCGGGCTGGTAGTAGTCAGCTACTACAGCGTCGATTTTTGCTTATTCAGCGGCAAACCGGGCAGGCGGTTGCGCAATCTGGTCAAGCTCGCCCAGATGAATGGTGCAGGCACAGCGCAGAAGTGAGGTGAAATTTGGCGCTTCGCCGCGTTGTTGCAGCACTTCGGAATGAAGTTTTGACAGGAAAGCAGGCGTTGCCATGCCTTCGTTTTCGGCGATACGGTCTACGATGCCCCAAAACGCCCGTTCCAGACGGATGCTTGTGCTTTGCCCGTTCAGACGCAAGCGCCGGGTGACGTATTCATAGCGGCTAGGGCTTTGTCCGGCAAAAATCTGACACATGATGCGCGCCTCCCACACAAAGCATAGGCGAATTGGTCTGACCGTCAACGTGACTGCGCAATAAAGTTACCAATATACCCATTTGCGCTATCGGATACATGCCGGGCGGTGCGCCGGTAAGATCGGGGCCGCGACAGGCCCGCCCACACGGCAATGGTTTGGTAATCCGTGACGCGCCCCTGTGTGCCTTGCGGGGCAGTCAGACAGCAGCTTCAAAAATCAAGTCAGTTGGCGGGCGGGGCCACAATGGGCGCAGGTGCTGCGCTGACGACAGTGGGCGCATCAGCCCCCCGTGATTTGACAATTTTCGGCAGGCCAACCCATTCCGGGTTTTCGAGGATCCATTTTTCCACCCGTTTGGCGGCGTTGTAGGACAGAATCTCCATCTGTTTAGCCCGCGAGCGTGTGAGGCCAGAGCCGATGACGGTTTCGCCAGAGAATGCTTCAAAAATGGTGAATTGTTCGCCTTCGGGATTAAGCTTGGTGCCTGTCGCATCATCCCAGATATTGGCGGTGATCACGAGCACCGATTTGGGCGACACCACAAGTGGCACGCCGGGCGGGGCAAGTGCGAAACCATCAACCGCAATACCAATGTTGTAAAGCTTGGTTCCCGTATAGCGACCGAACCTGTCATCGACAGCCTTGATCAGGGCGGTTTCCCATTCTTCAACCGTGGCCGGACGCGATATTGGAACCTTTTTCATGTTGTCCGCGACAACGATGTTCAGGCCCAATTCAAAGTTGCCCAGCGGCACGGGGGCTTCGGCCAGATCATTCTTCTGGCAAGCGACCAGCAGCGAGATGCCCAACATCAATGCCAGTGCGGTGCGAAGGGTCATTGGGACTTCCTGTGAAATGGCTACGAATTACCCAGCAGCACTATCCGCTTCAGGGTAGCCGCGCAAGCCGGGGCCTTTGATACGGGCGGTAGCACGCTATATTGTGATGAAGGCCGCAGGAGGCATGTGATGACCGAGCAACGCCCAATTCCCAAGCCCTTCCCCGCGCGGGTGCC
>JANOFE010000218.1:0-6497 GCA_031413495.1 Pseudorhodobacter sp. | reverse complement strand
TGAAGCCGCCGTCAACCGCATTGCGGCGGGTGAGGTGGTGGAACGGCCTGCCTCTGCCGTCAAGGAATTGGTCGAAAACGCGCTGGATGCCGGGGCGTTGCGCATATCGGTGGACTATGCCGATGGCGGCAAAACCCTGATCCGGGTCGTCGATGATGGCTGTGGCATGACGGCGGGTGATCTGCCCATGGCGCTGGCCCGGCATGCGACATCTAAAATCGACGGGTCGGATTTGCTGAATATCCGGTCGTTCGGGTTTCGCGGCGAGGCGCTGCCGTCTTTGGGTGCGGTGGGCCGCCTGACCATCACCTCGCGGGCGGCTGGGGCTGATGGCGTTTCCCTGACCGTTGAAGGCGGTCGAATGGGCCAAGTGCGCCCTGCCGCGTTAACCCGCGGGACTGTGGTGGAATTGCGTGATCTGTTCTACGCCACCCCCGCGCGCCTGAAATTCATGCGCACGGACCGGGCCGAGGCGCAGGCGATTGGTGACGTAATCAAGCGTTTGGCGATGGCGGAACCGCATGTGGGCTTCACCCTGCGCGATGTGTCGGGCGGTGGCGAGGGGCGGTTGGTGTTCCGCGCCGATCCGCAATCTGGCGATATGTTTGATGCGCTGCACGGGCGGTTGAGCCAAGTTCTGGGTGTCGATTTTGCCGAAAACGCGCTGCGGATTGATGCGGAAAATGACGGTCTGCATCTGGTTGGTTATGCAGCCCTGCCCACCTATTCGCGCGGATCATCTGCCGCGCAATTCCTGTTCGTGAATGGCCGCCCGGTTCTGGACCGGATGCTGTTTGGCGCGCTGCGGGCCGCTTATATGGATGTTCTCAGCCGCGACCGCCACCCTGCCGCCGTGCTGAACCTGATCTGCGATCCCGAACGGGTGGATGTGAACGTGCATCCGGCGAAATCCGAAGTGCGTTTCCGCGAACCCGCCGCCGCGCGCGGGATCATCGTGTCGGCGCTGCGGCATGCGCTTGCGGGGGCGGGGCATCGGGCATCAACCACAGTGGCAGGCGAAACCTTGCAGGCGTTCCGGCCAGAGCCGCGTATCTATCAGATGGACCGCGCCTCGCAGCCAGCTTTGTCACGCGCCTATCGGTTTCAGGCTCCGGGGTTTGCCGAGGCCCCGTCTGCAAGATACGAGGTCCCGCAAGCGATTGAAGCTGAATCCCTGCCCCTAGGTGCCGCCCGCGCGCAGGTGCATGAAAATTACATCATTGCGCAGACGGCAAATGGCATGGTGATTGTTGACCAACACGCAGCGCACGAGCGGCGGGTCTATGAACGGCTGAAGGCGCAAAGGGACGGCGCAGGCATTGCGTCACAAGCCCTGCTGATCCCGGAAATTGTTGATCTATCACCACTGGATGCCGCGCGGATACTGGACCTTGCAGATGATCTGGCCGCCTTGGGTCTGGGGATCGAGGCATTCGGTGGCAATGCCATTGCCGTGCGCGAAACGCCCGCGATTCTGGGTCGGGTCGATGCGACCGCGCTGATCCGCGATATCCTTGATGACCTTGCCGATCTGGGCGACAGCACACGCCTGCAAGCGCGCATCGACGCGGTGCTTTCCCGCATGGCTTGCCATGGGTCGGTGCGCTCTGGCCGCCAGATGCGCGCCGAGGAGATGAATGCTTTGCTGCGGGAAATGGAAGCGACGCCGCTGTCTGGCCAATGCAACCACGGGCGGCCGACCTATGTTGAACTCAAGTTGGCCGATATTGAACGGCTGTTCGGACGCAGATGATTACGCTTTTCGGCCAAACCTACGCATGGAACGACCCCGAGGTTTTGCTGATCGGCGGGGCGGCTTTGGTGCTTGTGTTGCTGCTGATCCTGATCCTGCGGGCGGCGGGGCGGTCTTCGGCTATGGCCGTGCCGCTGATGAACGAACTCAGCTGGCTTGGCGACCGGGTGCAGTTGTTGGGCGAGGGGCAGGAACGCCTGACGGGGGGCTTGACCCATGTGTCGGAACTGCAGGCCGTCAGCCAAAGCGCCATGCTGAAAGTGATGGAACAACGCTTGACCGAAGTGCAGCGCGGCATGACCGAAAGCCTGACCGGCACATCAACCCGCACCGCGCGCAGTTTAGGCGAATTGCAGCAGCGGCTGGAAACGATTGATAAAGCGCAGGCGAATATTGAAAAGCTGTCAGGTAACGTGCTGTCTTTGCAGGATATTCTATCCAACAAACAAACACGCGGTGCCTTTGGTGAAATTCAGCTGAACGATATCGTGCTGAAAGCGCTGCCGAAAGACAGCTATTCGATGCAGGCAACGCTGGGCAACGGCAAGCGCGCCGATTGCCTGATCCACCTGCCCAATCCGCCCGGCCCCATCGTGATCGACAGCAAATTCCCGCTGGAGGCGTATGAGGCGTTGCGCCGCGCCGACACCCCGTTTGCGGTGGCCGAGGCGCAGCGGATGTTCCGCACATCGGTGAAATCCCACATCAAGGCGATTGCGGAAAAGTATATAGTTGAGGGTGAAACCGCCGATGGCGCGTTGATGTTTCTGCCCTCGGAAGCAGTTTACGCGGAACTTCACGCCAATTTTCCCGAACTGGTTCGCGAAGGCTTTGCGGTTAAGGTTTGGATCGTGTCACCGACCACTTGCATGGCCACGTTGCACACGATGCGCGCGGTGCTGAAAGATGCGCGGATGCGCGAACAGGCGGGGGTGATAAGGTCAACCTTGCGGATGTTGCACCGCGATGTGGAATTGGTGGTGGAACGGGTGGATAAGCTGAATGTCCATTTCAATCAGGCCAAGGCCGATCTGGACGGGATCGGCACGGCTGCGGAACGGGCGGGCAAACGTGCGGCTAGGCTGGATAACTTCGACTTTGAAGAATTGGAGGCGACGCCTGCAGTGCCCGTGCTGGGCGGCCAAGCCGCCGAATGATCCGGCACCTGACGCCTGCTGATTACACCGCCATGCCATGGGCCAACGGGCGTGGTACAACCATTGAAATGCTGCGCGAAGATGGCCCCGCTGGCGGGCTGCTGTTGCGTTTGTCGATGGCAAGTTTGGTCGAAGACGGGCCGTTTTCAATCTTTCCGGGAATTGAGCGCAACCTGACCGTCATCTCTGGCCCCGGTTTTGATCTGGTTGGGGAAAACCGTATCACAGCCGCCCCTCTTAAATCCGTGGCGTTTCGCGGTGACGTGCCAATGGCGGCAGAGGGCGTCACTGCCCCCAGCGACGATTTCAACGTCATGACAGCGCGGGCTTTGCCGTTGCCGCTTGTGCAGGTGCAAACTGACACCGACCTGTCGCCAGCATCGGGCGGCCGTTTGGCGCTTTTTGCCTTGGAAAGCGGGCATGTTGCTGGCCGCGCGATTGGCAAACATGATCTGATCCTGACCCACGAAAAAACCCGCCTGCGGGGCGGGCCATTCATCGTGGTGCAACTGGCGTTCTGATCAGATTTTGAACAGCGGCTGCAGAATGCGTGGGATAAACCCGGTAAACCGCAACGGCGCGTCGGTGGCGGACAAACAGATGCAGGGCAGGCCGGCTTCTGCCACTGGGGTGTGCTGGGTCTTTTCGGTTTCCGCGTCCACGTCGCCCCGGTTGTAGCGACCAACCCCATCACTGAACGCGCCTTGCAGCACCAGTGTCAGCTCCATGCCACGGTGGCCATGATCCGGCATCGCTTGACCGCCCGGAATTTGGAGCAACCGAACGGATGCGCCCTTTTCGGTGGGCAAGATCGCCTGCCGCACACCCATGCCAAGCGACCGCCATTTCACTGCCGATAAATCACCGCCGACATAGGCCGCCAATGGCGCCGGGAAAATCCCTGCCTCAGGCGCGCGTGTATCTGCAACCGGCTTTTGGGCAGCGATCAGGGCAAGCGTGGCATCAAGCGCCGCGTCAGATACCGCCGCTTCATCAGTGCTTTCCACCAACAACCCGCCCACGGCATCAAATGCGCCAAGGGCTACGCGACATTCGTCGCACATGGATATGTGTGTTGCGACCACAAGGTTGAACGCCTCGGGCAACTGACCTGCAGAATAGGCCATCAGCAAACTATCGGATATGTGGTGCTTAATCGTCATAGACTTGGTGCCTTCAGGTCATGTGGTGGCGCAAACGGTCAAGCGCCAGTCGGATGCGGGATTTGATCGTGCCAAGCGGCAGACCGGTTTCAGCGGCAATTTCACTGTGGGTAAGATCGCCGTAATAGGCGCGCTCTATCAGGGCGCGTTGTTTGGCGGGCAGTTGGGCAAGGGCCGCACCAAGACGGTCGGTTTCCTGCTGCATTTCCATCGCCTCAGACTGATCTGGCTCAGCCTCTGGTCCCCAGGGCAGATCTTCAGGTTCCGGCCTGCGCGATTTACGCAAGGCATCAATCCGGCGGTTACGGGCGATGGTGAAGACCCATGTCGCAACCGATGCGCGCGCCGGATCAAAAAGATGCGATTTTTGCCAAAGCGTCGCCATCACATCTTGGGCGCATTCTTCGGCCAAGGCGGCATTGGCACCTGATTTCATCAGGAACGCTTTGATGCGCGGCGCAAAATGCCGAAACAGCATGGCAAAGGCGGTTTTGTCCTGCCGGTCGCGCACAGCGATCAGCAGTGCTGCCCAATCAACCTCGTCTTGCACGTTCACAAATGACCTACCCCGAACCGGCAACAATGCCTTCGCTGGCCTAGCATAGCTAAGCGCAGCACCCGGTGCATCCGTTTTATCAAGGGTAAGTCCTTCAAGCATCATGGTGAAATTACGCAGGTGTGTCTGGCGTGGATCACTTTGACGACAGTTGCACGAAAATAATCCCGCAACTTGATCCGCCACGCAAAATACCGCGTATGCAATACATGATCAAAAAACCGGAGCGTCGCCTAAATGCCTTTTGAAACACGAAGCCCTGCCTCGCGGCGTATTGCCGTGATCGGTGGCGGCATATCGGGGATGGCGGCGGCGCATCTTTTGGCAAATGACAATGCCGTCGTGTTGTTTGAGGCAGAGCACCGGCTTGGTGGCCATGCCCGCACCAAAATGGCGGGCAAGCGCGGCGATCAACCGGTCGATACCGGGTTTATCGTTTATAACAAGGCGAATTACCCAAACCTCGTGGCGCTGTTTGAAAAGCTGGCGGTGCCGGTGGTGGAAAGCAGCATGACCTTTGGCGCGTCGATCAATGGCGGCAAACTGGAATACGGTTTGCGCAGCGTTGACGCGTTGTTCGCCCAGCGCTGGCGCATAGCGGATCCGCGTTTTTTGCGGATGCTGCGCGATATTCTGCGCTTTAACGCCCGCGCTGAACAGGTGGCGCAAAACCCCAACCTGACGGTGGGTGAATTTCTGCGCGATCTGGGGACCGGCGCGTGGTTTCGCGACTACTACATTTTGCCGCTGTCTGGCGCGATCTGGTCAACCCCGGTGCAGGGTATCCTTGATTTCCCGGCGCAGGCGCTGATCCGGTTTTTCAAGAATCATGCGCTGCTCAGCATGACCGGGCAGCACCAGTGGTATACCGTCAAAGGCGGTTCCATCGAATATGTCCGCCGCCTGCAAGCGGCACTGGTGGCCGAAGCGGTTGATCTGCGTCTTGGCGCTATGGTCGCTGCGGTCAGGCGCGAAGGCAATGGCGTGTTGGTGCGCTGCGAAGGTGGCGAATGGGAGCCCTTTGACGACGTGATCTTTGCCACCCATTCGGATGATGCTTTGCGCCTGCTGGCCGACCCGTCGGCGGATGAGAAGCAACTTTTGGGCGCAGTGGGCTATCAGCCCAACCAGGTTGTTCTGCACGCCGATGCAACGATCATGCCAAAGCATAAGTCGGTCTGGGCAAGCTGGGTTTACACCGAACCCGCCGGTCGGCGCCCTGACCGGATTGATCTGACCTATTGGATGAATTCGCTGCAACCTATCCCGCAGGATGACCCGCTGTTTGTGACGCTGAACTCCAACCGCCCGATCAATGACAAACTGATCCACGATGTCGCCACGTTTCGTCACCCGGTCTACGATCTGGAGGCCTTGGCTGCGCAAAGCGGTATCCGCGCGATGAACGGCACGCGGAATACTTGGTTTTGCGGCGCGTGGATGAAGAACGGCTTTCATGAAGACGGCTTTGCATCGGCGGTGGATGTGGTTGATGCACTGCGGTCCCGCGAAACAGAGGATCTGATGGTCGCATGACCCGTAAGGTGGATCATATCCGGGGTGAGACGTTTCATGGCCGCAAGGGCGCTGTGAAAAACCAGTTTCGCTATGGTGTGGATTACATCTTGCTGAACCCTGAAACCGCGCGCGGCCCGCGCCTGTTTTCGCGTAATCAACGCAACCTGACCTCGCTTTATGATGTTGATCATGGCGGCGTGCCAAAGCAAGGCACGGGTGCCCAGTGGGTGCGCGATGTGCTGGCCAGCCACGGCCTGCCCGGTGCAGATAAGATTTTGCTTTTGGCGCAACCGCGCGTCATGGGGCATGTGTTCAATCCGGTCAGTTTCTGGCTGTGCCATGATGCGAAG
>JANOFE010000217.1:0-6001 GCA_031413495.1 Pseudorhodobacter sp. | reverse complement strand
TTGGCGCTGCGGGTTTTCGTGCAAATGCTTTAGGCACTATTGCCCCCAATCGGCCGCTTGCATTTCGCGCAAACGGCTGGCCGTGCGTTCAAATTCAAACGATCCCGACCCTTCGAGATATAGCCGTTCAGGCACATCAGCGGCGGAACAGATCAACCGCACCCGTGCTTCATACAGAGCGTCTATCAGGGTCACGAACCGTTTCGCCTCATTGTAGTTATAAGACGACAACTGCGGAATATCTTCCAATATCAAAACCCGCACGGCATGGGCTATGGCCAGATAATCCGCCGGGCCAAGCGGTTTTGCGCACAATTCCCAAAAACTGGCGCGGCCTATACCATTGGCAAAGCGTGGCAATTCCACCTCGCGGCCATTGACGGGCAGGCGCAGGGGCTCGCCGCCAGCGCCGCCTGTCAGATCTTGCCAGATAGCGGCAATATCACCCTTTGCACTGGCGGCGGGTTGAAAATAAACCTGTGCGCCTTCCAGCCGATGCTGGCGGTAATCGGTCGGGCTTTCCAGTTGAACGACAACCAGCCGATTAGAAATCAGGTCGATGAACGGCAAAAACAGGGCCCGGTTCAGGCCGTCCTTATAAAGGCCATCGGGCGGGCGATTGGATGTGGTCACCACCACCACCCCCGCCGCGAACAACTTTTCAAACAGCCGCCCCACAATCATGGCATCGGTTATGTCGGTGATCTGCATTTCGTCAAAGCACAGCAGGCGGATGTCGTGAATGATGTCATCCGCCACTGGGGCAAGCGCATCTTCGACACCCTTTTTGCGGGCGGCATGCATGCCCCGGTGAATGTCTTGCATGAAGGCGTGGAAATGCACGCGGCGTTTGGCATCAATATCCGTGGCATCAAAAAACAAGTCCATCAGCATGGATTTGCCGCGCCCGACGCCACCCCAAAGATAGGCACCCTTTGGCGGTTGTGCGGCTTTGGCAAATAGCCCCCCCAACAGGCCCCGTTTTTTTGGGCTATGGTCTTCTAGCCAAAGCCGCAAATGCTCTAGCTGCGGCAGGATTGCATGCTGTGCCGGATCGGCCCGAAGTCTACCCTCAGTCACGCGCGCTTCATAAATTTCAGTCAGACTTTGCCGCATTCGCCCTGTTTAGCGCCGCAAATGCGCTGTGGATAGGGGTCAGGTAAGCTTTCTGCGCAACAGGTAGATATCCATGATCCAGCCATGCTGCGCCCGTGCTATGGCCCTTGCGGCAATGATCCGGGGGCCAGTGGCGGCAAGAGGGCCGGAAAACAAAATCTCCTCTGCCATGCCGACATAACCTGCCCACCAGATTGAAATGCCGGCCGGATCAAGGGCTTGAAACGCGCAGTCGCCGTCCAGCATGACAACCAACGTATCAACCCCCGCAGGCCAACCATGATTGCGCAGTTGCCTGCCCGTCGTCACCAGAAAAGCTGCGCCGATGTCGTTCAGCGGAATGGCATGCGCCGCGCATAGCGCCTGCATCGACGTGATGCCGGGGATCACGGTTACCTTGGGTGCCGGGCTAAGACGTGCTGCAATCCGCAGGGTGGAATCGTAAAGCGACGGATCCCCCCAAACCAGCAGCGCTACTTTGCCCGACGGGCCGGATACTGTTGTCACGGCCTTTGCCCAGCACAGGGCAATGGCATCGTGCCAATCCTCAACCCGCGCTAAGTAGTCGGGGTTTGTCGCATCACGCACAGGCAGGTCGAATTCGATAATCTGAGTTGCGGGATTGGTCACCACACCCCTACAAATTGCGCGGCGCAGATCGGCGAGGTCGGCTTTGGATTCGCCCTTGCGCGGTATTAGGATCAAATCCGCTGAATTCAACGCAAGGGTCGCCTGACGGGTCAGATGTTCCGGGTTACCGGTGCCAATTCCGATGAGGGTAAGGTCATACATCGCGATTCCTCCGCCCGTCAGACGTGACAGGCCGCGCCCAAAAACACCATGCGAGGTGGATCATTCAGCCAGCTTGGCCGTATTTTGACGACCAAAAGTATCCGGCCAGCCAGCCAAGCGTTACCCAAACAACCAACCCAACGCCCAGCACACGGGCGGCAAAAGTAGCAGCCAGTTCTGGCGGGGCGACGCCCCAGTACTGCTCGGCCTGTGGTGCCCCGATGACATGCGGCGCTGCCAGCAACATCAGCGCCACGCCAACAAGCAGCACTCCCCGGCCATACCCGATCAGCGCAAGCCCAGTTGCAGTGGTCGCAACCGTGCCCCACCACCAGATTTGGCGAAGATGCAGTTCTGCCGCAATGGTGCCGGGCAGTTCGGGTGCCAGTCCCATTGCTGGCATCAATTGGAATGTTGCAAAACCAGCAATCCCCCAAAGCAGGCCTTCGCGCGGGGTTATGCATTTGCCAAAGTGATTGGCGAGTGCAAAGCCCGCAACAAGAATCAACGCGTAGGCCACATAGACCAGTCCTGAAAACAGCACAGTCAGGGCATTGCGCGAAAACTCTGTCGGGGCCGCCACGGCGTGGTCGTCATGTGCATGCGCCTGCCCATCGGCGTGTTGTGCTGGGTCGGCATGGTCATGACCGCCTTCAGCGGGCTGGACGGCATTGTCAAAATGCGTCAATGCGCCCATTTCATATTGCTCGCCCAGAAGAATGGACTTCTGCACAAACGCGAAATGCAACAGGGCTGCAAACAGGCCTGCGGCAAAGCCAGCGAACAAAGCGCTGGTCACCATACGTTGGATCATTTTGTTATGTGTGGATCAGTGGCAGGGGAAACCAGTCGCATGACGGGTGTCATGCGCGGCGTCATGCAAAGCGCCCGATTGCGCGTGGCCTGCCACAAACAGCAGCACACCGCCCAGCAGGGCAACGCAAAGGATCGACATCAGGCTTGATGTGAATTTAGCGGTCGTTTGGGTCTGCGTATTCATCATATCTCTCCTTGCCGTCACACCCGACGGCATTGTTGTTTCACCCTGCATGGCCAGTCTCCTGACTCGCGGCTCATCGCTGCCTTCCGCCTTCCCAACCCCTTTCGGGATCAGTGGCACTGTGGAAGGCCGCTCGCCGCATACAGTCGCGGGGGCGGTTGGGGTTTGGGGCGCTGTGATCAGTCCGCCCATTCCCCATTCCTGTTTCAGTCCGGGCGCTTTGCGCTGATCGGACACCATGCATCTTTCATGTGTCAGTAGGGGGCAGGTGTGGTCAAGCCGAAATGCGCCATTCGATGGCGCGTGGCCGACGCTGTGACCAAAACTTATCCCGGAATGCGCGCCAAAGCCTTGGTGCGCAATGTGCCAAGGACGCGGGCATCGGCAAAGCAGCCATCTGGCGACGCGTGATAGTGCTTGGCGAAAGCCAAAAGTTCGGGCAAATCGGCCACCGTCAGATCACCCAACAAATACGCAACCTTGCCAGCACTTCGAAACGCAAGCGTCGATTCGCGCGCGCAGCCGGACATGCAATCCACCAGTTCCACCTCGGTCGCAAAGGCCAGCGACGCCGTTGCCAGCCGCAGCTTTTCTGCAAAACCGTCTTTGCCAAGCGGGCAGGTGCCACACACTGATATTTGCATCAAGCGCCCCCTGCCAACGGGCCATACAAGATCAGCGCAGGCCGCGTGCTGGGCGCGTCTTTCAGATGGTCGGCAAGCGTGGCGATGGTGAACCATTCGATTTGTTGATCCGGCGTTGATACCGCTTCGGCCAACATTGCAGGGGTATCGCCGGGCAGCCCATGGTCCATCAGCATGCTTGCCAGTGCCGCAAATGTCCGCTTGCCCATATACACAACCGTCGTTGCCGCAGGATCTGCCAGTGCCTCCATGTTCAAGCCGTCCGGCAACCCCCCCGTCACATCGGCCCCGGTCACAAACTGCACCCGCCGCGCGGTCAACCGCCGGGTCAAGGGAATTCCCGCAGCAGCAACGGCGGCCGAGGCAGAGGTTACACCGGGAATAATCTCATACCCGATGCCAGCCTCGTTCAGCGCGGTAATCTCTTCCTCCAGCCGCCCAAACAGGCTGCAATCGCCGGATTTCAGGCGCACCACCTTTGCACCCGTTTTGGCATAATCCACCAACAAGCGGCTAACATGATCTTGCTTTGGCGATGCGCGTCCAGCGCGTTTTCCAACTCCCACCAGATCAGCCCCTGCCCGCGCATGGGTCAATACCGGCCCGGATGACAGATCATCAAACAGCACCGCATCAGCGGTTTGCAGCCGCGCCACCGCTTTCAACGTCAGCAATTCCGGATCGCCGGGGCCAGAGGATACGAAAGATACGAAACCTGTCATGTCGCCTCTGCAATCAAATGAAAGAAGGTGCCAGTCGCCCGCCCGCCTCCCGAAAAGGCCATAATAGACCCTGTTTCAGGCACTGCTGCCCCGGTTGCATCGGTGACATTTGCCAGCGGCGCGTCCGGCTGATCGACGATGGTGGCATAGTGAAATTCGTGTCCACGCAAACGTGCGCCTGCAGGGTGTCCGTTCGCAGGCACGTTCAGGCTGGCAACCCGGTAACCCAGATGCATTTTGCGCTTCTCAAACGATGTGACGAGGCCCAACAGCCCTGCCATCTGATGCCGCACCCCGTTTTTATCGATCAAGCCAGCCCCCATCGCCATATAGCCCCCGCATTCGCCATGCACCGGACGGGTTTGCACGAAGGCCTGCAACGACATGCGGAAATGCCCCGCCGCTGCAAGCACACCTGCATGCAGTTCGGGATAGCCGCCGGGCAGCCAGCACACATCGGCGCTGGCATCCGGGCCTTCATTCGCAAGCGGCGAAAATGGCAATATTTCCGCCCCGGCGCTGCGCCAATCCGCCAACAGATGCGGGTAAACAAACGAAAATGCCGCATCACGGGCAAGGGCTATACGTTGGCACGGTGGGGCTGCGCGCATTGACTGCAAAGCTACCGCGCCTTGCCCTGCAGCCACAGCGCGCAAAGCGTCTAAATCCACGTGGGCACCAACAAACGCGCCCACATCCACCAAGAACTGCGCCAACTGTGGCTGTTCTTCGGCCTGCACCAACCCCAAATGCCGTTCCGGCAGCGCAATCGACGCCTGCCGTGGCAGCGCGCCAAAAACCCGTATCCCCACCGCCTCCATACCCGCCCGCACCAGCGCCTCATGCCGTGGGCTGGCAACGCGGTTCAACACCACGCCCGCCACATGCACATCGGGGCGATACGCCGCAAACCCCGCAGCCACCGCCGCCGCAGATTGTGCTTGGCCTGACACGTCAACGACCAGAACCACGGGCCAGCCCATCAGCGCTGCAATATCCGCACTTGCCCCGGACCCGGTTTCACCAACCTTCGCAACCCCGTCAAACAGCCCCATAGACCCTTCGGCAAGGATCAAATCCGCCCCATCCGCCGCCGCCACAAGCCCCGCAATCCGTGCAGGCGTCATCGCCCAACTATCAAGGTTCAACGAGGGCCGCCCCGATGCCGCGCCGTGAAAAGCCGGATCAATGTAATCCGGCCCGCTTTTGAACGGCTGCACCGTGATGCCCCGCGCCCGAAACGCCGACAAAAGCCCCAACATCAGCGTGGTTTTACCAGTGCCCGATGCAGGGGCGGATATGATCAATCCAGGCGGTATCATGTTGCGTCCGGGAACCTTGGTTCGGTTCCCACGGGGCGAAAACGACGGTCATAATCGCCTGCATAGAGCCTGCTTTCATCAAAATCATCCGATCCCAAGGCATGGCCTACCAAGATCAGCGCCGTCCGCTCCATCTCCGCGCCAATCGCCGTTTGTAGCGTTGCCAGCGTCGCCCGCACGATCCGTTGGTCTGGCCAGGATGCCCGCCAAACCACCGCCACCGGGCAATCGGCACCATACTGCGGGGTCAGATCGGCAATCACGTTGTCCAGCACATGCACCGACAGATGAATGGCCAGCGTTGCGCCAGTTTTGGCGAAATTCACCAAATCTTCGCCCTCTGGCATCGCGCTCGCCCGCCCCGAAGTGCGGGTCAGCACTACCGATTGCGCCACACCCGGCAGG
>JANOFE010000216.1:0-13323 GCA_031413495.1 Pseudorhodobacter sp. | reverse complement strand
GTGAAACACTTAAATTTCAAGCCGGCGGGTACATTCAGATCGATGTGCCGCTGATCAACGTGGATTACAATACCATTGATATTACTCCTCATCCTGATTTGGGGCACAAGCCTGACGTCTTCAAAGGTGATTGGGACAAGTTTAAGTTGTGGGACCTGAAGATGAAAAATGAGGAGCCGATTTTCAGGGCTTACTCCATGGCGAACCACCCGGCGGAAGGAAATATTGTGATGCTGAACATTCGCGTGGCCACGCCACCCTGGGACAGACAAAACAACGCATGGATGGATGTGAATCCAGGAGTTTGTTCTTCGTTTGTCTTTTCGAGGAAGCCAGGAGACAATGTTACTATTTCCGGCCCGTACGGCGAATTTCACATCAACCCTTCACAACGGGAAATGATTTACGTTGGAGGTGGAGCGGGGATGGCACCACTACGAGCCCATATTTTTCATTTGTTTCAGACAGAGAAAACAAACCGCAAGGTATCGTACTGGTACGGAGGACGTTCGAAGAAAGAACTTTTTTACACAGAACACTTCCGTAAAATCGAAAAGACGTTCCCTAATTTTAAATTTCATATCGGCCTTTCAGAACCATTGCCCGATGACAACTGGAAAGTGAACAAGACCCTCAACGCCGAGGGCTGCTTTGTGCTCAAAACCGACGGCGTGTGTTGGTAAGACCAAAATAGTTGAATACTATGCTCTGGCGGTCCACCACTGCGCCAAAAGGTAAGACGTACTCACCCGCCCTCACGCCAAGACATCACGGGAAACAAGCACATACCGAAATGTTGGCCGCTCCGGAGCCGCCCATCATTTCCTATCTTCCCCCAATGCCTGGATCTTCCGCTTTCGCCAACCGCGCGCTATCACTGCGCAAACACCGGAGCGTGCCATGTCTGACCAATCTTTTCGCTTTACCCACGCAATCACCCGCAGGCCGGGGCACAGTATCATCGGCGGTTTGCGCGCGGCTGATACAGGCGCGCCTGACCTTGCGTTGATGCTTGCCCATCACGCGGCCTATGTGGCGGCTTTGCGGGCAACGGGTGCCACCGTGCTGGAACTTGATGCAGCAGAAGCATTCCCAGACAGCGTCTTTGTCGAAGACACCGCCCTTTGCCTGCCAAAAGGCGCTGTCATCATGCGCCCCGGTGCGCCAAGCCGTTTGGGCGAGGCTGCTGAAATGGCCCCGCATTTGCGTGCGCTTTATGGTCAAGTGCTGGAAATAAAAGGCCCCGGCTTCATCGAAGGCGGCGATATTCTGGTGACAGAGCGGGAAATTCTGATCGGTCGCTCTGCCCGCACGGATGCCGCAGGCATCGCTGAATTGACGGCCCTCGTTGCACCGTGGGGCCACAAGGTGCGCGAAGTGTTCACCCCGCCTGGCGTGCTGCATTTCAAAACCGACTGCTCCCTTCTTGATGGCGAAACCATCCTGTCCACCAAACGCTTAGCCGCCTCGGGCTGCTTTGGCGGCTACAGCGTGATCCACACCGCACCGGGCGAAGAAGCGGCTGCTAATTCCATCCGCTTCAATGATGTGGTGATCATGCCAGCAGGGTTTCCGGGCACGCGCGACGCAATTCTTGCGGCAGGGTTCACCGTAGTCGACATTGGCAACAGCGAATGCGCCAAGCTTGATGGCGGCATGTCCTGCCTTAGCCTTCGGTTTACGCCAAAGCCCTGAACAGCCCTTTTGCGCGCGATTTTTGCTGGCTATACTCAACCGTAGAATGACCAAAGGTTTCCCGGATGCCCGCGCCGCAACGCTACAACATCATGGCCGTCGGACAATCCGGGCGATTGCAGTATGAAGCGGCTCTGCTGTTCGCGTCCCTGCGCGCCACCAACCCCGATTTTGCGGGCCGCCTGTTTCTGGCAGAACCCCAGCCCGGCCATTTGTGGAAAGACGATCCCCGCATCACCGACCCCGCAATCCGCGCCCAGTTGGAAAGCCTTGGTGTTGAAATTCTGCCATTTGAAAGCACGGCCTTTGGGGACGGCTACCCCTATGGCAACAAAATTGAGGCGCTGTTAGCGCTTCCCGATGAGCCGTTTTTGTTCCTTGATACCGATACCCTGATCACCGGCCCGCTGAACATGGTGCAGTTCGATTTCGCGCGCCCCTCTGCCTCAATGCGGCGGGAAGGTACCTGGCCCACGCAGGAACTTTACGGCCCCACAATTGCCCAAATCTGGAAGTCGCTTTACGACCGCTTTGCCCTGGAATTTGACACCAGCCTCGATCTGACTCATCCGGACGGATACTGGCAACGTTATCTCTATTTCAACGCAGGGTGGTTTTTCTATCAAAGCCCACACCGATTTGGGGAACGGTTTCTCGAATATGCGCTTAGCTTTCGTGACAATCCGACGCCCGAATTGGTCTGCCAACCCCTGACCCCATGGCTGGATCAAATAGCTTTGCCGCTTGTCATTCATTCCTTTGGCGGTGCCCGTCCCGGACCAAACCTTGCAGGCCTCGATGGCGACATCACCTGCCACTGGCGCAGCCTGCCCTTGTTATATGCCCGTGAAAGTGACGCGGTTGTAGCCTTGCTGGAACAGATATGCGCACCAAACAGTATGAAAAAATTGCTGCGAAACTATGAGCCGTTCAAAAAGTTGATCTATCAAGGCAAAGGCGCCCAAGTCCGCGCGCTGTTTGACCGCACAGCACTACCCCGGCGCGAACAGATAATCCGCAACACGATCAAGCGTGAAGGGCTCTGGTTTCGCTAAAGGCTTGGGTCAGTTTTCTGCAAACTGCAACGCAGTTTCAAGCCGCTCCCAGCTTTCATCCATGGCATAGGCGGCGGATAGATAGGGGACAGAGAAATGCCCATAATATATCGACAACTGACGTTCGGCTGTCTCTTCGTCTTCGCCCGCAATCGCGGCCAGATAGAGTGCCGCAATAAGCCCACTTCTGTCTGAGCCGTGTTTGCAATGAATCAACAACGGTTTTGGCAAGCGCCGCATCAGGGCAATCAATTCTGCAGCCTGTTCGTTGGTAACTTCTTGAGAGGCTAATAAACTATAATCCGCGTGCTTGAGACCAAGGCGCGCGCTTTCTGCAAGTTCGGCCTGATACCAATCTGCCTCAGGCGCAGGCCCCCGCAAATTCAGGACAGACTTAAGGCCCACCTCGGTGGTGTAGTCGCTCAATTCACCGTCCACCATTTGGCCCGACCGATACAGCTCGCCGTCCAGAACCGCGTGAAAATTGCCGTTGAAATGCAAAACGGCAAGATAGCCGATCAACATTGCTATTCCAGCACAGCAAAGACCAAAGGCCCGCAGGCCCCATTTTATGAGATGACCGAACATGCCGACCCTCCAATTTGCTAGGATGCTAGCCGGATCTTACGACAGAAAAGCAACATTCGTAACTGTTAATGCAAAAGAACGGGCACCAGCGACGCAATCAGCAATATGGCCATGGTCCAGTTAAAGGCGCGTAAACGCGGCGGGCTGGATAGGAATCGCCGCACTTTCTGCCCGGCATAGGCCCACAGGCTTACCGACGGCAGGTTCACACTGGCAAAAACCACAGCGACAATCAGGTAAGACTGCACAGATCCATCTGGCGCATAGGCAGACGTTGCCCCAAGCGCCATCGCCCAAGCCTTTGGATTCACCCATTGAAACGCCGCTGCTTGCAAAAAGCTAAAAGGACGGCCGCCGGATTTTCCTTCACCCGGTGCCGCAGAATTTGCAATTTTCCATGCCAACCACAGCATATACAGGATCGAGACAATCTTCATACCGGCCAATAAACCCGGCACCGCCTGAACCGCGCCCGCCAACCCCATGCCCACCAAAAACACCATCAACGCGTGGCCAAGGCTGATGCCAAGCATATGTGGGATGCTGCGTTGAAACCCGAAATTCGCACCAGAGGCCACAAGCATCATGTTGTTTGGCCCCGGTGTGACCGAGGTGACAAAGGCAAAGCCCAATAGGGCGATCAGCAATTGATAAGTCATGCCCGCAATATTTCACCACTTATCGTTATATTTAATTGCAAATGATGGCAGAAATCACTTATTTTAGCAATTAATGACAAAGATTGATGACATAGACCGCAGAATATTGCGCGCGCTGTCGCGTAACGGCCGGATCAGCAACCTTGATCTGGCTGATCGCATTGGCCTGTCACCGTCGGCCTGCCTCAGGCGGGTACAAGAACTGGAACGTATTGGAATCATTAAAGGATACCGCGCCGTTCTGGATTCTGAAAAACTTGGATTGGGCTTTGTGGCTTATATGACCGTGGGCCTGTCCACCCACACCAAGGCCGCGCAAGAGGCGTTTGAACAGGCGATGACCGCCGCACCGGAAGTGCGCGAATGCCATAACATCACGGGAACAGTGGAATATTTGCTTCGGGTTGAGGCGGCTGATCTTGCCGCCTACAAGCATTTCCATACCGAGGTTTTGGGCGTGCTTCCGATGCTGCGGTCGATCACATCTTATGTGGTTTTATCGTCGTCCAAGGATGACCGGGGGTAAGGCAAGACCATAGGAATTGGCACTTTCCCGCCCGTGTTTTTGCCGTGCTTTTTGCGTGCTCATATCGTGCCACCAAACCCGTTCATCCCCGTTGCCCAATCGTGGCGCTTGGCCTAGCCTGCGCCAAGCATTTTCAACGGAGGATAAAATGACCGACGCCCAAAAACTTGGCTTTGACACGCTTCAAATTCATGCCGGTGCGAAACCTGATCCCGCCACAGGGGCGCGTCAGATTCCGATCTACCAAACCACCGCCTATGTTTTTCGCGATGCCGACCACGCGGCGAAATTGTTCAACCTTCAAGAGGTGGGCTATATTTATTCTCGCCTGACCAACCCAACCGTATCAGCACTGGTTGAGCGGGTGGCGGCACTGGAAGGCGCTGTTGGCGGGATTGCCTGTTCGTCCGGCCACGCGGCGCAGATCATGGCGTTGTTCCCTTTAATGCAACCCGGCTGCAATGTCGTTGCATCGACCAAACTTTATGGCGGCACCATTCAGCAGTTCACCAACACCATCCGCAAATTCGGCTGGTCGGCCAAGCTGGTCGATTTCGATGATCCAAAGGCAATTGCGGCGGCGATTGATGACAACACACGCGCGCTGTTTTGCGAAACCATTTGCAACCCCGGCGGCGCGATTTCCGATATTGATGCCATAGCACGGGTGGCAGACCGTCATGGTATCCCGTTGATCGTTGATAACACGACCGCCACGCCATACCTGTGCCGTCCGATTGAACATGGGGCCACTTTGGTTGTGCATTCCGCCACCAAATACCTGACCGGCAACGGCACGGTCACCGGCGGCGTTGTGGTGGACAGTGGCAAGTTTGATTGGTCCGCATCGGGCAAATTCCCAAGCCTTGCCGCACCCGAGCCCGCCTATCACGGCCTGAACTTTCACGCGGCCTTGGGCGGCATGGCGTTTACCTTTCATTCCATCGCCGTCGGCCTGCGCGATTTGGGGATGACGATGAACCCGCAAGGCGCGCATTACACATTGATGGGCATTGAAACCCTGTCGCTGCGCATGCAACGGCATGTGGAAAATGCGCAGATTGTGGCCGAATATCTGGAACAAGACCCAAGGGTTGAATTTGTCACCTATCCGGGCCTGAAATCATCGCCCTATCACAATCTGGCCAAGATGATCACGCCAAAGGGCGCGGGCGCGCTGTTCACCTTTGGGCTGAAAGGCGGCTATGACGCCTGTGTGAAGTTGATCGACAATCTGAAACTGTTCAGCCATGTCGCCAACCTGGGCGATACCCGCAGCCTTGTGATCCATTCCGCATCGACAACGCATCGCCAGTTGTCTGATGAACAGCGCATCGCCGCCGGAGCCGCCCCAAATGTGGTGCGCCTGTCGATCGGGATCGAAGATGTCCGCGATATCATCGCTGATCTGGATCAGGCGCTGACTGCGGCCACTGCCTAAACATAATCCCGGCTGCGCATCACAAATCTGATGCGCAGCCGCGGTATTTACTTTGTGATTTCAAACACCATCGTCACTGTTGCAGTCAGACCAACCTCTCCGCCAGCCACTGGCACGCCGCTATCGGCGGAAGCCTCCATCCGGAACATCGGCATCGGTGGCGCAAATCCAGACGATTCCGAGATCGACACAACCGGTCCCAGCTTGGCCCCCGCCGCCTCGACCAACAGTGTCGCCCGCGCAATAGCATCGGCAACCGCCTTTTTGCGGGCCTCGTCCAGCGCCGGGCGTGGTTCTGCCACCCCAAACGTCACGCCGTTCAAGGTATTCGCGCCGTCGGTGATCGCACTGTCCAGCACCGTGCCAAGGCTTTCCAAGGCGCGCACCCGCACGGTCAGCATGTTTGACGCCGTATAGCCCGAAATCGTCGGTGCCTTGCCACTGTCATAGCCCACCCAATTCGGGTTCAGCGTCAGGTTTGATGTTTGCAAATCGCGGTCCGCGATACCTGCGGCGCGCAGCCGTTCCAACACCGCGGCCAAAGCTGCCGAATTGGCCGCCATCGCCTTGGCCGCCGTGGGGGCTTCGGTCGTGACACCCAGTGAAATGGTGGCAATATCGGGTGCCGCCTCGACCACGCCTTCACCAGTCACGCTGATGGTGGCCGGTCCTTCGGCAAAGGCCGGCAGCGAAAACGGCACGGCAAGGGCGGCTGACATGGCCAGTATAGTCAAAATGCGCATGGGATTCTCCAATCATTAAGCGACTTCACCTTTATTGGACGCAACTCACAACCCATTCCTTGGCGAAAACTTCGGACCTTGGACAAAGTTTTGGGCTTTTTCTTCCCATCGGCAAAAACCTGCTGTAGGAAGGACGCGGACACGGGGGCACCGTTCCCGCACCATAGGAACATATGCTAGATCCATGCAATGAAACCAAGTTTTGCCTTAAACATCTCAGACACCGCCATTGGCCTTCTGCATCGCACCGCGCGCGGTTGGCTGCAGGTCGGTGAAACCACGTTCGACACCGAAGATCTGGCAGAGGCGTTGGGCTATCTGCGCGGCTCTGCCTTGGGGCTGTCGCCGGGTGGGCTGACCACCAAACTGGTGCTGCCGAATTCGCAGATCAAGTATCTGGAACTGGATGCGCCCGGCCCCAATGACGCAGATCGGCGCAACCAGATCAGGGCCGCATTAGTGGGGCGGACGCCCTATAATGTCGAGGATTTGGTGTTCGACTGGTCAGGCACAGGTGCACGCGTGCAGGTCGCCGTGGTTGCGCGCGAAACGCTGGACGAGGCCGAAACCTTTGCCGCCGAGCACCGTTTTAACCCAGTGTCCTTTGTCGGCCTGCCCCTTAAAGGCGATTTCAAAGGCGAGCCTTGGTTTGGCCCAACCAAACTGTCGGCGACCGTTTTGGAAAAAGGCGAAAAGGTTGAGCGGGACAGTGAAGCAGTCCAAATCGCCGCGCGCGATTTGCCAAAATCCCATCCTGGAGCTGGAAAATCGACCACTGCAAGTTCAGACCGCAAAGCAGATACCGCTGCCAAGGCACTGGCTGATAAGGAAAAAACTGAAAAACCTGTGGTCGATGTGGCAGATGCACCACTCCCAACACCCATCACAGATGAGGCGGCACCAGACGTTGCCGTGGCAGTGGCCCCAAGCCCAGCCCCAGCGACGTGGCCGATAGACCTGGCACCAGTGACCGAGCAAGCGCCGACTGAAGCGGTGAACGGGGCCAAGGCCGCGGCCCCTGAAAATACCCTGCCCGGCGGGGCAACCCAGCCTGCTGACCTTGCCAAACCTGCCGTGACCAGCGCTCAGGCCTTTCCAGAGATCGAGGCTGCGGTTTCCGATGCGGGTGGTCTGCCCAAAGATGATCTGCCACCCGCGCCTTCGGCTGCTATCATGGCGGCGTTTGCAAGCCGCCGCGCCGGTGAATTGCCCGGCGCAAAATCGGTCGGGTCGGCCATGCCTGCGGATGCCCGCGACACCATGGCACAATCTGCGCCGCCGCCGTTGTCACGCCCAATCGTTGGGGCAGATACGGCGGCAGTAAGGTCAGACCTTCGGCAAGAGACTGTAAAGCCACGCGAAGATGTGCCCCTTGTCAGGCCGACGCTTGGTAAATCCAACACAGCGTTTGTCACAGCGCCGACCATTCCCGGATCGCGCAAACGCAAATCCGCGCCGGCTGATGCCCAAAACACAGCACAACCGGGAAGCCCTGAGTCCCGTAAATCGCTGACGAAACCGGGCGGCACCTTTGCTTCGTCCAAACAACGGGGCAAGCCGCGCTATCTTGGGCTAATTCTGACCGGGCTTTTGTTGGTCTTTTTGGCGCTGATCGCGGCGTGGTCGTCGTTTGTCACCTCGTCCAATGACGTACCTGCAACTGGCGCTGTGGTTGCATCTGCGCCCGCCACTGCCGATCTCGATTTGGCCGATCCCGCCGCTGCCGACGTTCCGGCGGTGGATGATGAAATGCTGGCCGACGCCCAAGACCCGGCAGAATTTGACGCCGAAAATCTTGCTGCGGCGGACGCCCTTATTGATCCGGCAGCAGACCTTGACGTCACAGCCACGGTTCAGCCAGACGCCGTTATTCCAGAAACCGACGCCGCCATCGCGGCGCTTGAAACGCCTGCTGTGGTGCCGGAAACAGCGCCTGTTGCCGCCCCGCCAGAACCGGCCCCCGTTGGCATTGCCGCCACAGACGCCCCCAATGCGGCCCCGTTGAACGAAGCGCAGGATGAAATTTTCTTGGCCACGATGGATGCGCCCCCCTTGGCGCTTGATCCGCTGGCCCTGCCGCAACCTGTTGCAAGCATAGACGCACTTCCGCTGCCACAATTGGAACCGCCACCTTTTGGCACCGTCTATCAGTTCGATGCGGACGGTCTGATCCGCCCAACGCCCGAGGGGATTATCACACCTGCGGGCGTTCGTCTTATTGCAGGTAAGCCCGCGCTGGTGCCACCCGCTCGTCCAGATGCGCTGATCGCGGCGGCACTGCCAGCGGCCACTGCGACGGCCATTGAAGATGCCGTAACAGCCCTGATCCCCGGTGTGGCTGCCCCTGCGGCAGACCCATTCCCGTCTGACCCGGCCCTTGCCGATGCACGCCCCCGCCCACGCCCTGCAGGCTTGGCCCCGCCCGCAACACAGGCCGATGATGATGCAGCACTGACAACCCTTGGTGCAACCCGTGTTTCAAGCCTTCGTCCGTTGCCACGCCCTGCGACCATCCTGGCCGCAGGCGAGGCCGCCCGCCAATCCACCGCCGCTGCATCGTTAACCGCACAGGCCGAACAAGCAAATGCCGTAGAGGAAGCAGTTCTTGCGGCATCGTTCCAGCCCGATGCAAACACCAGCCCGCTTGCGGTCCGCGTCTCGCGCAAACCAGCGCCGCGTCCGAAAGACATGTCGCGTGCGGTTGAAGCCGCCGTTGCCGCCGCCGTGCGCGCACCAGAACCGCAGGTCGAGGCGTCGGACCAGCCTGAAGCAGACGAAGAACCCGAAACGGCATCCGCAGCCCCTGCCATTCCGACCCGTGCATCGGTGGCAAAACAAGCCACTTATGTGAATGCCATCAACCTGTCCAAGATCAACCTAATTGGCGTTTATGGCACGAAATCAAGCCGCTACGCCCTGATCCGCCAATCCAATGGACGCTACAAAAAGGTTAAGGTCGGCGATAGCATTGATGGCGGCAAGGTCGCCGCAATCAACTCTGACGAAGTGCGCTATCAAAAATCTGGTCGGATGGTTTCGCTGAAGTTGCCGAAAACCTGACAGCTATTTGGCGACCAGAACCCCGCGATCAATTTGATCTTGCTCGATAGATTCGAACAAGGCGCGGAAGTTACCCTCGCCAAAGCCATCATCGCCCTTGCGCTGGATGAATTCGAAAAAGATCGGCCCGATCACGGTTTTTGAAAATATCTGCAACAAAATCCGCGTCTCGCCGCCATCGACCACTCCTTCACCGTCAATCAGAATGCCATGTTTGGCCATCGCTTCCAGCGGTTCGGCGTGATCCACCACGCGGGTTTTTGACAATTCATAATAGGCCATTGGCGGCTTTGGCATGAATCGCACACCGCGCGCCTCGATGGCATCCACCGCCGCATAAAGGTCTTCCGCCCCAACTGCGATGTGCTGAATCCCCTCGCCCTTATAGCGCTTGAGGTATTCAACAATCTGCCCCGTTTCACCGCGATCCTCGTTCACCGGAATGCGGATACGGCCACAAGCCGATGTCAACGCGCGGCTAAGCAACCCTGAATGTTTGCCTTCAATGTCAAAGAACCTGATTTGCTTGAACCCGAATATCCGACCGTAAAAGTCAAACCAGGTGTCCATATTGCCCTTGTGCACGTTGTGGGTCAGGTGATCGAGATAGTAAAATCCCACACCCTTTGGCTTGGGTGTGCCAACCCAATCAAACTCGGCAGCATAGGGGTTTGCCGCACCATATTGGTCGGTGAAATAAATCAGCGACCCGCCAATCCCCACAATCGCGGGCAGGTCCATTGCCTTGTCTGCCGCCAGATAGGGTGTGGCCCCCATTTTCACGGCATGGTCGAAGGCATGCTGCGCGTTGACCACCCGCCAGCACATCGACGGCGCACAGGGGCCGTGCGCCTCGACAAACCGGCGCGCATGACTGCCGGCTGCGTTGTTCAGGACATAGGTAATGTCGCCCTGCTGCCACAGCTCGACGTCGCGTGTTTTATGCCGCGCGGCCAAGACATACCCCATCCGGCCAAACACCTCGCGCAGGGCTGCAGGATCGGGATGCGCAAATTCCACAAATTCAAAACCATCCGTTCCGGCGGGGTTGGCGGCAGAGATCACGGCTTGTGGTGCGGAATGTGGAAACGGGCCCATGGTGCAACCTTTCGCTAATGTTACGCCTAGTTTATTGCAAGTTGGTCACAAAAGTTGCGCATATATTGGCCTATTTTGCTGTTTATTCGCGTCGTTTTAACGAATAATCAAATAAACGCGCAAGGATCACGCATGCTTGATGATATCGATTCCAGATTACTGGCGGCGGTTCAACGCAATGCCCTGCTGACGGCGCAGGAATTGGGCGATGCGCTGAACCTGTCTGCCAGCCAGGCCGCCCGCCGCCGCCAGCGGCTGGAGGCCGAAGGTTTCATCACCTGCTATACCGCCAAACTGGACCCCGCCAAACTGGGCCTGACCGTGCAAGCCTTTGTGCAGGTGCAAATGGCCCTGCATTCGACCGAGGCCGCCCGCGGCTTTGCCAGCCTGATCTCCACCCGCCCCGAAGTGATCTGTGCCTGGACCCTGACCGGCGAGGCAGATTATCTGCTGCGCGTCTGGTGCGCCGATCTGCCGGCCCTGAACCTTCTGGTGCATCATGTGCTGCTGCCGCACCCGGCGGTGGCCCGCGTGCAAAGCCAGATTGTGATGGACCAATTCAAACCCGATACTGCCCTGCCGACCTAATACCAAAATTCTTTTCCGACCTCTTTTGAAAGGACGCCGATGGAAGGTTTTCTGTTCCTTGCCAGTCTTTACCTTGGCGCTGCCGTTCTGGTGGTGCCGCTGAGTGTGCGCTTTGGCCTTGGCTCTGTTCTGGGTTATCTGGCTGCCGGTATCCTGATCGGCCCGATGCTTAATCTGGCGGGGGGTGAAACGGCAGACCTGCAGCATTTTGCGGAATTCGGCGTTGTGATGATGCTGTTCCTGATCGGGCTGGAACTGGAACCAAAGGCGCTGTGGGATATGCGCCATAAGCTTATCGGCATGGGCGGTGCGCAGGTGGTGATCACTTCTGCGGCGGTTGCGGCTGCGCTGATCTGGCTTGGCCTTGCGTGGGAAATGGCCCTGACGCTGGGTATGCTTGTTTCATTGTCATCGACCGCGATCGTGCTGCAAACGCTGAATGAAAAAAACCTGATGCGCACCGCCGGGGGCCGTGCCAGTTTTTCGGTACTGCTGACGCAGGATATTGCAGTGCTGCCGATGCTAGCGCTGATCCCGCTGTTGGCGAATACGCGTGGCTCGGGGATGACGGCCGAAACCGTGGGTGTCACTGCGACGACAGAGCCCCAAGTTGTGGAAGGTGCCGCAGAACCCCTGATGTCGCTGGTCCAATCGCTGCCGGGTTGGTCGGTCACGCTGCTGACCATTGGCGTGATCATTGGCATCGTGCTGGTCGGCCATTTCCTGACGCGGCCTATTTTCCGCTTTGTGCATGCATCCTTGCTGCCCGAAATGTCGACCTTCATCTCCCTTCTGATGGTGCTGGGCATCGCGTTCCTGATGACCATGGTCGGCCTGTCCCCCGCGCTTGGCACCTTTCTTGCGGGCGTGGTGCTTGCCAACTCTGAATTCCGTCATCAGCTGGAAGCGGACATCCAACCCTTCAAAGGCCTGCTTCTTGGCCTGTTCTTTATGACGGTCGGCGTTGGCATCAATGTCGACGTGCTGCGCGCCCAACCCCTGACCATTCTTGGCCTGACCCTTGGCCTGATCGCCATTAAGACCACGGTTCTGCTGGCCATTGCCTTTGTCTTCCGCCTCAAAGGCAAGGATCGCTGGCTTTTCGCCCTTGGCCTTGCACAAGCGGGCGAGTTTGGCTTTCTGATCGTCAGCTTTGCCTTGCAGCAATCTATTTTGACGACACAGGTGGCTCAAACGGCGCTCCTTGTTATCAGCTTGACGATGCTGCTAACCCCCGTCTTGTTTATCCTGTACGAACGCCTTGCCCGCAGATTGGCAAGCCGCGCACCGGAACAAGCCCCAGATGATATCACCGAAACCGGACGTGTGATCATTGCGGGCATCGGGCGGTTTGGTCAGGTCGTGAACCGCCTTGTGCGCCATTCCGGCATATCCACCGTCGTGCTGGATGCCGATATGGCCACGATTGACACCATGCGCCGCTTTGGCGTGAAGGGCTTTTTCGGTGATCCGTCGCGCCCCGAACTGTTGGCCGCCGCCGGGCTTGCCACGGCGTCCATCTTGGTGGTGGCGGTGGATGACCGCGAAAAATCCAACCAGATCGTCACTTTTGCCCGCAAATCCCGCCCTGATCTTCATATCGTTGCCCGTGCGCGTGACCGGGTGCATGTTTATGAGCTTTATCAAGCGGGTGCCAATGACATCGTGCGCGAAACCTTTGATGCGTCGATCCGGGCTGGCCGCTATGTGCTGGAAAACATGGGGTTCTCAGATTACGAGGCGTCCAAGCTGTCACAAGCCTATTTCAAGGTCGACCGGGCCGCGATGCGGGACCTCGCCGAACTATGGGTGCCCGGCCAACCGGTGACGCAAAACGAGGCCTACATCGCCCGCGCCCGCCAGCTTGACC
>JANOFE010000215.1:0-48729 GCA_031413495.1 Pseudorhodobacter sp. | reverse complement strand
ACATGCGCGGGCGGTTCTTCCAGCGTTTTCAACAGCGCGTTGAAGGCCGATGTCGACAGCATGTGCACTTCGTCGATGATGTAGATTTTGTAGCGGGCAGATGCGGCGCGGTAATGCACCGAGTCGATGATTTCGCGGATGTCGCCGACGCCGGTGCGCGACGCCGCGTCCATTTCGAGCACGTCGACATGGCGGCCATCGCTGATGGCACGGCAGGGGTCACATTTGCCGCAGGGTTCAGTGGTGGGGCCGCCCGTGCCGTCAGGGCCGATGCAGTTTAAGCCCTTGGCGATGATCCGGGCGGTGGTGGTTTTACCGGTGCCACGGATACCCGTCATGATGAAGGCATGTGCGATGCGGTCTGCCGCGAAGGCGTTTTTCAGCGTGCGCACCATCGCCTCTTGGCCGACAAGATCGGCAAAGGTTTCGGGCCGGTATTTCCGGGCGAGGACCTGATAGGCGGGGGCGGGGGTATCGGACATGTATCCTCACGGGATTCGGAAGTTGCAGATTAGGCCGGGGTGGACGGGGCGTCTACCAGATAGGGTGGGATTGCAACCCGGACCGATCTGGAAACGCTGCGGGGCAGCGTTTCTCGGTTCGTTGCCCAGAGGCGCAAGCCGTCGGGCAAGCGGGGTGCGGCTTGGTGCAGCGGTCGTAAATCGGGGCGCGGCTGGCTGGCTGGTGCGTGAAACGCGCCTGCCGGGGCAGGCAGGCGCGACCCGATTTGACGTGTGTCAAATCGGGCAAGGCGATGGGGTGCATTTTAACGCCGCTTCGCCCAAGTCGACACCGACTTATTCCCCCGTGCACCGGTTTGAACAGGTGTGTTGCTGCGATTTTCATCCAGCAGTTTGCGCCAGCGATCAAGGCGGTTGGCGTCCAGCATGCCCGCCTGAATGGCAGCTTGCACAGCACAGCCGGGTTCGTGCGCATGGGTGCAATCGCGAAAGCGGCACTGCGGGGCCAGTTCGGTGATTTCCGCAAACAGGTTGCCGATGCCGGAGGCCACATCAGACACATGCAGGGATCGCATGCCGGGGGTATCAATCACCCACGCGCCGCCGGGAATGGCGTGCAGGGACCGTGATGTTGTGGTGTGGCGGCCCTTGGCATCGGTTTCCCGGATGCCACCTGTGGCTTGTGGCGCGTCCTGGTCGGGGCCGACGAGGGTATTGAGCAAGGTCGATTTGCCGACGCCGGAGGAGCCGATAAGGGCGACGGTGTGACCGGGTTTGCACCATGGGGCCAAGGTTTGCACGGCGTCTGGCGATTTAGCGTTCAGAGATACCGCAATAAGGCCACGTTGCAGGGCTTGCGCTTGTGCGATGTAACCCGCCGCATCGGCGACGGTATCGGCCTTGGTCAGCACGATAACGGGATCAATGCCCGCCTCGTTCACCAAGGCCAGATACCGCTCCAGCCTTGCTGGATTGAAATCGGCGTTGCAGGAGGTGACGATGAACAGGGTATCGACATTGGCGGCGATAAGTTGCGGGGTAGGGCTGCCCTCAACCCGGCGGTCCAGCAGGGTTTTGGGGGTAAGGCGGCGGTGCAGGATATGGGTTTGCGGATCGGCTAACACCCAATCACCCACCGCAAAATCGGTGGTTTTTGCGTGGACGGGCAGGTTCAGGCGGATGGTTTCATCGCCGAAATTCGCCGTCAGACGAGAACGGTGGACGGTGGCTATGCGCATTGGGGCAAAGGTCGCATCATCAGGCGTGAGTTGGTCAGCAAAGTGTGCGGACCAGCCCGAAGTATCGTATTGCGCTTCGATATCTGTCAACGGGAGGGCCAAAGGCTCGATTTTTCAATCATCGGCGTCTCCAGCAAATTTAGGTGAGAGGCTGAACACGACCCAAGTGGGTCTCGTTGCGGCTGCTTCCTTCCGGACCTGACCGGGTTGGCGAGGCACCTGCCCGCGCCAACCTCTCATCGCTCGATATAATCGCGGTGTCGCAAATGCGCAAGTGTGGTGGCGGGGCATCGCGTAGCCTTTGGGAAACTAAGCGGGAGGTTGCTATGGCTGCGCGTTTGATCCGTATGGACTGGCCCGATTTTGGGACGCCTGATTTGCCGCCTGCGTTGACACTGCCCGAAATGCGGGGGCGGTTGGCGGCGTTTCGCAGGGCGATTGCCGCGCGGGGGTATGGGGCTGCAGTGGTTTACGGCGACCGCGAGCATGCGGCGAATATGCATTGGTTGACCGGGTTTGACCCCCGGTTTGAAGAGGCGGTGCTGATTGTGACGCCGGGCGATGCGCTGCTGTTGGCGGGCAATGAATGCCTGCCTTACACGGCGATATCGCCGCTGGTGGCGGCGGGCGATATTCGCGCCGGGCACTGCGCCAGCCTGTCTTTGCCATCGCAACCGCGGGACGGGCGGCGGTTGGGCGACTGGTTGACGGAAGTGGTACCAAAGGGCTGCACGCTGGGCGCGATTGGCTGGAAATGGTTTGAGGCGGGCGAAGTGGACGATCCGGCCACCACGTTGGATATTCCGGTGTTTCTGGCCGATCCGCTACGGCGCATTGCGACACGGGTGGAAAATGCGACCGATCTGATGATGCATCCGGGGCATGGCCTACGCGCGCGGGTGGATGCAGCGGAGATCGCGAGGCTGGAATTTTCGAACCAGATGGCGGCGCGGGCGCTGCAGCGGATGGTGTTTGGTTTTAGCGAGGGGATGACGGATTTTGAGGCCTATCAGGGCGCGGGCGTCGGTGGGTTGCCGATGGGGTGCCATTCAACTTTTGCCACGGGCAGCCGCGCGGCACAGGGATTGTCGGGGCCAACGGGCGAGGTGTTGCGGCTGGGGCAGCAAATTGGGTTCAATATCTGCCATTGGGGATCAAACATCTGCCGGGCAGGGTGGTTGGCGCGGTCTGCGGAAGACTTGCCAATGGAAGCGCGGGGCTATCTGGACGGATTTGCCGGACCCTATGTTGCAGCGCTGTCGCAGTGGTTTTCGCTGATGCGGCCCGGTGTTTCGGGGGGCGAGGTTTGGGCGCAGATGCGCGCTGCGTTGCCTTTTGAGACGTTTGGCATCTATCTGAACCCCGGCCATCTGATCGGTCTGGATGAATGGATGTCATCGCCGATTTATGAAGGGTCGACCGAGCCGTTGGCATCGGGCATGGCGATGCAATGCGATGTGATACCGGGGCATCCTGTGTGGGGATCGACGCGGATGGAAGACGGCTATGTGATCGCGGATGCAAGCCTCCGCGCCAATTTGGAAGCTCACTATCCGGCAGTTGCGGCGCGGTGCGAGGCGCGGGCGGAGTTTATGAAAACGGTGATCGGGCTGGATGTGCCTGACACGCTGTTGCCGCTGGCCGACACCTGCGGCATTGTGGCCCCGTATTTGTTGGACGCAACACAGGTTATCGCGATTTAGATCAGCCCTGCCGCCCGTGCGCCGCTTAACAAATCATCGGCGAGATGATGCGCGAAACGCCCCTTTGATGGCACGATGTCCGGCACTTGCACCACCCGCATGCCTGCGGCATGGGCGGATTGCGCGCCGATTTCGCTGTCTTCAAACACCAAACAACGGGCGGGGGTTACACCGAGCAGACGTGCCGCAAGCAAGTAGGGGTCTGGGGCGGGTTTTGCGCGGGTGACATCATCCAGCGTGATCAGGTGTAAAAAGTCTACGGTCAGGCCGGCCTGTGCAACTTTGTGCAGCGCGTTTTTCTGGCTTGATGACGTCACAATCGCCTTTGGCTGCACAATCTGGGCCAACAGTTCACGAACGCCCGCCTTCAGCGGCATGCCTGACGCGATTTCCCGTTGCATCGCGGTTGCCACGCGACGATCCAGTTCTGCGAGATCAAGAGTGCGGTAGCGCGCGGCGATCAAACGTTCACCCGATGGCATGTCTTTGCCGACAAGTTGGTGCAGAAAATCAACATCTGCGGGAAACCCCATCGCCTCGAATGCCGCAACCGTGGCCGCCATTGCCAGCCTTTCGGTATCAATCAACGTGCCGTCCAGATCGAAAATTACTGCGTCAAACACTGCCTACGCCCCCTTGGTTGACGCCGTGATAGCTGATCAAAGATGCAGGCGAAAGCGCATGAATCCGGTTTGAGTGGTGCCTATTGCGGTCACTTGCACCGAAGCCAAGTTTGCCAAATGGGATAAGGCTTTGGGCGACGTATCGAAAGTAGCGGTCGTGCCGGGCATCGGGACAAAGCCCCAACCGGGGGCGAAAACGTCTGGACGGGGGGCCTTTTTGCCAAGAAAATGCAACAAAACATCCCGGTTTTTGACGTTCGATTGGTATAGAATGCGATTTTCGTCATACGGCAATACGCCAGAGTGCGCCGCGATGCGGTAACTGTTGGTGGCGATTGCGAAACTTGCGAAAGGGTCAATCGGCTGGTCAGCCAAGCACAGATTGCGGATGCGTTGGCTGTCGGGGTTGATCAGATTGCCGCGCAAATCAAACCTGCTGGGCTGCGAGAGGTCAATCTGAAAGCTGGGGCCGCAGATCATATCGAAGTTGAAACTGGGGAAATCCGGGTTGATCAGGGGGTTGTCCTGAGTGCCAGGTTCAATCTGATTGTAAATCCCGACTGCATATTCAAGCCAGTTGTGTATCTCTGCCCCCGTCATGCGAATTGCGGCGCTGGTATTGGGGTGAATGTAGAGATCCGCCGCATGCCGCAGCAGCATTTCGCCCGCCGGAACATCGGTGTAATTGTCTGGCCCACCGCGACCACCGGCCTTGAACGGTGCCACAGATGCCAGCACGGGCAAACCGGCAAACGGCGTGTCAGCCAGCATCATTGCCACATGCTGTGCCTGTGCCGCCGCAACCAAGGCGGTGACCGGTGATTGCGTCACAAGTGCGAAAAAGCTGTGGAGCGGTATATTTGACGTGCCAACCGGGCGACTTGCCCATGCAAGAGTTGACTGGTGGGCCTTGGATACAACGCTGACAACGCCCGGATGATCTGGCACCAAGGCGCTTGGTGCACCGGTTTCATCGCGCGTCCAAATCGGCCGCGCTTCAGACCGGTGGGATTGCACAGTGAACCCAGTGGTGTGCGGGGCAAGGTAAAGATCAATTATACCAAGGTGCGACCCGTAAAAGCCGGGCATGACCGCAGGTTTGCCGCAGAGTGTGCCGAGGATCGCGTCTCTTTTCCTGGTGGTGGTAAAATCGCCTGATGGAAACACCAAATGGGAATGTCCCGTAATAACCACATCAATCCCGTCAATTGAGGCCAGCGCCGTTGAGGCATTTTCCATTCCGTCGGACGCTTCGTCGGCGCCAATACCCGAATGTGACAAGGCGATAATCAGATCGGCGCCTTTGCGGCGCATTTGGGGAATATAAGCATTTGCTGCAGCAATAATATCGCGGGTGGTAAGCTTGCCTTCAAGGTGATGGCGATCCCAGATCATGATCTGGGGCGGGGCAAATCCAATGACGCCGATTTTGATCTTGTGGCTTATCCCCTGTCGGTCAATCACCCGTCGGTCAAGCACAACATAGGGTGGCACAAGTGGTGCGTTTTGCTGCTGTCCTGCCGCCAGAAGCACATTCGCGGACACCACCGGAAAGGCGGCCCCGGTCAGAGCGTCGATCAGAAAATCGAGGCCATGGCTGAATTCGTGATTGCCAAGCGTTGCAGCGTCATAGCGAAGGTAGTTCATTGCGGCCAGCATTGGGTGCACCTGACCCAAACCAAGCCCGCCTGACTGCGCGATATAATCGCCCAATGGGCTACCTTGCAAAAAATCGCCATTGTCGAACAAAAGACAATTTGGGGCGTCGGCTCTTGCGCGCTCAATCAGGCTGGCGGTGCGCGCCAGACCAAGGCGGTCGCTGGCCAGCCCGGAATAATAATCATGCGGCAGGATATGAACGTGCAGATCTGATGTCGCGAGCAGGCGCAGATGGATTTTGGTCTTATCATCGTCTTGATTTGCCAAGCCAGCTTGACTGTTTTTCAGGCCATGCTTGCCGTTCGGGCCTGCCGCGCGTTGAAAGTCCAAAAATATGCATCCATGATATTAGGGGCCGACGCAAACTGCGGATGACACGAATTACGAATTTTCCTGACATATATCAGGTGCTGCGTAAGGAAAAGACGACAGGCGAGCGCGCGCAGAAAATTCGCGGAAGGGTTGCATTTTGGCGGCGTCGCGATTGGGCTTTGCCAGTTGGCACAGCGCGTGACATGACGGCGCAAAGTGGGGAAGACACAAAGAATGCTGCACGCAGAAACAGTGACGTTTGGCGGATCAGGGCTTGATCGTGCCGCAGAACTTCGCGCGGATGAAGGCGCGATTGCCGACCTGCTGGCACGCGGGACGGTCTTAGCCCTGTGGCGCGGCAAACCATTGGTGGCGCGTGGTGAAGGCTTGGCATGGCTGCCTGCGGGTCACGCGGCACTTTCAACTGCGGGCCATGCGCCGATATTTTTGGGGCTTGATGACGGCATGCCACGCTTTGCCGCCGATATTTCAAATTGGTCACCCGAAGCGGGGGCTGCGGGCATTGAGGCCGGGTTCTTTGATGCAACTGAACAACAGCACCCGGCCTTGCCGGACAATCAGGTTTTCGTGGAACTGCGCGGCGTGATGACCGACTTGTCGCCGCGTGAGGCGGAATTGGCGGCAACCGCAAAGGCGGTGCTGCATTGGCATCGCAGCCACGCGTTCTGTGCCGCCTGCGGGGCCGCATCGGTGATGCGCATGGCGGGCTGGCAACGGGGCTGTCCGGCCTGCGGGGCGCAACATTTTCCACGCACCGACCCGGTGGTGATCATGCTGGTGACACGCGGAAATCAGGTGCTGCTGGGGCGGTCGGCGGGATGGCCCGCGGGAATGTATTCACTACTGGCGGGGTTTGTAGAACCCGGCGAGCCGCTGGAGGCCGCCGTGCGCCGCGAAGTGGCGGAAGAAACCGGCGTGCAAGTGGGGGCTGTGCGGTATCTGGCCAGTCAACCCTGGCCTTTTCCCGCGTCTTTGATGATTGGCTGTGCGGCTGATGCGCTGTCATCCGACATCACGCTGGACCCGGCAGAGCTGGAAGATGCGCTGTGGATCAGCCGCGAGGATATGGTTTGTGTCGCGGCGGGGGAACATGCGGTGATCAAACCTGCGCGCAGGGGGTCAATCGCACATTTCCTGCTTGCCAATTGGCTTTCAGACAGGCTGGATTGAGCGCGGAATTTTGTCTGCCGGTCGCCTGCGTATTTGAATGTGGCGATCCTTTTACCGGTGTCAGGAAGGCTGCGGCACATGAAGCTAACATCGCGCCAGGATATCGAAGCGCCGGTCGCGTTTGTTTTTGCTGCATTGAAAGACTTTGATGCCTGGGAACGCGCTGCGTTGCGTCGCGGCGCAGATGTGGCGCGCACAGACACGTTGCGGAGCGTTATGCCAGGCCTGTCGTGGCTGGTGAAATTCGCCTATCGCGGCAAAGAACGGCAGCTTGCATTGCGGCTGACCAGTTTGGAGCAGTCTACCTTGATCGGGTTTTCCGGCAATGGTGCGTCTCTGGATGGTTTGGCTAACTTTGATCTTATGGCCTTGGCGGCGCGCAGAACACGGTTAAGCGTGACGGTGGACTTAAAGCCCAGATCCATCGGCGCGCGGTTGGTCTTGCAGTCATTGCGGCTTGCAAAAACGCGGATCAACCGCCGCTTTTCAGACCGCGTCGGACAGGTTTGCAGCGATATTGAAAGCCGCTATCGCCAATCACCGAATGCTTAAAGGACGCTTTGAAAAAGCCGGGGCTTTGGTTTTTCGCGCCAATCACCGGTTCTCTGACACGCGCTAACGCAGTCGATCCGCCGGATACACACCCAGCACATCAAAGGACGACGTGAAATACGCCAGTTCTTCGAGTGCCAGACGCACGTTGGCATCATCAGGGTGGCCTTCGATATCGGCGTAGAATTCGGTTGCGGTGAAAGACCCACCGACCATGTAACTTTCCAGTTTGGTCCTGTTGACGCCGTTGGTGGCAAAACCGCCCATCGCTTTGTAAAGGGCGGCGGGAATATTGCGCACGCGGAAGGTGAAGGTGGTCATCATGGCACCTGCGCCGCGGCGGGTATGATCGGCGTTGCGCGACATCACCAGAAAGCGGGTGGTGTTGTTGGACTGATCCTCGATCTGGCGGGCCAGAATATCGAGCCCGTAAATTTCACCCGCCAGGTCCGACGCAAGGGCGGCTTCTGCAGGATCGCCAAGTGCTGCCACATCGCGGGCGGCGGCGGCGTTATCCGTCCAGTTCAGGGTGGCGAGGTTGTTGTCTTTCAAAAACGTGCCACATTGGCCAAGCAGGATCGACATGCAACGCACGCGTTTCACATCTGCGAGTTTGGTGCCTTTGACCGCCAGCAGGTTGATATGCACCCGCACGAATGCCTCATCAATGATATGCAGGCCGCTGTCGGGCAGCAAACGGTGCACATCGGCCACCCGACCGTAGGTCGAATTTTCCAGACCCAGCATCGCCAGATCAACATCCCCGCTGCGGCAACGCTCGATCGCATCTTCAAATGTGGCGCAAGGTACCGCTTCCATCAGAGGCCGGGCCTGACGACACGCCTGATGTGAATAGGCGCCAAGTTCCCCCTGAAAGGCGATACGACCGGTCATCTGGAGACACTCCGTCCGAAAAAGACCCCAGAGGGGCGATTGGTCGCGCTACTACACCTTGAAACCTATGGGGGGAAGCGGGTAGATAGCCGGACGAGAGACGACCAAGGGAAAGTGCTTCATGTTCGACACAATGACGATGACCAAGGTATTGGGTGCGGTTTGCGGATCGCTGTTGATTTTGTTGCTTGGCAAATGGGCGGCTGAGGCGCTGTATCACACCGCCCCGGTTGCGCATGAGGGCGAAGAAGTGGTGCAGGCCTATGTCATCGATACAGGGGCAGAAGAGGCCACTGAGGGGGCCGCCGAAGAAGGCCCGCCCTTTGCCGAAGTTCTGGCGGCTGCAGATGTTGGCGCAGGTGAAAAAGTGTTTGCCAAGTGCAAGGCATGCCACAAGGTTGATGGCACCGATGGCGTTGGCCCGCATTTGAACGGCGTCGTGGACCGCGCAATCGCGTCTGTTGGCGGGTTTGGTTATTCTGAAACCTTGGTCGGCATGGCAGCGAATGCCTGGAGTGTCGATAATATGAACGCGTTTCTGACCAATCCCAAAGGCTATGCCCCCGGCACAAAAATGAGCTTTGCCGGACTGGGCAAGGTTGAAGACCGCGCCAATGTGATTGCATATCTTGCATCATTGCAGTGACGGTCTGACCAAAGTATCCCGAAAAGCCGCCCCGATGGAGCGGCTTTTTGTATTTTTGATCCGGCTGCATCACGCATTTGCAACTTGCCATCGACAAGGTTCGATTTAGCATAACCTAATAGACCACCACACGGCGACATAGCGGAGTGTTCAAGATGCAGAAGCTGGGGAAAGCTAACAGCGGATCGGTCGCACTGGCACGTGCGGTGCCAAAGACAGCGGGACTGTCGCAGTGGCTGGTCACTGGCGCACTGATGATCACATTCGCCGGATGGGCAGTGGCCGCGCGGGCGGAAACCGTGATTGTTTCGCATGGCATATCGACGTTTGGTGAATTGAAATATCCGGCGGATTTTCCGCATTTGGATTATGTGAACCCCGACGCCCCCAAGGGGGGTGAAATATCTGAATGGTCGCAAGGCGGCTTTGATTCCATGAACCCTTATTCCATCAAGGGCCGTGCCGGTGCATTGGCCACCGCGCCATATGAAACCATTCTGGTTGGCACAGATGATGAAATTGGCGCGTCTTATTGCCTGCTGTGTGAAACGATTGAATATCCCGAAGATCGGTCTTGGGTGATCTTCAATTTGCGGCCTGAAGCAAAATTTTCGGATGGTTCACCGCTGACAGCGGAGGATGTCTTTTTCACCTATGAGACGTTTTTGGCCAAAGGGCTGACTGATTTCCGAACCGTTTTTGCCGAAGAAGTGCAGGGTGCCGAAGTGCTTGGCCCGCACAAAATCAAATTTACGTTCAAGCCCAATATTCCGACCCGCGATTTGCCCGCCAGTGTGGGTGGTTTGCCGATCATTTCCAAAGCGCATTACATCGCCAACAACCGCGATCTTGAAGAATCGAGCCTTGATCCTTTCCTTGGGTCCGGCCCCTATGTGTTGGACCGGATGGAAGTTGGTCAAACTCTCGTCTATCGCCGTAATCCTGAGTATTGGGGTCAAAATCTGCCAATCAACATTGGAACCAACAATTTCGATACCCTGCGGATTGAATATTTTGCAGATGGCAATGCCGCGTTTGAAGCGTTCAAGGGTGGCACTTATACCTTCCGAAATGAAACGTCGTCGAAATCCTGGGCCACGCAATATGATTTTCCGGCGATAGCGGCGGGTCATGTGGCGAAAGTGGAATTACCATCAGGGGCCAAGGCCAACGGTCAGGCCTTCATCTTCAACCTGCGGCGTGAAAAGTGGCAAGATATCCGGGTGCGTCAGGCGATTGCGCTGATGTTCAACTTTGAATGGTCAGACGAGACGCTGTTTTACGGCATTTATGCCCGCATCAACTCGATCTGGGAAAACAGCCCGCTGGCGGCGGTTGATGTGCCGACGCCAGACGAAGTGGCAATTCTGAAACCAGTGGTGGATGCCGGGCTTTTACCCGCCTCGATCCTGACAGAACCGGCACTTTTGGCCCCGACCTCTGGCGAAAAACAACTGGATCGTAGCAATTTGCGCAAAGCGAGTGCGCTGTTGGATGAGGCCGGTTGGATCGTGGGGGATGACGGCATGCGCCGCAACGCCAAGGGTGATTTGCTTCGGTTGGAATTTCTGAATGACAACCAGCAGTTCGACCGGGTGATCAACCCGTTCGTCGAAAACCTGCGCGCACTTGGTGTCGACGCCGTGATGACCAAGGTTGACGACGCGCAGATGGAAGGCCGCACGCGCCCGCCAGCGTATGACTTTGACATTGTTACCGGCAATGCACGGTCTGCCTATATCTCGGGGTCGGAACTGAAGCAGTATTACGGTGCGGCAACGGCCGATGTCTCGTCGTTCAATATGATGGGGCTGAAAAGCCCAGGTGTGGACGCCTTGATTGACGTGGTGATGGCTGCGGATAGCAATGACGCGTTGACCACAGCCACCAAGGCACTGGACCGGGCCTTGCGTGTGGAACAGTTCTGGGTGCCGCAATGGTACAAGGACAAGCACACGGTGGCCTATTTCGACATGTTTGAGCACCCTGAAACCCTGCCGCCCTACGCATTGGGCGAAATGAGCTTTTGGTGGTATAATGCCGAAAAGGCAGCGGCGCTAAAAGCCGCAGGCGCGTTGCGCTAGAAAGAACAGAACCCACACATGGGCGCCTATATCCTTCGCAGGCTTTTGTTGATCATCCCGACGTTGATCGGGATCATGATCATCAATTTTACCCTGACCCAATTTGTGCCGGGCGGCCCGATTGAACAGGTCCTTGCGCGACTGGAAGGCGGCGGCGATGCGTTTGACACGATTGCCGGATCAGGGGACGCGGGCATCGACGATGCGATAGGGGCGGGCGATGAACGCTATATCGGATCGCGCGGATTGCCGCCGGAATTCATTGCCGATCTGGAACGTCAGTTTGGGTTTGATAAACCGCCGCTGGAACGATTTTTGCGCATGATGTGGAATTATGTCCGCTTTGATTTTGGCGAAAGCTATTTCAGATCAATATCGGTTCTTGATCTGGTGCTGGAAAAGATGCCGGTTTCTATAACGCTGGGGCTGTGGTCAACGGTGATTGCCTATCTGGTGTCTATTCCGCTGGGTATCCGCAAAGCGGTGCGCGATGGGACGCCGTTTGATACATGGACCAGTGCCGCCATCATTGTCGGATACGCGATCCCTGGATTTTTGTTTGCGATCATGCTGCTGGTGTTGTTTGCAGGCGGGTCGTATTGGCAATGGTTCCCTTTGCGCGGTCTGACATCGGATAATTTTGATGACCTAAGCGCGTTGGGCAAGGTGGGGGATTATCTTTGGCACATTACTTTGCCGGTGATCGCTTCTACGATTTCGGCCTTTGCCACGCTGACATTGCTGACCAAGAACAGCTTTCTGGAAGAAATTCGCAAACAATACGTCATGACAGCGCGGGCCAAGGGCCTGTCAGAGGGCCGCGTTCTTTATGGCCATGTCTTTCGCAATGCGATGCTGATTGTGATTGCCAGTTTTCCTGCGGTGTTCGTTTCGGTGTTCTTTGGCGGCAGTCTGATCATTGAGACAATCTTTTCACTGGATGGTCTTGGCCGCCTTGGATTTGAGGCAGCGGTGGCGCGCGACTATCCGGTGGTGTTCGGCACCTTGTTTTTCTTTGGCCTCTTGGGCTTGTTGATGGGGATATTGTCGGACCTGATGTATATCTGGATTGATCCCCGCATTGATTTTGAACGGCGGGGGTAAGCGATGGCCCTTTCCCCCCTTAACAAGCGGCGCTGGCGCAATTTCAAGGCGAACCGGCGGGCTGTCTGGTCGCTTTGCATCTTTGCGCTGCTTTTTGGCCTTAGCCTGTTTGCCGAGGTTCTGGCCAATGACAAACCCCTGATGGTGCGGTTCAAGGGCGAAACCTATGTGCCGTTTCTGAATTTTTATCCAGAAACGGCGTTTGGCGGGGATTTTCAAACCGAAGCGTCATACCGTGATGTCGAAGTGCAATGCCTGATCTATTCCGCCGGGTCCGAGGCCTGCTGGGATGATCCTGAAACTGTGCTGACTGAGGCGAAAACCGGCACTGTGGGCGGGGTGGCGGTGGATGCGGGGTCCATCCTTTGGGCGCCGATCCCCTACAGTTATAACACGATCAATGATCTGGGCGGGGCGGCACCTTCCGCGCCGGATGCCGACCATTGGCTGGGCACGGATGACACCGCGCGCGATGTGTTGGCACGGGTGATTTATGGGTTCCGGTTGTCTGTTGCCTTTGCGCTGGTTGTTACGGTTTTCACCTCTGTCATCGGCATCACGGCGGGGGCCGTTCAGGGCTATTTTGGTGGATTGGTTGACCTGATTTTTCAGCGATTGATCGAGCTGTGGGGGTCAACGCCAAGTCTTTATGTGATCATCATCGTGGCCGCGATCTGGCAGATGAATTTCTGGCTGCTGGTGGCGTTGATGACGCTGTTTGGCTGGACGTCGCTGGTTGGCGTGGTGCGGGCTGAATTTCTGCGCGCGCGGAATTTTGAATATGTCCGCGCGGCACGGGCGCTGGGGGTGCGCGACAGTGTGATCATGGTTCGCCATGTGCTGCCGAATGCGATGGTCGCCACCTTGACGCTGCTGCCATTTCTGATCACCGGCACCATTGGTGGGCTTGCGACGCTGGATTTTCTGGGCTTCGGGTTGCCTGCATCGGCACCGTCCCTGGGGGAGCTGACACTGCAAGCCAAGCAAAACCTGCAAGCACCCTGGCTTGGCTTTGCGGCATTTTTCACCTTTGCCATCATGCTAAGCTTATTGGTGTTCATCTTTGAAGGCGTGCGTGATGCCTTTGATCCGCGAAAGACCTTTGCATGACTGTGGTTTTGGATGTCAAAAACCTGAACGTCACCTTTCGGCAGGATGGCCGTATCATCCACGCCGTGCGCAACGCGAGTTTTGCGGTCGGCAAAGGCGAAACCGTTGCCTTGGTTGGTGAAAGCGGGTCTGGCAAATCTGTGACCGCATTGTCCACCGTGGCCCTGCTTCCCGACAGCGCCGAGGTGACGGGTTCGGTGCTCTACAACGGCCGCGAAATGGTTGGCGCGGATGAGCCATCCTTGCGGCGGGTGCGCGGCAATGACATCAGTTTCATCTTCCAGGAACCGATGACATCTTTGAACCCGCTGCACACGATTGAGCGGCAGTTGGGCGAAAGCCTGTCGTTGCATCAAGGGTTGAAGGGGGCTGCCGCCCGTGCGCGCATTCTGGACCTTTTGCAAAAGGTGGGTATCCGCGATGGGATGCGCCGGCTGCAGTCTTATCCGCATCAATTGTCTGGTGGGCAGCGGCAGCGGGTGATGATCGCCATGGCGCTGGCCAATGGGCCGGAACTGTTGATCGCAGATGAACCGACGACGGCGCTGGATGTGACCATTCAGGCGCAAATCCTTGAACTTCTGGCTGATCTGAAGGCGCGCGAAGGTCTTAGCCTGCTGTTCATCACCCATGATTTGGGCGTTGTGCGGCGCATCGCCGACCGCGTTTGCGTGATGCAGGGCGGCGAAATTGTGGAACAAGGGCCTGCGGCAGAGGTGTTTGCCAACCCCCGGCATCCCTATACCCAAAAGCTGCTGGCGGCGGAACCAAAGGGCCAGCCGGACCCGGTGAAAGAAGACAACGAGGTTGTGATTGAAACCAGCAATCTGCGGGTCTGGTTTCCCATCAATCGTGGATTGCTGCGTAAAACGGTCGGTCATGTGAAGGCGGTGAATGACGCCAGCCTGATCGTGCGCAAGGGCGAGACATTGGGCATCGTTGGTGAAAGCGGGTCTGGCAAAACCACGCTGGCCAACGCGATTTTGCGGCTTATCCCGTCAACCGGCAAAGTCGTGGTTCTGGGGCAGGATATTCAGGGCTGGCGATCTGCTCAGATGCGGGGCCTTCGCCGCAATATGCAAGTGGTGTTCCAAGACCCCTACGGCAGTCTTTCCCCGCGCATGACGGTGGAGGAAATCATTGCCGAAGGGCTGGGCGTTCACGGGCTGGAACCGGGGCGGGACCGGCATGAAATGGTGGCCGATATTATGGCGGAGGTTGGCCTTGATCCGACCAGCATGGCACGGTATCCGCATGAATTTTCCGGCGGCCAGCGACAGCGCGTGGCAATTGCCCGTGCGATGATCCTGCGCCCGCAATTGTTGGTGTTGGATGAACCGACATCGGCGCTTGATATGACGGTGCAGGTGCAAATCGTTGATCTGCTGCGGGATTTACAGCGCAAATGGGGGTTGGCCTATATCTTTATCAGCCATGATCTGCGGGTGGTGCGGGCCATGTCCCACAAGGTGATCGTGATGAAGGACGGCGATATTGTGGAGGCGTCTGATGCGGCCAGCCTTTTTGCCGCCCCCAAGACAGACTATACACGTGCTTTGATGGCGGCGGCATTCGGGGGGTAGCGCAGTGAAAGTTCTGTTCGTGCATCAGAACTTCCCGGGGCAGTTTTTGCAACTCGCGCCAGAATTACAACGTCGCGGGCATGCGTGTCTGGCGCTGACCGATGGGCAAAACAAGCGCCCGTCAGCGATTCCCGTGGTCCGCTATAAACATGATCCGGTTGCTGTTGATCCTGCCGCCACCCGGCTTGGGCGTAACTATACCCAGATGTCAGACCGGGGTGTCACCACCGCGCGTGCCGCATGCCAGTTGCGCGATACCAAGGGCTATGTGCCCGATGTGATCATCGGTCATTCCGGCTGGGGCGAGACGCTGTTTTTGAAAGAGGTTTGGCCGTCGGCCCGTCTGATCGTCTATGCAGAGTTTTATTATCGCGGACAGGGTGCAGATGTGGGGTTTGACCCCGAATTCAACCCACCCAGCTTTGATCAGGTGATGATTGCCCAAGGCCGGGCGGCGCATCTGGGGCAGGCATTGCTGCACGCCGATGGCGGCCTGTCACCAACCGAATGGCAAGCCAATTCCTTCCCCGCGCCATTGCGCAAGCTGATTGATGTCATTCATGACGGTATCGACACGGACGTTATGGTGCCAAATGGCGATGCGGCGTTCACATTGCCCAATGGCAGGGTTTTGCGGGCGGGAGACGAGGTTTTGACCTTTGTGAACCGCAATCTGGAACCGTACCGGGGTTATCACATCTTTATGCGCGCGCTGCCCGCTGTGATGGCGGCAAGGCCTGATGTGCAGGTCGTGATTGTTGGAGGAGATGAGGTCAGCTATGGCGCGCCGCCGAAGGGGGCGAAAGGTTGGAAAGATCTCAGTTTGGCCGAGGTGGAGGGCAAACTAGACATGGCTCGCGTGCATTTCTTGGGGCGCGTGCCCTATGATCATTTCACCGCACTGATGCAGATCACCCGCGTGCATGCGTATCTTACCTACCCCTTCGTTCTGTCCTGGTCGATGTTAGAGGCGATGTCGGCGGGGGCATTGATCGTGGGATCACGCACGGCCCCGGTGCAAGAGGTGATCAGTCATGGCAAAAACGGGCTGCTGGTTGATTTCTTTGATGTTGCTGGATGGGCCTTGGTCTTGGCCCATGCACTTGGCAATCCGCAGGAGTATGGCGCCCTGCGTCTGGCTGCCCGGCAGACAATTTTGGATCGCTTTGATCTGCGCAGTCAAAGCTTGCCGCGTCTTGTTGACTATATCGAAAGCACGACGCAGGCAGTCACGGCCCGATTGTGAAACATTGAATTGCGCGGGCTTGCAGGCGGCGGCAGCCAGATCGGCCTGTTCCTGACTTAGACCCATGAAATTGGCGTCAAATGCGCCCCCTTTTTGGATAACCTTCCGGAGCCCATCGTTCAGGGTGGCTGATTCTGCCAGTTGGGTTTTCAACAGCGCGCGTTCCGCGTCATAGCTGGAATTGAACCGCCCCACATTGACCCCCCAATACCGCCCGCCAGAGGTGGACACACGGGTGATAACTTCTTGCTCGGGTTCTGCCTCGGCGGTTTGAAGGGCTGCTTCAGCATCTTCAAAGATGGGGGCATTGCGTTTGGCGGGCTGTATGATGGGTGCTGCCAGTTGCAATGGTGCGGGGTCCGCCAATGCGTTGGGCATCACATCCGGGGTAACTGCCGCAACCGCCGCGGTATCTTCGATGGCAAATGGCAGGGGCTGTTCGGGCAGCGCGGCACTGGCAATGGCAATGGCAATGTCTGGTTCCGTGACGGATGTGATTGGGCGGGCGGGTGGTGCGTTTTGCGCTGATTTTGGCACCGCAATGGCGGCTTCATCGTTAGCGATCACTGCTGGTGGCAGATCGGCCAGAGCTGCGATTTGCGTTGGCGCGGCGGCAATCGTGGCGGTCGCAAGCGCTTGGGATTGCGCATCCAATGTGCCCGGCAAAGGTGCCGGCTGGCTGATGTTCACGTCAGCCAAAGCAAGTTCGATGGCAGTGGCGGCGGCTGCCACATCTGGCAAAGCAGGCTCTGCAGGTGCTTCGATCAATGCCAATGTCTGGGCTTCCAAAGTGTCGGGCGGTGGTGGCGTGGTGGCTTCGGCCAATGCGCCGGCAATGCTTTCCTGCATTGCGGCATCAACAGCATCTGCAACGACAACCTCTGGAGCAACGTCTGCGGTCCCCGGACGCGCCTTGGGCCGGGGCGATTTTGCTACGGCCATGATCAATCGAATGGTCTTGGCAGACCCGCCCGGTTCATCCTCGAATGTCGGTTCTGCGGATGCAATCAAGTCGTCGCCACCCTGATAGTCGGGGGCTGCGGGTTTCGTTGTCTGTGCATTTGCAGGCGCGCTGCCAAAGCCAAGATCCAGCAATTCGGCCATCTTGGCGTTGCGCTGCGCGGTTGATTGGCCGCCAAAGATCGTGGCAATGATCCGTGTATTGCCGCGTTCTGCTGAAGCCGTCAGGTTGAATCCGGCCGGATTTGTGTAGCCGGTCTTGATCCCGTCAGCGCCTTTGTAGGCGTCAAGAAACTTGCGGTTGGTATTTGCGACCTCTGCCATGCCCGCATCGGTCGACCGGCGTGAAAAGATGTTATAAAATTCCGGGAAATCATAAAACAGCCGACGTCCCAGCACGTTCATATCGCGCGCGGTTGAAAGATGGCCTGATGCTGTCAGCCCATTCGCGTTTTTGAACGTAGAGTTCTGCATGCCAATAGCTTTGGCTGTGCGGTTCATCCGCTTGGCAAACCCGGCTGGTGATCCGCCAATGGCTTCGCCAATGGCTGTTGCGGCATCATTTGCCGATTTCACCGCCGCTGCGCGTATCAAATAACGCAGCGCAATTTTCTGCCCAGCCCGTAGCCCCAGTTTGGACGGGGGTTCCGCCGCCGCGTGTTTTGACACCGTGACCATGGTATCAAGCGATATATTGCCGCGCCGGATTTCTTCGAATGCAATGTAGAGCGTCAGCATTTTTGTCAAAGACGCCGGATGCAAGCGGGTGTCAGCGTTCTTGGAATACAAAGTTTCGCCAGTGCGGGCATCCATAACGATGGCGGCATAGGGGGCAGCGCCCGACTGTGTTGTTGCACAGGCAGATACGACGGCCAACAGGGCCAACATGCTAAACAACCGGGCGAAAAGCCCCATAAGCGATGCCACGTCGCCTGCCCCTTATCACTGCCTCGGACGCCCCTATTTTGTTTTGGGGCTTGTCTGTGTGACAAGTAAGTTATCACAGCATTGGATTCTGGAAAAGCCCTTAAATTCAATGACTTTGGAATTGAAGCTAACGCAATGTATGCTGTTTGTTCTGTAGCGAGGCGGTACATGCATGCTATATGTTGTGTGTGCCCACTACTGATGCCACTAAATCAGGCAGTGCGCCCAGATCGGGCAAGCTGTGAAATCGGCCATGGCCAAGCGGCGGATCGGCTGCTTCAAGCGCCCAGGTCAGGCCATGCGGCACATGCACACCGTAGCCGCCCGCTGCAAGCATGGGCAAAACATCGGACTTCAAGGAATTGCCAACCATAAGCCCACGGGCCGCCCCATCGCCGTGGCGGCTGAACAAGGTTGCGTAAACCGGCGCGGTTTTGTCAGACACGATTTCCACGCCATGAAACAAATCGCCCAAACCCGATTGCGCCAGTTTGCGTTCCTGATCCAGAAGATCGCCCTTGGTGATCAAGATCACCTGGTAGTGCTGCGCAAGGGCGGTAACCGCCTCTGCCGCGTGCGGAAGCAGGTCTATCGGATGGCGCAGCATGTCGCGCCCGGCTGCCATCAGCTCGGCAATAACACGTGACGGCACTTTGCCATCTGTCACTTCGATGGCTGTTTCAATCATCGACAAGACAAAGCCTTTTACGCCGTAACCATAGTGCCCCAAATTCCGCCGCTCTGCCGAAAGCAGGCGTTCTTGCAGATGATCAGCGTCTGCAAAATCACTGAGAAGAGACGCAAAGCGGCTTTGAGTCAGGCGAAAAAACGCTTCATTCTGCCAAAGTGTATCATCGGCATCAAAGCCGATTGTGGTGATCGGGCGGTGGTCTGGCATGGATGATCTCCCCGCCACAGTTTTGCCTGTCAGCTGCTTTAGCGCAATCCCGGACCGCCCCCTTTTCGGCGCGTTAAAACCCGCTATATTAGAGCTTACCTTAATAGCGCCGAATCCATCGGTGTTGCCGGAGCCACGCTTTTGCCAATCAGACCATTTCATATGTCCGACACGCCGAATGGGCCGGATGGTGATGCGTCTATTCTGACCAAAACGCGCGCGAAAACCGAACGGCCGCCTTTGTACAAGGTGATGCTGCTGAATGATGACTATACCCCGATGGAATTTGTGGTGCATGTGCTGGAGCGGTTTTTCGGGCTGACCCACGCGCAATCGTTTGAGATTATGCTGACCGTGCACAAAAAAGGCCTTGCGGTTGTCGGTGTGTTTTCGTTTGAAGTGGCAGAAACAAAAGTGGCGCAGGTGATGGATTTCGCTCGCCGTCACCAGCACCCGCTGCAATGCACGATGGAAAAAGAATAAAGTCGTTCAGCGGCTTTGGGGAAAAGGAATAAAGCCGCGCGCGGCTGCCCATGCGATCTGCAAGACTGGAAATGGCCCTTAACACAGGTGCTGCGGTGCTGCCTGCATCTGGCACAATTGCGGTGATCCGCCCGCGCATTGGCGATGATCTGTCGGCATTGCCGAAAGACAGGGTTCAGGTGATCACCGGGTTTCGCCCGGATTATGATTATTTTGCACAGCAAGGTTGGTCGGTGGAACGGGTGCCTTCGGGGCCATATTCTGCCGCTGTGGTTTGCCTGCCGCGCGCCAAGGCAGACGCGCGCGCCTTGCTGGCGCAGGCGGCAAGCGATGTCATCAATGGTGGGCCGATTTTTGTTGATGGCCAAAAAACTGATGGTGTTGATAGCGTTTACAAAGACTTACGCGCCTTGATTCCAGTTTCAGAAGCTCTGGCAAAGGCGCATGGCAAGATATTCAGCTTTGCAGCCGGGTCTGAGCTGGCAGGGTGGAGCTTTGCAAAAAGTGACGTAGCGGGCGGGTTTGTAACCCAGCCCGGTGTCTTTTCCGCCGCTGGACCAGACCGGGGATCGGTCTTGTTGGCAGCGGCCCTTCCCGCCAAATTACCAGCGCGCGTTGTCGATCTGGGTGCTGGATGGGGCTATCTGGCCCGCGCTATTCTTGCGCGCGACGGCGTTACAGCGCTTGATCTGGTCGAGGCAGAGGATGCCGCGCTATCCTGTGCCCGCCTGAATATCACCGACCCGAGGGCTGCTTTCCATTGGGCAGATGCAACCAGTTTTCGCCCGGCGCAGCCTGTCGGTGCCGTTGTGTGCAACCCGCCCTTCCACACCAGCCGCGATGCGGATCCCGCGCTTGGGATTGCGTTTCTGGTGGCGGCACACCGGATGCTGTCGGGGTCTGGCAGCCTATATCTCGTGGCCAACCGGCATTTGCCATATGACCGTATCTTGGCTGCGCTGTTCCGCGATGTCGAACAGATTGGTGGCGACACGGCCTTCAAACTGACCCGCGCGGCGGTGCCCATCCGGGCACGGCCTTGATGCGAAAAGGATAGATCATGTCACTTTCCATTAGTGGAAAAACAGCCATCATAACGGGGTCCGCGAATGGCATTGGATTGGCTATAGCACGGCATTTTCTGGAAAAAGGCGCGAACGTGATGTTTGCGGATATGGACGAAGACCGCTTGGAAGCCGAGATCGGCGTGGAAGCCCGCGCTGAAGGCAAGGTGCGGATGTTTGCCGGCGATTTGCGACAAAAGTTGACTATAAATAATCTGTTATCTGCAACCGTCGACGCGTTTGATCGGATTGATATTCTGGTGAACGCCAGCCGGCAAATGGCGCTGTCCGACCCGCTTGATCCCGAGACTGACGCGGTTGAGGCGCTTTTGGAGCAGAACTTGTTAACCGGCTTGCGGCTGACCCAGATGGCGGCGAAGCGGATGATTTTGCATGCTGAAAAATCGGGGCGTGACGGCATGATCGGGGCCATCGTCAATCTGTCGTCAATCGCGGCGCAAAGGGTACAGCCAGAACTGATGGGCTATTCGATCAGTTGCGCGGCACTTGACCAGATGACGCGCAGCATGGCGGTGGCCTTGGCGCCGAAGGGCATTCGGGTGAACGCGGTGGCGTTTGGGTCGGTGATGAGTGCCAGTTTGCAAGGCATGTTGAAAGACAATCCTGATTATCACCAGATGATCACGGACGGCACGCCGTTGCAGCGCATCGCAAGCGCCGACGAGTTGGCAGAAACGGTGCAGTTTCTGGCATCCGACGCAGCGGGGTTTATCACTGGTCAAGTGATTACCGTGGATGGCGGGCGCAGTCTGGTAGACGGAGTGCGTGCCCCGGCGCATTGATTATTCCGGATAGGCCTTTTGGCACGCGGCAATCGACCGGTTGGCAGCCACCGAAAGTTGTTTGCGCTTTGCCTTTAGCCCGGACAATTTTGATTGCTCGGCAGCCAGATCAATGGCCTTGGGGCGGGTGATGGTTTCTTCTTCGTCCTCAAGGCAAAGCCGGGGGGCTGTGGGGACAGGTGGCGGTGCGCCTTCAGCGGGCGGTGGCACGATGATCGGGTCACACCGGACCCAAGCCGTTCTGGAAATAGTAATCTCTTCAAATGCATAGCCGCGCCCCAGATTGCCTTCGATCTCTTCAATCAGCCGGTCAACCACCCGTAGATCACGGGTTTCGCGGGCGATGCATTGGTCTTGCGGGGTGCCGCAGGCGACCAGTGCGAGGGTCACCGACAGAATCGAAATGGAGATGCGCATTGTTTGGTCCTGCCATGGGATTGGACGCAGTTTAGCGCGTTTTGCGCCACCTTGCCAAATGCCTTGTTGGCGGCCCCACCGCTCTGTTAGGCATTGTAAAACGGCAAGGAGATGCCCCCGGAATGACCGATGTTTTTGAAACCCGTAAACCCCGCGCGTCAGCTTGGTTTCGCAGCCTTCGTGACCGGATTGTGGCGTCATTTGAAGGCGTTGAAGATGCCTGTGGATCTGGCACGCCGGGGCGGTTTGAAGTGACCCCAACGACCCGCGCTGATGGCGGGGGCGGGTTGATGAGCGTCATGCGTGGCGGCCGGGTTTTTGAAAAGGTTGGGGTCAATGTATCCGAGGTGCACGGCGCGCTGGGGGAACGGGCACAAAAAGCCATGGCGGCACGTGGCGTGCCGGGAATGGACACCGATCCCCGTTTCTGGGCATCAGGAATTTCCCTTGTTGCCCATATGGTTAACCCACATGCCCCGGCAGTTCATATGAACACGCGGATGTTCTGGACGCCACACGCGGCGTGGTTTGGTGGCGGATCAGACCTGAACCCCTGCATCGAATATGCCGAGGATACGATGCATTTTCACGGGGCAATGCAGGCCGCCTGTGACGCGCATTCGCCTGAATATTTCCCGAAATTCAAGGCTTGGGCGGATGAGTATTTCTATGTGCCGCACCGGAACCGGGCGCGCGGCGTTGGTGGCATTTTTTACGACGATCTGAACACCGGTGATTGGGAGGCTGACTTTGCCTTTACCCAAGCGGTGGGGGCTGCGTTTCTGCCCGCGTTTCAGCCTTTGATCGAACGCAGGTTGGCCATGCCGTGGAATGAGACTGACCGCGATACCCAGCTTTTTCATCGCGGACTTTATGCCGAGTACAACCTTGTCTATGACCGGGGCACCAAATTTGGGCTGGAAACCGGGCATGACGCGAACGCCGTTTTGATGAGCTTGCCGCCGTTGGCGAAGTGGTATTAACGGCGTATGCCATGCGTGCTTTTTCCGTGCTTTATCTATGCATACACGGAACCGAGGGAAATTGATGGCTGATTCTGCCACGCTGGCCGCTTTTGCGCTGACATCGCTGCTGATCGAACTGACACCGGGGCCGAATATGGCCTACCTCGCGCTGATTGCCGCGACCGAAGGACGCAAACCCGGCTATGCGGCAGTTGCGGGTGTGGCGCTTGGGTTGACGGTGGTGGGCTTGGCCGCGGCTTTGGGTTTGACCGCGCTGATTTCCGCATCGCCCGTGGCCTATCAGGCGCTGCGGTGGGCCGGGGTTGGATACTTGTTATGGCTGGCTTGGGAGGGGTGGCGCGGCGCTAAGGAAACGGTAGAACATGCCGGTCCCGGATCATCGCTTGGGCTGTTTTTTCAGCGCGGGTTGATCACCAATCTGCTAAACCCGAAAGCGGCGATGTTCTATGTGGCGGTGCTTCCGGGATTTTTGCTGCCGGGGGCAACGGTCGCAGACGGGATCTCGCTTTCAGCGGTCTATGTCGGGGTGGCGACGATCGTGCATGCGGTGATTGTCACTGCGGCAGGAACGGCGCGCGATTGGCTAGACAATTCCGCCCGTGAACGGGTCATCCGCCGCGTTCTGGCGCTGGCATTGGTTGGGGTTGCGGTTTGGATGGTCTGGAAGACTTAATTTCAGACCGGTTTAAGCTTGACCACGCACCACAGCAATCATCCTTGCCACATTTTCGGGGTTGGCGTCCGGCGTGATGCCGTGGCCAAGGTTGAAGATGTGGGGGCCAGCTTTGAACGCCTGCACCACACGGCGGGCGGCATCATCAAGGGCTTGGCCGCCAGTGACCATGTGATCGGGGGCCATGTTGCCTTGCACGCAGCCTGTGGATTGCACATGTTCGGCGGCCCATTCCGGGGTGACGGAATTGTCGATGGCAACACAATCGGCACCGGTGGCTGCGGCAAAGCCTATGTAGCCTAGCCCCGCTTCGCGCGGGAAGGCGATGATGGGCAGGCCGGGGTGTCTGGCTTTTAGGGCCGCGATGATTTGGGCTGCGGGTTTGGTGGCGAAATCGATGAAATCCTGACCTTTAAGGCTGCCTGCCCAAGAATCGAACAGTTTGATCACCTCTGCCCCGGCGGTCACTTGCGCCGATAGATATTCAATGGTGCCTTCGGTGATACGGTCGATAAGGGCCTGAAACGTAGCGCGGTCGGTGTTTTTCAGGGCATGCGCGGCGGCTTGGTCTGGCGAGCCTTTGCCAGCGATCATGTAGGTGGCGACTGTCCACGGTGCGCCTGCAAAACCGATGAGGGTGGTTTCCGAGGGGAGTTCGCGTTTCAGAATGCGCAGGGTTTCGTAGATGGGGTTTAGGGTGTCATGGATGGCTTCAACAGGCTTCAACGCCTTCACCCCCGCCATATCGGTGATGGTCGACAGGCGCGGGCCTTCGCCGGTGGTGAACCACAGATCGGCACCAAGCGCTTGGGGCAGCAGCAGGATATCGGCGAACAGGATGGCCGCGTCAAAGCCGTAGCGACGGATGGGTTGCAGGGTGACCTCTGCCGCGAGGTCGGAATTGTAGCAGAGTTTCAGAAAATCGCCCGCCTGTGCCCGGGTGGCGCGGTATTCGGGCAAATAACGACCAGCTTGGCGCATCATCCAGATGGGGGGCGTGGGAAGGACTTCGCCTTTGAGTGCGCGCAGAATTGTTTTGGTCATTTATGGCTCCCCTATTGCGCCATGGGTCGGATGATGGGCGTGCTTTGTCAAGGTGGGAGTTGTCAGTTTCAGTTTACATGCGCTATGTCTGTGGCCATGATTCAGAACCTGCCAAACCCCGCCCAACCGTTACGCATTGGAACCCGTGGATCGCCCTTGGCGCTGTGGCAGGCGCATGAGGTGCGGCGCTGTTTGATGGCGGCATGGGATTTGCCGGAAGATGCGTTTGCCGTGGTGGTGATCAAGGTGATGGGTGATCAGATACAGGACCGCGCCTTGAAGGATATCGGCGGTAAGGGGCTGTTTACGCGGGAAATTGAGGATGCGCTGCTGGACGGCGGCATAGATATTGCCGTGCATTCAATGAAGGATATGCCGACGTTGCAGCCGGAGGGGTTGATCCTTGACTGTTATTTGCCGCGCGAGGATGTGCGGGATGCATTTGTGTCGCCATCGGTGGCAAGACTTGCCGATTTGCCGCAGGGGGCGGTGGTGGGGTCTTCGTCATTGCGCAGGCGGGCACAATTGGCGCTGCGCCGGCCGGATCTGAAGCTGGTGGAATTTCGCGGCAATGTGCAGACGCGGATGCGGAAGCTGGAAGAGGGCGTGGCGGTGGCAACGTTTCTGGCAATGGCGGGTTTGAACCGGCTAGGGCTGGCGCATATGGCGCGCGGGGCGATTGACGTGGACGAAATGCTGCCAGCGGTGGCGCAGGGGGCTATCGGGATCGAGCGGCGGGTTGTGGATGCGCGGGTGGCGTCGCTGTTGGCGGGTATTCATCACGGGCCGACGGGGCAAAGGCTGGCGGCGGAGCGGGCGTTTTTGCTGAAACTGGACGGGTCATGCGAGACGCCGATTGCGGGGTTGGCGGTGCTGGAGGGCGACCAGATTTGGCTCAGAGGCGAAATTTTGCGCCCCGACGGATCGCAATCCATCCCCGGTGAGGGGCGTGCGCCAATAGCCGACGCTGCAGCACTGGGTACGGATTTGGCCGCGCGGTTGTTAGCGCAAGCACCAAACGGATTTTTCAGCTGGCAGTAACGGTCTGTGTGACAGCGCGGGCAAAGCTTCGCCTATGCTGGGGTATATGCCTTATCTGACGCCCTAAAACTGCTATATGTGGTGTGCGGGTGGGTTTTGGCCCGCTGTAAAATTGGTATTTCGGTATGCAGGCAATTCGACATCAAACTACCGCGCTAGAGGATATTTTGGCCTTGGCGCTTCGGGAACCATTTGTTCGCATCAAGCCCTTTCTTGGCCCAAACGGTGAACGGCTTTGGTTAAAGCGGATCGAGGCGTTGTCGTTGCGGTTGCGGCTGCAAAAAGGTGACAGCCGTCGCGCTTTTGCCAATGAATTGAAAGCTTTGCATGTTTTGAGCAAGGCAGGCCTGCCGGTGCCCGAAATTTTGGCCGAAGGGCCGGATCACTTTGTTGTGGCAGACGTGGGCCCGACGTTGGCACAATTGCTGCGCAGGTCTGCCATGCCTTTTGCCAAGCGCGCTGCAGCTTTTCGGGCAGCAGGGGCGGCGATGGGGCGGCTGCATACGGCGGGCTTTGCGCATGGCAGGCCAGCCATCCGCGTTATCTGCTGGGATGGCGATGAGGCGCGCTTTATTGACCTGGAACAGTTTTCGGATCACCGCCGTTCGGCAAGAAACCGCGCAATGGATCTGGTGATTTTCGCGCAGACCTACATCGCGGAAATGGGGTCTGCGGGCCCATGTCTTGATGCCGCTTTTGACGCATACCGCACGACTGCATCGGCGGGTGCCCTGCAAAATGTGCGGCGGCTTGCCTTTTGGTTGTCGCCATGGGTGCCTTTGACAGCGCCACTTCGGTGGTTGCGGCCGTCGGCAAAGGACTTCAAAGCCCTGCCGCAGACCTTGGCATATTTGCGAAATCAGGCGGCTTAAGCCGGCGCGCACCTGAGATGGGCTAATCTGGCAAGCCCGGCGCGCGCACCACCCCTTTGCTGCGGTCTGCCAGCACAAGGCCCACCGCGCCGATCAAAGACACTGCCGCGCCAAGCATAGCGGCAAAGGCATAGCCAGAGGCATAGGTGCCAAGCGCAAAAGCGGCGGCACACAGCGTATCGCCCGCCACACGCTGCACCGACATCAGCGATGATCCGGCACCGGGGCGGTCGGCCAGCAAATCTTGCAGATAGGCGATAGGCAGGGTCAGGATGATGGCCCCGCCAAGGGACGCGGGCAGGATCAGAAGCCAGACAAACCCGGACCCTGCGATCCAGGGCAGAGTGACCAGATGGACGGCGTAAAGCGCCGTGCCTAAGGCAATCAGCGTGACTTTCGAGTTGCGGCCAAGCAGGTGTGGCACGGCGAGCATGAACGGCACCTCGGCCCCTGCCACGAGTCCCACGAACAGGGCGGCGTCGCTGGTGCCGCGGCCCGGCGTCTGGGTAAAAACAAGGCCGATCAGCGCGATATACAAGGTGACACCAGAGGCCACGGCCCCAAGCAGAATGACCCGCAAAAGAACCTGCGGATTTGCCATTTCGGACAGCGATTGCAGGATGCTGATGCCGGATTTTGCATCATGCCAGTTTTGTGCGCCGTCTTTCGGCCACAGCCGCCAAATCAGCACAAAGGAGATCACCGCAATGATCGTGCCGAAGGGATAAATCGCCATCACATCTGCGCCGGAATTCAGGGCGACCGCCCATAGCGGCAAAACCACGACAAAGGGCAGCGCAAAGCCTGCGCGAACGGCGGCCAGCAGAACATCCCGCGATTGCGGATAGGCTTGTGAGGCAAGGCTGCTTAGGGCGAACACCAGAACGAAGATTGTAAATCCACTGGGCAACAACAGCATGTGGCTAATGACAAAGCCAAGTTTGCTGGGCCATAGCCACATCACTGCTGCCCCCGCGATAACAAGCGCGGAGGATATTAGCGCCATCTGACGGCGCAGCGGGCGCTGATCGGTTAAGATACCCATGCCAACGGCACTGGCAAGGCTGACGACGGATGAGATGATCAGGATAAAGGAATAGGACTGGTCAGAAAACCCCAGACGAGAGATGGCGATGAAGGACAAATAAGGTGCCATCGACGATATTTGCGCGCCTGACAAAAACAGCACCAGCACCACAAGGCGCAGCACTGGGTCACGCCACAGGGGGGAAAGGGACCTTAGCATTGGGGGGAGGTTTCTATCAGCTGTCAGGCAAAATCTTGCCGGGGTTCATGCGGTTGTCTGGGTCAAGAGCCAGTTTTAAACTGCGCATCACGGCAAGGGCAACCGGGTCTTTGCGCCGCGCCATTGATGCGCGTTTTGACAGGCCAACACCATGTTCGGCGGAAAAGCTGCCGTTCAGCGCCTGGACCTCATCCTCGATCGCGCTGATCACGGCGTCCGCCAAGGCCGGATCATCGCAGGTGGGAAAGACGGTGAAATGCAGGTTGCCATCGCCCAAATGGCCGACAGTGAGGGTATCTGCGCCTGCATCAAGGGCGGGCAGGCGGCCGTGGATGCGGTTAAGGAAGCTGGCGATTTGATCCAGCGGCAGCGACACATCAGTATCTATCGCCGGTTTGCGGGCGTAGGTGATTTCGGCGGCAAGTTCGCGGATATGCCACATGGCGCGGCGTTGCGCCTCGTTTTGCGCGATTTGGGCATCAAGGATGGTGCCATCGGTCAGCATTTCGGACAGGGTGGATTCAAGCTGGGTGATAACAGGCAGGCTGCCATCGGCGGCAGGCGTGGCATCGCGCGGGGCGGTAGCCCCGATTTCCAGCAGGATCGTCACATCGGGCATCGGGGTGAAAGGCTGGCGGATGTCGGGGCGGGACTGCGCCATCCGCTGCATGTAGGTTTTTGGCATGAATTCAAAAGCTTCGACAGCGCCACCCGTTGCTTCTTGCAGACGGTTCAGCAGGGTTAGCGCATCGGGCAAGCTGCGCACCGACAGCATTGCGGTGGCATAGGCGCAGGGTTTGGGAACCAGTTTCATGACGGCGGCGGTAATGACGCCAAGGGTGCCTTCGGCGCCGATGAAGATATCCCTTAGATCATAGCCGGAATTGTCTTTGTGCAGCGCCGTCATCAGGTTGAGCACGCGGCCATCGGCAAGCACCACCTCCAGCCCCAGACACAAAGCGCGGGTGGAGCCGTAGCGCACCACATTGGACCCGCCCGCGTTGGTGGAAAGAACGCCGCCGATCATGGCAGAGCCGCGCGCGCCGAACCACAGCGGGAAGTAAAGGTTATGGGCATCGGCGGCGTCATGCAGGGACGACAGGATAACCCCCGCCTCGACCACGGCGGTACGGGCGGTGGGGGTGATGTCACGGATGCGGTTCATACGCTCTACGGACAGCATCAGGCCGCCGTCTGTCATCGCTCCGCCGACGATACCTGTCAGGCCGGATACCGGGATGACGGGGGTGTTGTATTGGGCGGCGATGCGCAGGGTTTTGGAGACTTCAGCGGTGGTGCCAGGTCGGGCGACGGCCACGGGGTTGGACGTGAATTTACCAGTCCAATCCTTGGCAAAGCGGGCTGTATCTGCGCCGGTCAGCACATTTGAGGCGCCAAGGGCGGCGGCAAGATCGGCAACAAGCGTCATTTACCCACCTTTGCCAGCAGATCGAGCACCCGCGGCCCCAACCCCCGCACCAGCAGCGTCACACCCTTCGCATTGGGGTGAATGCCGTCTGCCTGCATCAGGTCGGGCGACAGGCGTTTGGTGGCCTGATCAATCAGCGGGATGAAATAGTTGTCGGTGACATCGACTTTGAATTTCGCGCCAAGATCTGGATACATCGCGTCAAAATCTGCCTTGAAATCCGGCCCGTAGTTGCCGGGCGCGCGCAGGCCCACCAGCAGAACCGGCAGGCCAAGGCTTTGCGCTTTGGTCAGCATCGCATCCAGATTGGCGCGGCTGGCGGAAGGATCAATGCCGCGCAGCATATCATTGCCGCCAAGGTTGATGATCATCGCGTCCACATCGGGTGTCAGTGTCCAATCAAGGCGCGACAGGCCGCCTGCGGTGGTATCGCCAGACACGCCGGCGTTAATGACGGTGACATCGGCCCCGTTTGCATCAAGCCATGCCTGCATTTGCGGTACAAACCCATCGGCCTTTGGCAGGCCATAGCCTTGGGTCAGGCTGTCGCCAAGGGCCACAAGTGTCAGTTTTTCCGCAAATGTTGGTGAGACGCAAAGGATGAATGCAATCGCCGCATTGCGGATTGCGCGCATCGCGCCATATCCAAGGGTGAGGCAAGACCAAAGGGCATTTGCAATGACGGGTACGATACTGGCGCTGAAGGATGTGGCGCTGACGCTGGCAGGCAATGCCGGGATGGTGGAAATTCTGCGCGGCATTACGCTGGATGTGGCACGCGGTGAAACGGTGGGGCTGGTCGGGCCGTCGGGGTCTGGCAAATCGTCGCTCCTGATGTTGATGGGCGGGCTGGAACGGGCCACCTCGGGCGAGGTTACGGCACTCGGCGCCGATCTTACAGCGATGAATGAAGACGGCCTCGCACGTTTTCGTAGGGGGAATATGGGGGTGGTGTTTCAATCTTTCCACCTGATCCCGACGATGACCGCGCTGGAAAATGTGGCACTGCCGATGGAATTGGCGGGCGTTGGCGATGCCTTTGCGCGGGCGACTGCGGAATTACAGGCGGTGGGGTTGGGCGGGCGGATGGAACATTTCCCGCGCCAGATGTCGGGCGGCGAGCAACAGCGTGTGGCGCTGGCGCGGGCGGCGGCACCACGGCCCGCGATTTTGCTGGCCGATGAACCGACAGGAAATCTGGACGGGGTGAACGGGGCTGCCATCATGGATTTGCTGTTTGGGCTGCGCGATCGGCATGGTGCGACCCTGGTGTTGGTGACGCATGCGCCGGAACTGGCGGCGCGCTGTGACCGGGTGGTGCGGTTGGCGGACGGGCTGATTGTGGGCGAGGGCATGGTATGAGCCTTTTGTTAGCTGCCCGCATTGCGCGGCGTGAATTGCGCGGCGGATTGGCCGGATTTCGTGTGTTTCTGGCCTGTCTGGCGCTGGGCGTGGCGGCGATTGCAGGCGTCGGCATGGTGCGAAGTGCCATCGAGGCGGGGTTGAGCGAACAGGGAGCCGTGTTGTTGGGGGGGGATGCCGAAATGGCGATCACCTACCGGTTTGCCACCGACGATGAGCGCGCTTATATGGCGACAATTGCGACGCAAGTGTCTGAAATCGTGGATTTTAGGTCTATGGTACTGGTGGGGGATGACAACCGTGCGCTGACGCAGGTGAAAGGCGTGGACGACGCCTATCCGTTGACAGGGACGGTGGTGTTGGAGCCTGCGGTGCCGTTGGCCGAGGCGCTGGCCCCGGCGGGCGGCATGCCGGGTGCGGTGATGGACCGGGTGTTGGTGGACAGGCTGGGGTTGACCATTGGCGATAGTTTCAGGCTGGGTTTGCAGGACTTCCGGTTGGGCGCGGTGCTGCTGCGGGAGCCTGACAGTGCGACCGGGGGCTTTTCGCTTGGGCCGCGCACGATTGTGCTGACCACGGGATTGGCGAAATCAGGGTTGATCGCGGCGGGAACGTTGTATGATACGGCGTACCGCCTTGATCTGCCCGATGGGGCCGATTTGGACGGCTTGGAGGCGGCAACCGAGGCTAAGTTTCGCGATACCGGGCTGCGCTGGGCCGATAGCAGGCGGGCCGCACCGGGGGTGGAGCGGTTTGTCGAACGGATTGGGTCGTTTTTGATTTTGGTCGGGCTTTCGGGGCTGGCCGTGGGCGGCGTTGGCGTTTCGGCGGCGGTGCGGGCCTATTTGGAGGGCAAGGTTGCGACGATTGCCACGCTGAAAACGCTGGGGGCCGAGGGGCAGACGATTTTTCAAGTATATCTGATACAGATTGCCGTTTTGTCGGGCCTTGGCGTGCTGATTGGGCTTATCATCGGGGCAGGCGTGCCTTTGCTCGCGGCACCTCTGATCACGGCGGCATTGCCGTTTCCGGTGGCGTTTGGGCTATATCCCGCCCCGCTACTGGAAGCGGCATTTTACGGCGTCATCACGGCGTTTCTGTTCACGCTGTGGCCACTGGCGCGCAGCCAAGGGGTGCGGGCGGCGGCGCTGTACCGGGGGGCGGGCAATGCGGGCTGGCCGGGGCTTTGGCACTGGGTCGCAATCGGTATTTTGGTCGTGGCGCTGGTGGGCGGGGCGATGCTGTTTTCGGGGTCTGCCAATCTGGCGGCAGGCACATCGGGGGGCGTGGTGGGGGCGCTGATCTTGCTGGCGCTTGCGGCATTGGGCCTGCGGCGTCTGGCCCGCTGGGCGGCGCGCAAAAGCTTTGTGCGCGGGCGCACCGGGTTGCGGCTGGCGCTGGGTGCGATTGGGGGCCCTCGCGAAGAAGCGATGTCGGTGGTCTTGTCACTTGGGCTTGGCCTGTCGGTTCTGGCGGCTGTGGGGCAGATTGACAGCAATTTGCGGTCTGCCATTGACCGCGATTTGCCTGCGCGCGCGCCAAGCTATTTCTTTGTGGATATCCAGCAAGATCAGATAGATGGGTTCTTGGCGCGGTTGGCGGATGACCCGGCTGTCAGCAAAGTGGAAAGCGCGCCGATGCTGCGCGGGATCATTTCTTTGATCAATGGCAAGCCTGCGCGCGATGTGGCGGGCAACCATTGGGTGGTGCAGGGCGATCGGGGGCTTACCTATTCCGATGCACTGCCGGACAATGCAAAGATCACGGCAGGGGCGTGGTGGCCAGCGGGCTATACGGGGCCTGCGCAGATATCCTTTGCGGCGGAAGAAGCCGAGGAAATTGGCTTGCAACTGGGCGATACGATCACGGTCAATATTCTGGGCCGCGATATTGAGGCCACCATCACATCATTCCGCGAGGTCGATTTTTCGACCGCTGGCATGGGCTTTGTGATGTCGATGAACCCTGCCGCCCTGAACGGTGCGCCGCACAGCTTTATCTCGACCGTTTATGCAACCGAGGCGGCGGAGGGGCCCATTTTGCGGGATCTGGCAAGCGCTTACCCCAATATCACCGCCATCCGCGTGCGCGACGCCATTGACCGGGTGACAGAGGCTTTGACGGCCATTGCCACTGCCACGGCCTGGGCGGCGGGGGCAAGCTTGCTTACGGGTTTTGTGGTGCTGATCGGGGCGGCGGCAGCGGGGGTGCGGGGCCGTATGCAGGAGGCGGCAGTGCTAAAAGTGCTTGGGGCCACGCGGGCGCGGATTTTGGGCAGTTTTGCGCTGCGGTCGGCGCTGCTGGGGGCGGCGGCGGGTGTGGTGGCGATTGCCGTGGGTGGTGTGTCGGGCTGGGCGGTGATGACCTTTGTGATGGAGGCGGATTATGCATTTGAGCCGGTATCCGCCATCGGGATCGTGCTGGCGGGGATCCTTGCCACGCTGCTGGCGGGGCTTGGTTTTGCGCTGCCGCCGCTGATGGTTCGGCCCGCGCAGGTGTTGCGCGCCGAGGAATAGGATTATCCTTTTATTTCAACGCGTCGCTGCGCAGCATTGAAATTCATGCTGCGCAGCATTTTCAGGAGTGCTGCGGCAATGCTGCGCAGCAAGAGGGTTGCAAAACCGTGGTTCGTGGTGATCAGTTGGTGAGCAATTGGTAGGTGATTGCTGCGCTGGCGCTGTTGGTGACGCTGACAATAAAGGTGCCGTTCGCCACCGGATAAAAGCCGCAATAGGCCACGGCGGATGCGCCGGCGCCTTTGCACACGAGATTGCCGTTTTCATCGGTAACCTGCAGATCAAGGGTGCCGGACAGGCCGCCCAAAATGGCGAGTTCGGCCAGCGTTCCGCCAAAGAATGATAAAGGCCAAGCATCGGTCTGCGCTGCGGCAAGGGTGCTTTCGGTGCTGACGACACTGATGATCGGGGTAAATGCTGCCTCGCGCTTTGACGCATCTATCAGGTCAAGCAAGCCCTCGTCCTGTGCTGCGAGCGAGGCGGCGCTGTCAAACATCTGGGCGGGTGACATGGCAGCAACGGCTGCAATTTCGGCGGGATCGCCGGTGGTTTCATGCGCACGTGGCGTATCGTTTAGCGTTACAGATGCGGCAAGGCGGGCCGCGTTCAGCACGGTCAGCGCATCTTTGTTGGCAAGGCCAAGCGCGTAAAGGTGCTGCGCAAAGGCGACCCGCGCGACCCCACCCGGTAGGCCCTGCCCTTCGGCGGCAAAGTTTGGCGCGGGTTGGTCCTGTGCGGTGGCCGGCAACGCCAAGGCGCAAAGCAAGATAAGGCAAAGTCGAAGGGGCATCGGATACCTGCAGGTTGCGAATCCCCTGTCTGGCAGCAGGTAGCAGGTTTGAATAGGGGGTTTCGCCGGAATTGGAATTGCGCTTTGCTATGGCACGACTGGAGGCCTCCGATGCAGATGCGACCAATTCTTGAACGGCTGATTGGCTTTGACACGGTAAGTGCCAAGTCAAACCTTGATCTGCTGGGCTATGTGCAGGGGCTTTTGGCCGAGGCGGGAATTGACAGCACGCTGATCCCGGATGCGACCGGGCAGAAGGCCAATCTCTATGCTATTGTGGGGCCAGCAGATGTGCCGGGAGTAATCCTGTCAGGCCATGTTGATGTGGTGCCCGTGGAGGGGCAGGTTTGGTCGAAGGCCCCTTTTGCGCTGACCGACGGGGACGGGCGGTTCTATGGGCGCGGTGTGACCGATATGAAGGGGTTTGTTGCCTGTGCTATTGCTGCCGTTTTGCGGGCCAAGGCATTGGATTTGAAGGTGCCGGTGATACTGGCGTTAAGCCATGACGAGGAAATCGGCTGCCAAGGGGTGGGGTCGATGCTGGCGGTGATGGCGGGTTGGCCGGTGCAGGCGCGGATGTGTCTGGTGGGGGAACCTACGTCGATGCAGGTGGCCACCGGGCATAAGGGCAAGATCGCACTTCGCGCCACTTGCACCGGGCGTGAGATGCATTCGGCGATGGCGCCGCTGGCGTTGAACGCGCTGCATCTGGGGGCGGAGTTTCTGGGTGCTGTGCGGGATTTGCAGGCGGACATGGTGGCAACGGGGCTGCGGGATGCGGATTATGACGTGCCCTACACCACCCTGCATGTGGGCAAATTTAACGGTGGGGTACAGGTGAACATTGTGCCGAAAACCTGTAGCTTGGACTTTGAAATCCGGTCTTTGGCGGGGGAGGATACGGGTGTTTTGATTGCCCGGCTGGAGGCGGCGGCTGAGGCGATTGTGGCCCGCTATCGGGCGGCGTTCCCCGAGGCGGCGATTGTGGTGGAACGGCTGTGGGATTATCCGGGGCTTGGCACCTCGCCCGATGCCGATGTGGTGGCTTTTGCCAAGGGGTTGGTCGGTGGCAATGCCACGATCAAGGTGCCGTATGGCACGGAAGGTGGCATGTTTGCGCTGCGGTTGGGGGTGCCCACCGTAATTTGCGGGCCGGGGAACATGGCGCAGGGCCATACGCCGGATGAATATATCGAGGTTGATCAATTGGCGCGGTGTGAGGCGATGCTGGATCGTTTGCTGGGGCGGTTGGTGGCGGGGTTCTGATTGCGGTGCTGCGGTGTCGGTCGTAGAAGGTGGGAATGGCAATTACCCTTACCTCTTTGACGCAGCTGGCCACGCTTGGCTTTGACGACATTATCGACGTGCGCGCGCCTGCGGAATGGGCGGAGGATCATCTGCCGGGGGCGATCAGCCTGCCCGTGTTGGATGACGCGGAGCGGGCAGAGGTGGGCACGATTTACAAGCAAGTCAGCCCGTTTACCGCCCGCAAGGTGGGGGCCGCGTTGGTTGCAAAGAACGCCAGCCGCCATTTGCAGGGGCCTTTGGCGGATAAGCCGGGCGGCTGGCGGCCGTTGGTTTATTGCTGGCGTGGCGGGCAAAGGTCGGGGTCGTTTGCGACGATATTGGCGCAGATCGGTTGGCGGGTGGAAACCCTAGCGGGCGGTTATAAGGCGTGGCGCGGTTTGGTGGTGGACGCTTTGTATGACCAGCCGTTTCCCTGCCCTGTGGTGGTGTTGGACGGCAATACCGGGACAGCCAAAACCGATATCCTGACCCTGCTGCCGGGGTTGGGCGTGCAAGTGCTTGATCTGGAGGGATTGGCGCGGCATCGCGGGTCTTTGTTCGGGGCCATGCCGGGGGGGCAGCCGGCGCAGCGGGGATTTGAGGGTGCGCTGGCGATGGCGATGGCGGGGTTGGACCCGACGCGCGTGGTGGTGGTAGAGGCGGAAAGCTCCAAGGTAGGGAATTGTCGTTTGCCGCCGGGATTGTGGAAGGCCATGGTGGCAGCACCGAGGGTGGCGATTGTGGCACCTTTGCAAGCACGGGCAGCGTATCTGGCGCGGGCTTATGGCGATGTGTCGGCGGACGGCATGCGGCTGGCGGCGTTGATTGACCTGTTGCGGCCCATGCATGCGGCTGAGGTGATCGAGGGGTGGCATGCGCTGGCTGCGGCGGGGGATTTTGAAGCCTTGGCGGCGGATTTGATGCAAGCCCACTATGACCCGCGCTATGAGCGGCACCGCGCGCGCATGGTGCGGGCCGGAGTTGAGATCGCCGTTGATGATTTGGGCGCTGATGCGTTACCGGGAATAGCGGCGCGGGTTGCGTCGGCTTTGATGGGTCTTGTGCGCTGAACGGCATGGCCTGCGGCGCGGATATTTCAGAACAGATGAAGTTGGCAGGGTTCAGGTGACATGGATCATCGGCGGGCCTTTGGTGATTGTGCCGATGATGGTGGCATGGCCGCCTAAGGCTTGGATGAGTGCATCAGCCTGATCTGCGGGAACGGCGGCAAGAAGGCCACCTGCGGTTTGCGGATCAAACAGCAGGGCGGCGGCGGGGCTTTCGGTGAGGTGCATGTAGGGCGCTGTGGCTGCACGGTTGGCGGGGGCGAGGCTGGAGGCATGGCCTGCGGCGGCCAGATGTTCAGCGCCCGGCAGCAGCGGGATTGCAGCGAGCGACAGGGTTGCCGCGCAATGTGAGGCTTGCAGAATTTCGAAGAGGTGGCCCGCGAGGCCAAAGCCAGTGACATCGGTCATGGCTTGTGCGTGGGGAGCAAGGATTTTTGCTGCGTGATTTAAGGGGTGCAGCATATGGGTGAAGGCGTTGGCCACGATTTCGCCCAACAGCGCGCCCGGTAGTCTGGTATTGGCCATCTCAGCCGCGAGGATGGTGCCGATGCCGAGCGGTTTGGTGAGGATCAATTTTGCGCCGGGTTTAGCCCCTGCTTTGGTAATAGCCCGGGCGGTAAGGCCGGTGATGGTAAAGCCGATGGTCAGCTCTGCCCCCTGCGAGGTGTGGCCGCCGACAAGATCGGCCCCGGCGGCGGTGATAACCTCGGACGCTCCGGCCATGATCTGGCGGAGGGTTTCGGTTTGCAGAGCGGGGCTAAGCGGCGGCAGGGTGATCTGGGCGAGGGCAACTTGGGGGGCCGCCCCCATGGCCCAGATGTCACCCAACGCATGCGTCGCGGTGATTTTGGCCATCAGGTAGGGATCATGTGTGAAGGCGCGCAGGTGGTCTGTGGTGATAACCTGCAGGCCTTTGCCATGGTGCAGAATGGCAGCATCATCGCCGGGGCCAGATATTACATCGGGGCGTTTCGGCACGGGCAGGTTGGCGAGGGCGGTGGTCAGGTCTGTGGGGGCGACTTTTGCGCCGCAGCCACCGCACAGCGGTTTTTGGGCGAGGAGATCGGAAAGGCCAAGGGCAGCGTTCTGGGGTGTTGGGGCCATGGGCATGGCGGGGTATGTGGTGAATTTTGCCATAAATTTGGCGTCGATGCGGTGTTTCCAGCGCCAAAGCCACGTGCCTTGCAGCGCCAGGCCAGACCGGTCCGCGATGGCGGATTTTGATCCCGTCGAGATGAGTTTGAGGTAATCGCGTTGCGGGTGAAATCTGCGCAGTGGTTGGCCAGAGAGGGTGGCGCGCAGGTTGTGCAAAAGGACCGGTGCGGCGCGGACGGCAAAGACGCCTGCTTTCGCGCGCGGCGCATGGGCAAGGTGCGCGCAGTCGCCAGCGGCGAAGATGGCGGGGTTTGAGGTTTGTAAACTGGGGTTGAGGGTGAGGTAGCCGTTGGTCAGGGAAAGCCCGGTGTCGCGCAGCCAATTTTGCGGCCGGGCGGTGGCGACAGACAGCGTGAAATCTGAGGCCAGGGATTGGCCGTTTTGCAGTGTGACGGATGTGGCGTTGATATGGGTAAGTTCGGTTGAGGGCAGCAAGGTTACGCCCATTTCGCGAAGTTTTGCGAGGGTCAAAGCCCGTGCTGTGCTACCCAGCCCGCGCAGCATGTCGGCGTTTTGGTCGATCAGGGTGACGCGGGGTTGGGTGCCCAAGGCGCGCAGGCGGTGCAGGCTTGCCATCGCAAGTTCGGCCCCGCCGATACCCGCGCCGATGATCACAATCTGGGGGTTTGGCGGCGGGTTGATGAGAAAATTTTCCCACTCAGCGGCGTAAGCGCCGAGGGGTTTGGCGGCATAGGCGTGGTCGTTGAAGCCGGGGATGGCGGGCAGATCTGACGTGATACCGGTGTCGATCGAGGCCGCGTCATAGCTGATGTCGGGGCGGTTGCCCAACGGGATGCGCTTTGCGCTGGGGTCGATGCTTGCAGCGTGATCAAGGATAAGACGCGCGCCGGCAAAGCGGCACAGGCGGACCAGATCAATCATCATGTCTTCGCGGCAATAGTCGCCCGCGATATAGCCGGGCAGCATGCCGGTATAGGGGGCAACGGGTGCGGGGTTGATCAGGGTCAGGCGCACGCCGGGCATCGGCGCCATGCCCCACATCCGCAAGACCAGCGCATGCGCATGCCCACCCCCGATGAGGACCAGATCGGCAACGGCGGGCAGCGGCATCTGCTGCATGGGAATTTCGTCCTTTGGGTTTAGGCGCAGGCATAGCGGCAGATGTAGGGGAAGGCGAGAGCCAGCAAAGTCTGGTTGCGCGGGGCCGGGGGCGGCGATAGGTTTTGGCGTATGAAATCGCGCCAACGATTAAGTGTTACGCAGACGCAAAGCTTGTCTTTGACGACGGGGCTGCTTGCATCCATCAAGATGCTGCGCACCGATGCGGCGGGGCTGACGCGGTATCTGGAAGAACATGCCGCAGAAAACCCGTATTTGGCGCTGGACCGCCCGGCTGTAGTGGATTGGTTGCCGCGCTGGACCGGGGCGCTTGGGATGGGTGGGGAACGGCCAACCGAGGATCGCGATCAAGCCCCGGCCCCCAGTCTGATTGCGCATGTGATGGCCGAGGTGGACCGCCTGTTCCCCGGTGGTCGGGCGCGCCAGATTGCGTTGGTGTTGGCCGAGGCAGTAGAGCCGAGCGGTTGGCTTGGCGTGCCCCTGTCTGTCTTGGCCGCGCAGGCAAAGGCGAGCATGGCCGAGGCCACGGCGGTTTTGCACAAGTTGCAGGGGATCGAGCCTACCGGGCTGTTTGCGCAGAACTTGGCGGAGTGTCTGCGGTTGCAGGCGCGCGAAGCGGGGGTGTTGGACACGGTGCTTGGTGTGATGCTGGACAATTTGGATGTCGTGGCGCGCGGTGATTTTGCCCGGCTTGCGAAGGTTTGCGGCGTTTCAGAGGGCGAAATTTTGGCCCGGCTGCGCGCTATTCGGGCGATGGACCCGAAACCCGGCGCGCAATTTGCCCAAGGGGCGGCGCCGGTAAGAGAGCCGGATTTGATCGCCAAGCGGGGGCCAAATGGCTGGGAGGTTGCGTTGAACCGGTCTGCCCTGCCAGCGGTGCGTTTGGATAAGCCCGCAGCAGGCATGCGCGATCCTGCGACCAAAACGGCATGGTCAGCGGCGCAATCGGTGGCGCGGATGGTGGCAGCGCGCAACACCACGCTGCTGGCGGTCGGGGCCGAGGTGATGCGCCGGCAGGTGGCGGCGCTGGATCACGGTATCGGGGCCATTTCACCGCTGACGATGGGCGATGTGGCACTGGCGCTTGATCTACACGAAAGCACCGTCAGCCGGGTGGTTGCCGGCACCAGCATTGATACGCCGCGCGGCACATGGTGGCTGAAGGCGTTGTTTTCGGGGTCGATGGGTGGCGATGTGTCAGCCGCCACTTTGCGCGATAGATTGGCGCGGCTGGTGGCGGGCGAGAACCGCGCAAAGCCCCTGTCGGATGACGCCTTGGCGACGGCGCTGTCGCAGGGCGGAGCCGATATTGCCCGCAGGACAGTGGCGAAGTACCGCGATGCCTTGAATATTCCGCCAGCATTTCGCCGAAAAATGCGGGAAACTGTGCCAAAAGCATCGGCTTGACGGGTATTTGGCGACATCAATCGTCGCTTTGAGCGTGACCTTGCCGTGTTGCTTTGCCATAGACAGGGCACTGGCAAAGCCGCAGTTGGGGGCAAATATGGCGTATTTTCTGGGTGTCGATACGGGCGGCACCTATACTGATGCGGTGATTTTGGATGATGTCGCTGACCGCGTGATCGGGACGGCAAAATCGCTGACGACGCGCGCTGATCTGGCCTTGGGGATCGGGCGGGCGGTGGATGCGGCACTGCTTGACGCAGGTATTGCGGCGGGCGATGTGGCCTTGGTGTCTTTGTCGACCACACTGGCCACCAATGCGCTGGTCGAAGGGCAGGGCGGCCGGGTGGCGCTTGTGTTCATCGGGTTTGATGCCGGTGATCTGGATCGGGGCGGTCTGACCGAGGCCCTGAAGGGTGATCCGGTCATTCGGATTGACGGGGGGCATAACCACACCGGCAGCGAAAAGGCGGCGTTGGATTTGGCAAGGCTGGAGGCGGCGGTTGCCGAGGTTGGCCCGGCCGTTATGGGTTTTGCGGTAGCCGCGCATTTTGCCACCCGCAACCCGGCGCATGAGGTTGCGGCGCGCGATCTGATCCGGCGGGTATCGGGGCGGCCTGTGACCTGCAGCCATGAATTGTCGGCTAACCTGAACGGGCCAAAGCGCGCACTGACGGCGGTGTTGAACGCGCGGCTGATCGGGATGATCGAGCGGTTGGTGGCGGCAAGCGAGCGTCATTTGGCCAGCATCGGCATTGAGGCCCCCCTGATGGTGGTGCGTGGTGATGGCGCGTTGATTTCAGCCGCCATGGTGCGGGAACGCCCGATTGAGACGATCCTTTCTGGCCCCGCGGCCAGCATTGTGGGGGCGCGTTGGTTAACCGGGGCGATGGATGCGCTGGTATCAGATATTGGCGGCACCACCACCGATGTGGCGCTTTTGCGGGATGGCTTGCCGGAAATTGATCCGCACGGCGCGCGGGTGGGCGGTTTTCGCACCATGGTTGAGGCAGTGGCGATGCGCACCACTGGGCTTGGCGGCGATAGTGAGGTGCATCTGATCACCGAAGGGTTGGACGGCGGTCTGCGCCTTGGGCCGCGCCGGATGATCCCGGTATCGCTGCTGGCGCAGGAGCATGGGCCTTGGGTGCATGCGGCGCTGGATAAGGCACTGGCGTCGGATGTGGTGGGTGAACATGACGGGCGGTTTGTGGTGCCAATGCAGGGGCAAACAGCGGGAATATCGCCGCGTGAGGCGCAGGTTTTAGCGCGGATTACGCATCCGATGCCGCTGGCTGCAGCGCTGACATCACGGCTGGAATTTGCTGCCCTTGAACGGCTGGTCGCCCGTGGGTTGGTGATGGTTGCAGGCGTCACCCCGTCAGACGCAAGCCACGTTCTGGGCCGGTTGGATGCCTGGGATGGGGCGGCGGCGGAAAAGGCGGTTCGGCTGTTGGCACGCCGCCGCACCGGCCGTGGTGACCGGTTTGCGCCGGATGCGGCGACATTGGCGCAGGCAATCGTTGATCAGTTGACGGCACAGACGGTGGATTGCCTGCTGGAAGCGGCGTTTGGTGAAGATACGGCGTTTGCGGGGGAGCAGCCGGAAGGGTTGGCGCGGCATCCGTTGCTGAAGGCCGGTCTGTCAGCGTATAAAGGCGTCGTGGAATTGACGGCTCGTCTGGGCGTGCCGGTGATCGGGCTGGGGGCATCGGCGCCGTCTTACTATGGCGCGGTGGGGGAAAGGCTGGGGTGCCAGATGATTTTGCCGCAACACGCAGGGGTGGCAAATGCCATCGGGGCGGTTGTAGGGCAAGTGTCGCAGCGTGCCACGGGGTTGGTCACAAGCCCCGGCGAAGGGCGGTTTGTTGCGCATTTTGCCGATGGTTTGGTGAAATTCACCGAACGTGACGCTGCGTTAAGTGCGATGGAGGCTGCCCTGATCGCCGAGGCCACCACCCGTGCCCGCGCCGCCGGGGCCGAAGATCTGCGCATTTCCACGGCCCGCGACATTCGCGAAGCGACGGTTGAGGGCCGTGCGATGTTCATCGAGGCGACATTGACGGCCACAGCATCTGGTCGCCCGCGTGTGGCACATGGGGCAAAGGCGTGACTTGGCGTTTTCCGCTTGACGCTTGCAGGCGTGTCCACTACCCACCCGCTCGGATGGCTAGGTAGCTCAGCTGGTTAGAGCACGCGACTCATAATCGCGGGGTCGGGGGTTCGAGTCCCCCCCTCGCCACCACTTTTTCCGCCAAAATCACTGACAGTCGGCGCAATGCCGCTTTTGCAGGTGCTGGTCGCAAAACTGACATCGCATTGTTGCGCCAGTCGGTGAAGGTTTGGCTGGCCTAGGGCCGATCCAACTGTGATCGGCTGCGGATTTTGCAATTTAGGGGGTTTGCCATGAAAGACGCGAAATCAGTGTTGGATAGCCTGATGGGATCGGCCCGCGAGATGGCCTCGGGCGCAGGGGTGGGTTCAGGTCTGGGCGATTTGGCGGCCAAAGCCAAGGAGGCGTGGAATGATCAATCCACGCTGGCCAAAGGGGCCATTGCCGGTGGGCTTTTGGGTGTTTTGCTGAGCGGGAACGCGCGGCGGTTGATTGGCACGGGTGTGCAGGTGGGCGGCATGGCCATGATCGGCGGGCTGGCTTACAAGGCGTGGGAAGATTGGATGGCGGGCAAGTCGGCAGATGCAGGCGGTGATGTCGTGGCGGCTCCGGATGGTACGGCCTTTAACCCGATAGACGCGGATAAGGCTGACAATCTGGCAGCGCGGTTGTTGCAGGCGATGGTTTCGGCGGCCAAGGCAGACGGGCATGTCACGGTGGCAGAACGTGGCCGCATTGATGCACAGCTTGGTGCGCTTGGTCTGGGTGCTGCGGCGACGGCGATGATTACGGCCGAACTGGATGCGCCTGTCGACGCGGGGCGGATTGCGGCCCTGGCAGAGCAACCAGAAGATGGTGTGCAGCTTTATGCGGCATCGCTGTTGGTGGTGGACCCAAATGGCACAGCAGAGGCAACTTATCTTGCGTCTCTGGCAGGTAAGCTGGGTTTGGCTGCGGAATTGGTGGCGCATCTGCATGCCAAGGCCGCAACTTTGCAAACAACTGCCTGACAACAATTGGGCTTGAGGATAAATTTGCTGCCCCCTAGCGTGTCTTTCTAAGATAGGGGGCAGAGATGCGCATTCTGGTGATTGGCGCGGGCGGCATGCTGGGTGCAAAACTGATTGCCCGGCTGGTGCAGGACGGGGCAATTGGTGGGCAGGAAATTGCCCATCTTACCCGCGCTGACATGATGCCTTGCGCACCTTTGGCCGCCGATTTTTCTGTTGAAACAGTCGCTTGTGACCTGTCCGTCCCCGGAGTGGCGGCCCAATTTATGCAGCAAAAACCAGACCTGATCTTTCATCTGGCGGCCGTGGTATCGGGTGAAGCAGAACGGGATTTTGACAAGGGATACCGGATTAATCTGGACGGCACGCGGTATCTGCTTGAGGCCGCGCGCGAAGCGGGGCATTGCCCGAAGATCATTTTCACCTCTTCCATCGCGGTGTTTGGTGCGCCGTTTCCGGATGTAATTGCCGATGATTATTTCACCACGCCTTTGACCAGTTATGGCACGCAAAAGGCGATGGGCGAGTTGTTGCTAAGTGACTATTCCCGGCGCGGGTTTGTTGACGGGGTGGCATTGCGGATGCCGACGGTCTGCGTGCGGCCCGGTTTACCCAATGCGGCGGCGTCTGGATTCTTTTCCAATATTATACGTGAACCATTGGTAGGTTTGCCTGCCGTGCTGCCGGTGGAAGATACTGTGCGACACTGGTTTGCATCACCAAGGGCAGCGGTGGCGTTCCTGACCCGCGCGGCAGCGATGGATCTGGCGGTGCTTGGCGCGCGCAGAACTCTGACCTTGCCGGGGTTAAGTTGCACTGTGGCAGACCAGATAGAGGCATTGCGCAGGGCTGCGGGGGACAAGGTGGTTTCATTGATCTCAACACGGGCTGACCCGACAATTGCACGGATTGTGGCAGGTTGGCCGCAACGGTTTGATGCGGCGCGGGCGATTGCGCTTGGGTTTGAAGCGGAAGCAAGTTTCGATATGATCATTCGCGCGCACATTGAAGACGAGCTTGGTGGCGGATCAGCGTGGTAATTCGCCCCCCGTTGCTTGGGTGACGGAGTTTGCTGCATCGCGGACCGCTTGGCCAATCTTTGCGGCATCGGAAAGATTGATGCGGAACGCCGGGCCAGAGACGGACAGGCCTGCGACAGGTTCGCCGTATGCGTTAAAGATTGGCGCGGCGATGCAGCGCATGCCAGTCGCGCGTTCCTGATCATCTATCGAATATCCGCGCTGGCGGGTGTGGGCAAGGTCGCGCAAAAGGCTGAGTTCAGAGGTTATCGACAGCGAGGTGAACTTTGGCAGCCCCTGTCGCGCGATGATGCCTTGCACCCGTTCCGGTGGATACCAAGCAAGCAGCGCCTTGCCGATGCCTGACACATGCATTGGCCCTTTGGTGCCGGGCGGAAAAAAGGCGCGGATCGCCTCAGTAGTTTCAACTTGGCTAAGAAACAGCACCTCATCGCCGGATTCGACACCCAGATTTGCCGTCTCACCTGTGGCGCGCATCAGGGCATCCATTGGCCCGCGTGCACGTTCCACCACCTTGGTGCGACGCAGGAACGCCGAGCCTACGCGAAACGCCCCCCCGCCCACATGCCAAAGCTGGCCCTTTTCTTCGACCTCGACCATACCATGCGCCTGCAGAGTGATCAGGGCGCGGTAAACGGTGGCGGCAGCCTGTCCGGTTTGTTGGGAAAGGTCTGACAGGGTAAGCCCGGCGCTGTGCGACAGGACATCCAGCAAGATCATCGCCCGATCCAGCGATTGGACGGTGTTTTGATCTGTGGTGTCATGGAAAGCTTTGGGGCGGCCACGGGGGCGGGATTCGGTTGATTTTGCCATTCGCGATCTTTCATCCTTCGCAATGAAAAAATATTTCATAAATAACGAAAAACCCAGAACCCCTGATAATGCAAGGAAACAAAGATCATTTTCTAAAATGAAAAAATATTTCGAAAAAATTGTGAAGTGGTCGAGTGTGGCGTAATCTGATCAGGATTATAGTTGGCCCTGATCGAAAGGCACGTTCCATGTCCAGCCAGAACCCCGTTTTCATTCCCGGCCCGACCAATATTCCCGACAGCATTCGCAAAGCGTGTGACGTAGCGACGCTGGATCACCGCTCGCCTGCGTTTGCCAAAATTTTTAAACCCGCTGTGGCAGGGGTGCGTCGGATTTTGAAAATGACCGAGGGCGAGGTTATTTTGCTGCCTTCCACCGGTACCGGGGGGTGGGAAGCGGCGATCAGCAATACATTGTCGCCCGGTGATACGGTTTTGGCACCGCGTTTTGGCATGTTCAGTCATCGCTGGATTGATATGTGTCAGCGGCATGGCTTGGATGTGCAGATTATTGAGACGCCATGGGGGCAGGGCGCACCAATTGCGGCGATAGAAGCCGCGTTGCGGGCGGATACTGGGCACAAAATCAAGGTGGTTTTGGGCACGCACAATGAAACGGCAACCGGTGTGCGCAGCGATATTGCGGGCATCAGGCGCGCGATGGATGCGGCCAAGCACCCGGCGATGCTGTTTGTCGACGGCGTATCCTCCATCGGGTCGATGCCATTTGATGTGGCGGGTTGGGGTGTGGATATTGCCATTGCGGGCAGCCAGAAGGGGTTCATGCTGCCGGTTGGTCTGGCGATTTTGGGGGTTAGCCCTAAGGCGCTGGCTGCGATGGAAACCGCCAAGCTGCCGCGCACGTTTTTTGATTTTCGCGATATGATGCGGTCATATGCGGCAGGCGGATACCCCTATACGCCAGCGGTGGGTTTGATCGCCGGGTTGTCACATGCCATTGAATTGCTTGAAGAAGAAGGGCTGGATGCCGTTTATGCCCGCCATCATCGCTTGGCGGAAGGTGTGCGTCGGGCGATTGCGGCCTGGGGCATGCGCCCCTGTGCGATATCGCCGGACTTGTATTCCGATACGGTGACGGCGGTCGTCGTGCCCGATGGCTGCAATGGCACCGATCTGGTGGCAATTGCAGCGTCGAAATACAATGTGGCTTTCGGCGTGGGTCTGGGCGAGGTTGCAGGCAAGGTGTTCCGTATCGGCCATCTTGGGATGCTGACGGATGTGATGATGCTTGCGGGGTTGGCTGCGGCGGAAATGTGCATGGCTGATCTCGGCTGGCCGGTGAAACTGGGGTCCGGGGTGGCTGCGGCACAAGAGTATTATCGCGGGTCTGTGGCGATCCCGGTACGGGTGGCGGCAGAATAAGATGAGTATTTGGGCGAAGAAAAAACCGCTTGTTGGTGGTTTGAGGGGACGTGATGTATATTCCAACGTTTGACGATGTAATCGCGGCGCATGACCGGATACGCCCTTATATTCACCGCACACCTGTGTTGACGTCCAGTTATCTGAACGACCTGACCGGCGCCGAGTTGTTCTTTAAGTGTGAGAATTTTCAAAAGGCAGGTGCGTTCAAGGTGCGCGGTGCGTGTAATGCTGTGTTCGGGCTGGCGGATGATAAGCTGACGCGCGGGGTGGCCACGCATTCGTCGGGCAATCATGCACTGAGTTTAAGCTATGCGGCCGGGCGGCGCGGGATTGCCTGCAATGTGGTGATGCCGCGCACCGCGCCGCAAGCAAAGAAAGACGCGGTGCGCGGTTATGGCGGGGTGATCGTGGAATGTGAGCCGTCGACCAGCAGCCGGGAAGCGGTTTTTGCGGAAATGGTGGCGAAGTCCGGCGCGGATTTCGTGCATCCCTACAATGACCCAAGGGTGATTGCGGGGCAGGCGACCTGTTCGCGCGAGTTGATGGAACAGGTTGCGGGGCTGGATGCCGTGGTGGCGCCAATTGGTGGCGGCGGCATGATTTCGGGCACTTGCCTGACCGTTTCCAGCACTGCACCGGGGGTAAAGATTTACGCGGCAGAGCCTGAACAGGCGGACGATGCTTACCGCAGTTTCAAGGCGGGCCATATCATTGCTGATGATGCGCCAGTCACGGTGGCGGATGGGTTGAAAGTGCCGTTGAAAGACCTGACATGGCATTTCGTGAAAAACCATGTGACCGATATTCTGACCGCAACTGAGGATGAGATTATTGACGCTATGAAGACCACATGGAAGCGCATGAAGATCGTGATTGAGCCGTCCTGCGCGGTGCCTTTGGCGACAATTCTGAAGAACCCCGACGTATTCCGGGGCCGCCGCGTTGGCGTGATAATCACCGGCGGCAACGTCGATTTGGACACATTGCCGTGGTTTCACGGCTGAAGGAGACAACCATGAACAAAGCAGCGACGTTTGAAGGCCTGGAAGTGGGCTATGATATTCCGGCCCTGCCGGGGATGAATGAGGCCGATATTCAGACCCCGTGCCTTGTGCTGGATCTGGACGCGTTAGAGCGTAATATCAAGAAGATGGGCGATTTCGCCAAATCCAAGGGTATGCGCCACCGGGTGCATGGCAAGATGCATAAATCGGTGGATGTGGCATTGCTGCAGGAACGGCTGGGCGGTTCTGTGGGCGTGTGCTGCCAGAAGGTTTCGGAAGCCGAAGTTTTCGCGCGCGGCGGCATCAAGGATGTTCTGGTATCCAACCAAGTGCGTGATCCCGCCAAGATTGACCGCCTGGCGCGGATGCCGAAACTGGGCGCGCGGGTGCTGTGCTGTGTCGATGATCTGGCCAATGTGGCAGACCTGTCAGCAGCGGCGGTAAAGCACGGCACCGAGATTGAGGTTCTGGTTGAAATTGATTGCGGGGCCGGTCGGTGTGGCGTGACGACGACGCCTGCCGTGGTGGCTTTGGCACAGGCGCTGGAGGCGGCTCCGGGGCTGAAGTTTGCGGGCATTCAGGCCTATCAGGGTGCCATGCAGCACATGGATAAGTATGAGGATCGCAAGGCCAAGCTGGAGATCGCCGTGGCGCAGGTGAAGGACGCAGTGGATACGCTGAAAGCGGCTGGAATTGAATGTGACATCGTCGGCGGCGGCGGCACTGGCAGCTACTATTTCGAGTCCACATCAGGCGTTTATAACGAACTGCAATGCGGGTCTTACGCGTTTATGGATGCCGATTACGGCCGCATTCTGGATAAGGACGGCAAGCGGATTGACCAAGGCGAATGGGAAAATGCGCTGTTCATTCTGACGTCAGTGATGAGCCACGCCAAGGCAGACAAGGCGATTGTCGATGCCGGGCTAAAGGCGCAGTCGGTGGATTCCGGCCTGCCCGTGGTGTTTGGGCGCACGGATGTGAAATATGTCAAATGTTCAGACGAGCATGGTGTGGTCGAAGATCTGGGCGGCGTGCTGAAGGTCAACGACAAGCTGCGCCTTGTGCCCGGCCACTGTGACCCGACTTGCAATGTGCATGATTGGTATGTTGGCGTTCGTGGCGGCAAGGTTGAGGTGGTTTGGCCAGTGTCGGCACGTGGCAAAGCGTATTGAACCTGTGCATCAAAGGATGGGCAGTATTGCTCATCCTACCGAATGTTAGGATTTCCCATGCTGATCGTTCCTGAACGCTTGATCGCCGAATTGGTTTCCCCCGCCGATGCCTTTGCCGCGATTGAGGCCTGTTTTGCTGCCATGGCGCGGGGTGATGCGTATAATTTTCCCGTAGTGCGGGAGGCTTTGGGCGAAGGGCGGCAATATGGGTTCAAGTCGGGCCTCGACCGGGCCGGGGGCAGTTTGGGCGTGAAGGCTGGGGGATATTTTCCGGGCAAC
>JANOFE010000214.1:0-10928 GCA_031413495.1 Pseudorhodobacter sp. | reverse complement strand
GTAAAAGATCAGCGTAGCCCTGGTTGATCTTGGGGAGAGATGAAAGATGCTGCTTGCGCGCTTTGCTGCCTTGATTTTGCTCCCGCTTGCGCTGGCCAGTTGCGTGCTGGCACCCGGCAAATTCACATCATCATTGATCGTGAATGCCGATCGCAGCTTTTCCTTCAGCTATGTGGGGGAAGTGATCAGCGCTGAACCCGAAAGCGGGCCGATGGGCATGATGACCAAGGGGGGCGACAAGGCGAACGAGGAAGACGATCCCGCTGAAACCGCCCGACAAATGGCGAAGAAAGAAGCGAAAGCGGACGTCAAAAACCGGGCTATCGCCGCCAGTTTGGCCAAGGAAGCCGGGTATCGCAAAGTCGATTATATAGGGGACGGTGTATTCATGATCGATTATGCCGTTACGGGAAGATTGGATCATGCTTTTGTTTGGCCGTTCAACACGGATGCCGAAGTGATCCTGCCCTTTGTGGCAATTGAACTGCGGCAAGGTGGTGTCGTGCGGGTGAAAGCCCCTGCATTTGCCAATGAAGGCGCCAGCGCCACATCCGGCATGTCAGGCATGCCGGGCGCTGAATCGCTTCAAGGCATGAGCAAGCTGGACGGCGTTTTCACGCTGGATACCGATGCCGCCATCGTCAGCCAGAATAATGAGGACGGTGCCCCCGGCCTTTTTGCGCTTTCGGTATTGAAATGCAGCGGTTGGTTGTGGCGGTCTGTGACCGTGGCACCCGCGCGGCTTGCGATCAACGCGCCTGCGGCAATATCCCATTCCCATGCATCGCGCAGGGTGAGCATGCCGTCATGGCGGCCTTCGGCAACAAGGCACAGCCGATAGGCAAGCGATGTGCGAAAGCTGCGCTTGATGGCGGGCACACCGCCGGGCCAATGCTGCGGTGCAAGGTTGGGGGGCGTAGTCAGAAGCGTTGCCCCTTCGATTTCGCTCTGCTGGCTGGCGTGGATGGGTTCGCCGTCTTTTAACGCAGGGCCGTTAAGGGTGGCGGTGTACAGACGGTCCAGCGCGGGCAGGTAGACGACGCCTGCGATGGGTATGCCGTTTTCAGTGATGGCCAGCGAATGGGCGAAGGTTTCCTCACCTGCCATAAACGCCCGCGTGCCATCTATCGGGTCGATGATGAACTGACGGGTGGTGGTGAGGCGGGCGGTTGTGTCTGCGTCTTCTTCCGATAGCCAGCCGTATTCGGGGCGGGCGGCGCGCAGGGTTTCGCGCAGCATGGTGTTAACGGCCAAGTCGGCTTCGGTCACCGGACCGGTGCCGTCCGGCTTTTCCCACACCTTTGGCGATTGCCGCCAGTACCGCAGGGCAATACCGCCAGCGGCGCGGGCGGCATGGGTCAGCAGGGCCAGATCATGCGCCGGCAAGGATCATGCCTTCGACCAGCAGGCTGGGCACCCGCATGGACAGATGCGCGCGGGCGTCATTGGCGGGGATGATCCGCTTTAACATATCGGCCAAATTTCCAGCGATGGTACATTCGTTAACCGGATACAGAATCTCGCCATTTTCCACCCAGAACCCGGATGCGCCGCGCGAATAATCGCCCGTGGTGGGGTTGATGGTGGACCCGATCATCGAGGTGATCAAAAAGCCGGTGCCCATATCGCGGATCAGGTCGGCGCGGGACTGAACGCCTTGGGTCAGGTCGATGTTGGAGGTGGAGGGCGACGGTGGTGATGATGGCCCGCGTGCGGCATTGGCGGTGGACGTGAGGCCAAGTTTGCGGGCGGTGGCGAGGTCCAGCGTCCAAGTGCGCAAGATGCCCGCGTCAACTATGGTGCGTTTTGCGGTGGGCAGGCCTTCGGCATCAAACGGGCGCGAGCCGGATATGCGGGGGCGGTGCGGGTCTTCCATCAGGGACAGGCCTGCGGGCAGCACTTGGGTATCCATCGCATGCCGCAACCAAGACGCGCCGCGCGCGATGGCATTGCCGTTGATGGCCGACAGCAGGTGGCCGATCAGCGAGGATGCGACGCGTTCGTCATAGACCACAGAATATGTGCCGGTTTTGGGTTTGGTTGCCCCCACGCGTTCCAAGGCACGGGATGCGGCGCGGTGGCCGATGTCCTCAGGCGTTGGCAATTCGGCCAAATAGGTGCGGCCTTCGGCGGCCCAATCGCGTTCCATTCCTGTGCCGGAGCCGGTGAAGGCCACCGCAGAGACCGAATGGCCAGTGCGCCCGTAACCGCCCGAAAAACCGTTGGTCGCAGCCAGGTGCATGTCGCGGCGCCAATAGCTGGCAGAGGCTTCGACTTGGGTGATGCCAGTGGCGGACATGGCGGCAGCTTCGGCGCGGCGGGCGGTATCTTCCAAAGTTGCGGCGCTGGGTTCGGGGGTTGAATCTGTCAGATCAAGGGTCGCAAGGTCCCATGCTCGGGTGATCTGGTCAGGCGTGGCCAAGCCAACATAGGGGTCTTCGGGGGCTTCGCGCGCCATGGCGACGGCGCGTTCTGCCACGGCGGCGATGGTAGTGGCAGCGGTATCCGACACTGAAACGCAGGCCTGCCGCCCGCCGATCAGCACGCGCAGGCCCATATCGGTGCCCTCGGCGCGTTCGGCCTTTTCTAAGGCCCCTGCCCGCAGATCAATGCCGATCGACGCGCCGTCCATGGCCAGTGCGTCGGCGGCATCGGCCCCTGCACGCAGGGCGGCATCCAGCAAAGCCTCGGTCAGGTGTTGTAGCCTTGCTGTCATCGGATTGATCCTTAGTCTGATGTTGTCGAGGTAGTCCGCGACGGGGATGGGTGCAAGGCTGCTTTGCCCAGAAATGCAAAAGGCCCCCGGTTTTGCGGGGGCCTTTGTGGGTATCAGGCAGTGTTTACTGCAGGCGCTGGCCGTTGGCAAAAAAGCCTTTTTCCTTGAATTCCAGCGTTGAGGTCAGGGTATCTTCCCCCTCGCCCACCGTGGTAAACATGCCCGCCATCATACGAAAGCCCATTGCCTGATCTTCCGGGATCAAGCCCATTGCTATCAATTTATCCAAAAGCGCATTGGCACCGACCAGCTTCATGTCAATTTTGCCTGTGGGCAACGGCATACCTGCGAAGGTTGTCATATCGGTATTGTCAAAGGTCAGCGCGCCTGTCCCTGTCAACTCAGCGCCAGCCACTTTTGCCGTGAGTTCGGTCAGTTCCAGCGCGTGCAATTCGCCGGGGGGGGCATCGCCCAAAGCGGCTGTCGCGGCTTCATCCGTGATATCCACGGTCAGTCTTGCCTTGCCCTTGGTATCAATGATCAAGGTTGCCGGATCATGCGGCAAGCTGCCTGTGGGATCGAACATGGTCCAGATGTCATCGGAAATGGCAAAATCGACAAGCCGTGTGGACAGCGCGAAATCCTCGGGTACGTCAGATTTGGACACCGGCATCAGCAGGTTGAACGCAGCTTCGGCATAGGACACTTTCACCTCGGGGAACGGAATTTCCGGGCCGGACACCGTGATTGCCATGCCTTTGCCACCGACACCGTAGGCAAGCCGGGTTTTGTCTATCCCGAAGGTGACATTGCCGCTGTCTGCGACACCGGTGATTTTGGTCGGGCCCTTGGCTTCGGTGACATTCATATCAAAGCTGGTTTTGCCGTAGCCAAAGCCACCTTCAGCGGTCATCCCAGCCTTTAGCGCCTCGGCAAAATTGGCCATGGCGGCGACACCCAGGAACGTGCCTTTGGTGGTGCCTGTCAGATCGGCCACATTGGCGTTGATGGTCATATCAAACGGTTCTGCCGTATCTTTGGCGGTAATCGCCATCACCATGCCTTTGGCGCCAAAGGTGCTGTCGATGGTTTTGGTTTCTGCTTCACCGGCAACCAGATAATTCGCGGTGATATCGGTCATTGTGATATCTGCCAGCATGTCGACAGTGGTCGCCACGGCACCGGGGGCTTCATCAATTTTGACGTTCACAGTTGGTGCTGTCACCGCATAGCTTGTTTCGGTCGCACTGCCACCGACGATCATTTTCAGGCCGGGCTGGGTGACAACCACGCTAAGGTTTGCTGGTTTTTCGGTCGTGTCTGTCGGAACCACAGTCATTGTGATCGGATAGCTTTCGGCCATCGTCACCTCAACCGTGCCATCGCCCAGATCGCGAAAGTTGATCTCACCCAGTTGCGCATCAACCTTGCCACCGGCGCCGTCATCCATCGTGATGGCAGCCCCCTGAACGCGCAGAGTATCGCCGTCGCGCGCAGCAGAGGTTGAAATGATGGCTTGTCCGTAAGAAGCGCTCATTTGCTGCCAGTTTGCCCAAACCTCTTCTGGGGTGACTTGCGCCTGAGCAGCACCCATCCCGAATAGAAGTGCTGTAAACGCCGTGCTTCCCGCCAATTGCCAGTTTTTCATAATGAACCCTTTGCATAAGATTTTGTTGGCGCATCCTGATTTGGCTGGGGCTAAGGGTCAAGCGCTACTGTTGGTGGTATAGGCGGCACAAAGACACGGTTTGGTGACAAAAAGGAGGTGAAATGCAGGGCAAGGTTGTAGTGATCACGGGTGCAAGCCGGGGCATTGGGGCGGCGGCGGCACAGATTTTCGGGCGGGCGGGCGCAAAAGTGGCGCTATTGGCGCGGTCTGAGGCCGCCGTAAAGCCTTTGGCGGCAAAGCTGGGGGCGGATGCAATGGCGTTTGCCTGTGATGTGGCGCAGGCGGCATCGGTTGCCGCGGCAATGGCAGCGGTGATTGCCCGCTGGGGCCGAATTGATGTGCTGATCAACAATGCAGGCGTGATCACGCCGATTGCCCGGATAGCCGATGCTGATCCTGCCGATTGGGGTGCTGCGATTGACATCAACCTAAAGGGTGTCTTTCACGGCATGCGCTGCGCAATTCCGATCATGCGGGCGCAGGGAGGTGGCACGATTTTGACGGTATCGTCGGGTGCAGCGCATAATCCGTTGGAAGGATGGAGTGCGTATTGCGCGTCAAAATCCGGCGCGGCCATGCTGACCCGTGCAGCACATCTGGAAGAAGCGGTGCATGGTTTGCGGATTATGGGATTGTCGCCGGGGACCGTGGCCACCGACATGCAAAAGATCATCAAGGCAAGCGGGGTGAACCCGGTCAGTCAATTGGACCCGGCGGTGCATATCCCGGCTGAATGGCCCGCGCGGGCGCTTTTGTGGATGTGTTCCCCCGCAGCGGATCGCTGGCTGGGCCAAGAAATATCCCTGCGCGATGAAGGCATACGGCGAGCAGCGGGGTTGGTGACTTAGGGTTTGTGGGGTCGGCGAGATGCGGTGTCAGGGGGCAAACGCACCATAGTTTCCGCCAGAACGCCCATTGCTGTAACCGCATGGCCCGCCATTGGGGGCGGGGCGCGGGCATAGGGGCGGGGCGGTCCTGCTTGTATCAACGCCTATTCTTTGACAGAGCAGGGCCACGGTCCGGGCCGACCACAAGCAGCGAAGGGGACGCAGATGGCAGAGCAATCCGAACTGGCGGCGCGTATGGTCGGCTGGCTTGATCAGGCGCGGGACACGGCAATGGGCTGGATCACCAGCCCGGCCGCATGGTCGCAGTTTGCACTGTTGGCGGTGGCGCTGCTGGCGGCGGTTCTGGTCAGCCGCCGTCTCAGCCCGATTTTAACACGGCTGATCACCCCGGTTGCCGGGCGCGAGACACGCCTTGCTGCCAGCCGCCGCTTTGCGTTGACGCTGATGCCGTTACTTATGCCGATCCTCGCCTATGGATTTACCGCCGCTGGCGAAGAGGTGACGCGCACGATCTTTGGGTCCGGTGATGTGATTGCGTTTGGCAAGCGGCTGTTTGTGCTGCTGGCTGCCCGTATCGTTGTGCGCGATGTGCTGAAAGACCCGTTTTTGCGCCTGCTGGGGCGATATGTGCTGATCCCGGTTGCGGCCCTTTATGCCTTGGGTGTGCTGGATGATCTGACACTGCGGTTGGAAGAAACCGTGCTTGCCTTTGGCAATATCAAGTTTTCAGTGATGGCATTGCTGCGCGGGTTGATTGCGGGATCGCTTTTGTTCTGGCTTGGGTCCTGGTCCAACCGGCAAAGTGCGGATTACATCACCAAGCAAGAGGTGTTGCGCCCGGCGACACGGGTTTTGGCGATGAAACTGGCCGAAATTGTGATTTTTGGCGCGGCGTTTCTGATGCTGATGTCGATCATGGGGATTGATCTGACCGCCATTGCCGTTCTGGGCGGTGCTTTGGGTGTCGGGGTTGGGCTTGGCCTGCAGCAAATCGCCGCGAACTTCGTGTCGGGCATGATCCTGCTGTTGGAGGGGCAGACCACGGTTGGCGATTATGTCGAACTGGATGGCGGCGAAAAAGGCACCATCGTTAAGATGACTGCCCGGGCCTGCGTTCTGGAAACCTTTGATGGCCGCTGGATCGTGGTGCCGAATGAACATTTCATCACCACGCGGGTGGTGAACTATTCCGATCAGGGATCTGCCAATCGCTATGAGGCGCTGTTTTCGGTCAGCTATGACACCGATATAAACCGCGTGCCCGGGATCATTGAGGCAGCAGTATCGGCTTTGCCATTCGTGTTGCAATCGCCCGATGGGCCGGATTGCGAATTGAAAGGATTTGGCGAAAGTGCGGTTGATTTCGCGGTCGAATATTGGGTGAACGGGATTGATGACGGGCGGCATAAATATGCCAGTCCGGTTCTGTTCGCGATCTGGAACGCGCTGAAGGCCGAAGGGATTGAGATGCCCTATCCGCACCGGGTGGTGGAATTTAGGGGCGCTGTCCCGCAGGGTGCCGCATGATGGATGCGCTGGTGATCGGGGCTGGCCCGGCCGGGTTAATGGCGGCCGAAGAATTGGCGCGCGCCGGGCGGCACGTGACGGTGGTTGAGGCAAAGCCAACCGTTGGCCGCAAGTTTCTGATGGCGGGTAAATCCGGGCTGAATGTCACGAAGGATGAAGCATTGGCCGCGTTTCAGGGCCGCTATGACAGCAGCTTTCTGGCCCCGATGCTGGCGGAATTTGGCCCCGTGCAGGTGCAGGATTGGTGCCGCGATCTGGGGCAATTGGTGTTCACCGGATCGTCGGGCCGGGTGTTCCCGAAAGCGATGAAAGCATCCCCCCTGTTGCGGGCATGGGTGCTGCGTTTGGTGGATTTGGGCGTCGACATTCGCACGCGCTGGCGTTGGACAGGATTTGAGGGAAACGGTTTCGCGTTCGAGACGCCTTTGGGGCGAAAGGTGCTGGCACCTGAGGTGACGGTGCTGGCGCTGGGCGGTGCCAGTTGGGCGCGGCTTGGATCTGATGCAGCATGGGTGCCTTGGTTGGCGGAACGGGGGGTGGAAATTGCCCCCTTCAAACCGGCAAATATGGGCCTTGCTGTGAATTGGTCGCCGCATATGGCGCGGTTCTATGGCCAGCCCGTCAAAGGCGCAGCTTTGCTGGCAGGCCAGCAGCGGGACCGCGGAGAATTTGTAATCTCGGCGCGCGGGCTGGAAGGCGGCGGTATCTATGCCGTATCGCGAAGCGTTCGCGAGGGCGCGGCGCTGACACTGGATTTCATGCCAGATGTGGCACTGGCCGAAGTCGAGGCGCGGTTGGCAAAGATGCGGAGCGGTGAGACGGCGGCGAACCGGCTGCGCAAGTTGGGGTTACCTGCTGTGGCGGTGGCACTGGTGATGGAGTTTGGCCGGGGGATTGCGCTTGGCCAAGCTGCTAAGGCCTTGGCTGTGGTGCATCAGGGGCCACGCCCGATGGATGAAGCAATTTCCACAGCCGGCGGAATCACGCGGGCTGCAGTGACGGATGATCTGCAATTGCGGGCGGTAAGCGGTGTGTTTGTCTGCGGTGAAATGCTGGATTGGGACGCGCCGACCGGGGGCTATTTGCTGACCGGCGCATGGGCCACGGGGCGCTGGGTCGGGCGGGCGGCGGGAAAGCTGGGGCGATAGGTTGCCCTAAGTTTTTATAATACCGTTATTTATCAATATTTTAACCTATTGCTATCGCATAGCAACCGGGTGATTTTGCATAACTTTGGCGCAGCACCCATGTTCCTTTCATCGAAACGAGCCAACCTGCTCATCCACCCCGAAAGGACACGACATGCTGCCCGCAGTCAAAAAAACTGTCATCGCCTCGGTCACCGCATTTGCGCTTGCCGTCTCTGCCGCTGCCCCTGCCCAAGCCCTTGGCAAGAACGAGCGCAACTTTATCGCCGGTGCCGCCACCGCGCTGGTGATCAATGGCCTGATCCGCCAAGACCGCGCCATCCGCCAGCAGGCCCCACGCTATGAGCAGCCACGCTATGTAGAACCGTCGCCTGTGTATCAGCCGCGCCCGGTGTATCAGACCAGCGTCTATAACACCGTCGCGGCGCAGGCCTTCAACAGCTATTCCCGTGGTGAGCGGATTGCCATTCAGCGCCAACTGTCGCGCCAGGGTTATTACCGGTCCGGCATCGACGGATCGTTCGGCCCCGGCACCTATAACGCCGTCGCAGCCTATGCCCGTGACATTGGCGCGACCCGTCAGCTTGCTTCCCGTGAAGGGGTGTATGGCATCTATGACGGTTTGATTTTCTGAGTGAGTGTGTAACGAGAGCGTTTGTGCAGTTAGCAAGTAACAGGGCGGGGGAAACCCCGCCCTTTTTTATGCCACGCCACGGCGAATACCGCCACTGCGGCCCGGTGGATCAATATCTTGGCTGAATATGGGTTTCATGCAGGGAAGAATATTTGACATGGAGTACTTGTTCTTCTTAGAAACATAAGATGACGATCTATAACTGACCAAGGCTTTGCCAATTCGGGGGAATTCGATGAAAAAACGCGTCGCTGTCATTGGGGCGGGGCCTTCGGGGCTTGCGCAGCTAAGGGCGTTCCAATCTGCGGCGCAAAATGGGGCGGATATTCCCGAAGTCGTCTGCTTTGAGAAGCAAGACAATTGGGGCGGGCTTTGGAACTATTCCTGGCGCACGGGCCTCGATGAATACGGCGAACCTGTGCATGGGTCGATGTACCGCTATTTATGGTCAAACGGCCCGAAGGAAGGCTTGGAATTTGCCGACTATACGTTTGAAGAACATTTTGGCAAACAGATCGGCAGCTACCCGCCGCGGGCCGTGTTGTTTGATTACATCGAAGGCCGGGTGAACAAGGCCAATGTGCGGCCCTGGATCAGATTTCGCACCCCGGTACGGATGGTGACGTTTGATGACGCCACACAGAAGTTTACCGTGACCGTGCATGATCTGAAAAAGGATCATACCTATTCGGAAGTGTTTGATGATGTGGTGGTGGCGTCGGGGCATTTTTCGACGCCGAATGTGCCGGAGTTTCCGGGCTTTGCGACGTTTAACGGCCGCATCCTGCATGCGCATGATTTCCGCGATGCACGCGAATTTGCGGGCAAGGATATTCTGGTGGTCGGCACCAGCTATTCCGCCGAAGACATCGGGTCGCAATGCTGGAAATACGGCTGCAAATCGGTGACGGTGTCGCACCGGACCGCGCCTATGGGGTTCAACTGGCCGGATAACTGGAAAGAAGTGCCGCTGCTGACCGGCGTGGAAGGCAACACCGCGACCTTCAAGGATGGCAGCACGGCCCATGTCGATGCGATTATTCTGTGCACTGGGTATCAACACCACTTTCCGTTCTTGCCGGATGGGTTGCGGCTGCGCACGAAAAACCGGCTGGCCACGGCGGATCTGTACCGTGGCGTTGTGTGGGTGAAGAACCCGAAGCTGTTTTATCTGGGGATGCAGGATCAGTGGTATACCTTCAACATGTTCGACGCACAGGCGTGGTATGCGCGGGATGTGATCATGGGGCGGCTTTCGGTGCCAGCGTCCGAGGCTGAACGCAGCGCCGAAGTGACCGCGCGTGTGGCAGCTGAGGATGCGATCGATGATCCCTACGGCCCGATCAAGTTTCAGGGGGCTTATGTGCAGGAATTGATTGATCTGACGGATTACCCGTCATTTGACATTCCGGGGTCGGACGCAGCTTTCATTGCGTGGAAAAAGCACAAGGTCAAAGGCATCATGACGTTCCGCGACAATGCCTATGCGTCGGTGATGACGGGCACGATGGCACCAATGCATCACACGGCGTGGAAAGATGCTTTGGAAGACAGTATGGAAAGCTATTTGAAAAGCTAGGCAGGGCTGCCGGCCAAGCGTTCGAAAATGGCGATAACATCGGTATCGGTGGCGCGATCTAGTGCGCCATTGTCGATGTCCGCGCGCGACCAGACCCAGGATTGCGCGGGATCGTCGCGCATCGCCCAGGTTGGAAAGAGACGCCCCGTATTGGCAATCACCGTGCGGGACATCGGGCGCACGTCAAGGTGGCGATCGTCTTTGATGATGCGGTTCAAAGTGGCCTCGACCTTATCTTCCGGGCCTTCCAACATTTGCAAAAATAGATCATCCCGGCAGATCAGTGCCCCGGTGATCCCATCACGTTCGTTGCAGCGGCGCGCATCCAGCAAAATACCCGCAAGGGAGGGGCCGTTAAAGCCAAACGGCTGCGACGCATAAGTAAGCTGAAGTAGCGCCATTCGGGTGTGGTCCTGTTACAAAGCGTTCAAATCAAACGCTACCGACAAACCCCGCCTCTGGCCAGCGGTCTTAGATATCCAGCGTGTTATCGCGTTCCCACTGGCTGAAATGCGCGGTGTATTCGTTCCATTCCTGATGTTTCAGCTTCAGGTAGGCGGCGGAGAATTCTGTGCCCATCATCGCCTTTAGCGTGGTGTCTTTATCGTAATCGCGCAGGGCGTCCAGCAGGTTAAGCGGCAGCTTGGGCGCACCTTTCACCGTGTGGCCTTGGGTATACATATCAATATCATAGCGCTTGCCGGGGTCTGCTTTGGTGCGCACGCCGTCAAGGCCAGCGGCGATGATCACGGCCTGCATGAGGTAGGGGTTGGCGGCACCGTCGGGCAATCGGAGTTCAAAGCGGCC
>JANOFE010000213.1:0-16341 GCA_031413495.1 Pseudorhodobacter sp. | reverse complement strand
GGACCTGCGCATTGGCGAAGTGCTGACCAAGATTGATGATTTTCTGGCCCCGCATCTTTACCCATTGCGCGCTGACGGGTCTGATCCGCGCGTCTGCCAAACCTGTGGCACGGGCCGCTTGCATCTGAAAACCGCGCGGTCCGGGTCGGCGTTCATTGGTTGCGGCAATTACCCCGAATGCCGCTATACGCGGCCCATTTCGGGTAGCGAAGAGGGCGGGTCGGTCGATGGCCGCACACTGGGCGCGGATGAAAACGGGCTTGAGATTACCCTGCGCGCCGGCCGTTTTGGCCCCTATGTGCAGCGCGGTGAGGCCACGGAAGAAGCACCAAAACCGCCAAGATCAAGCCTGCCCAAAGGCTGGATGCCCGACGTTGTTACGTTAGAGCAAGCTTTGCAACTGCTCAACTTGCCGCGCCAGATCGGCCCGCACCCGGCGGACGGCGTGATGATTGAGGCGGCGCTGGGGCGGTTTGGGCCCTATGTGAAGCACGGGTCGGTTTACGCCAATGTGGCCGACATTGAAGAAGTGTTCAGCATCGGCATGAACCGCGCGGTGGAGGTGTTGGCGCAAAAGGCCACCCGTGGTGGGCGCGGTGCGGCGGCGGCGCCGTTGAGGGAACTTGGCACGCATCCGGATGGCGGGCTGATACAGGTGATGCCGGGAAAATACGGGCCTTATGTGAAATGGGCCAAGGTTAACGCAACATTGCCAAAGGAATTGGACCCGGAAACGGTGACTCTGGAGGAGGCGTTGGCGTTGGTGGCCGAAAAGGCGGGCAAGGGGAAACCTGCGAAAAAGGCTGCGGTGAAGAAGCCTGCAGCCAAGGCTTCGGTGGCCAAAAAGCCTGCCGCAAAAAAGCCAGCGGTGAAAAAGCCAGCGGTGAAAAAGCCGGCGGTGAAAAAAGCCCCCGCAAAAGCCAAGGCCGTTGCCGAATAGAAGATTTTTCGCACGAAAAATCTTCGGGTCTCGGCGTCAATCCTTCAGCACGCCGCGCGGGTTTAGCAGGCGGCGGATCACGCCTTCGCGGGTGATTTGGCCGATGACCTTGCCACCCTCTGTCAGCGTCACAGCGCGGGTCTCGCCGCGCAGTTGTGACATGACGTCCCGAATGGGGGCATCGGCATCGGCATTGCCGGATGTGGGGAAAGCGCCCGGTGTGGGTTCCATCGCGTCGCGCGCGGTCAGCACGCCCAAGGGGTTCATATGATTGACGAAATCGGCGACGTAATCTGACACCGGGTTTGCGATAATCTCTCGCGCGGTGCCGCATTGCACGATGCGGCCCCCTTCCATCAGGGCAATCCGGTCGCCGATTTTGAAGGCTTCATCCAGATCGTGGGACACGAAAATGATGGTGCGTTTCAGCTTGTCTTGCAGATCCAGCAGTTCATCCTGCAGGCGGGAACGGATCAGCGGGTCCAGCGCAGAAAACGGCTCGTCCATCAACAAAATCGGCGCTTCGGTGACGAAAGCGCGCGCCAGCCCCACGCGTTGCTGCATGCCGCCGGAAAGTTCGCCCACTTTGCGGTCTGCCCATTGGGTCAGGTTCACAAGATCAAGCTGGCGATCGACGCGGGGTTTGCGGCCTTCTTCTGACACGCCGCCCAGCTCCAAACCCAGCCCCACATTTTCGCGCACGGTGCGCCACGGCAGCAGGCCGAACGCCTGAAACACCATCGCGATGTTTGACAGGCGCAGGCGGCGCAGAGTGGCGGCATCGGCATGGGTGACGGAGGTCATTTTATCGCCGTCCAGCACCCGCACTTCGCCGCGGCAGACCGGGTTCAACCCGTTGACCGCGCGCAACAAGGTGGATTTGCCAGACCCCGACAGGCCCATCAGCACCAGAATCTCGCCATTGCCAACCGTGAGGCTGCAATCATGCACGCCAAGCACTTGGCGGGTGGCTTCCTGAATTTCAGACCGGCTTTGGCCTTTGTCCATCAGCGGCAAGGCGCGTTTCGCATCATCGCCGAAGACGATATTCACCTTGTCAAATTCGACGGCGTTCATCGGTGTTGCGTTCTGAGCGGTGTTGTCTTTCATTTGGTTTCCACCCGCAGCATACGGTCAAGCAAAATGGCCACCACGACGATGATGAAACCCGACTCAAAACCCAGCGCAGTATTCACCGAATTCAGCGCGCGAACAACTGGCACGCCAAGGCCGTTGGCCCCGACAAGCGCTGCAATCACCACCATCGACAGCGACAGCATGATGGTTTGGTTCAGGCCCGCCATAATCTGCGGCAGCGCATAGGGCAGTTCCACCTTCCACAGCGTTTGTTTCGGGGTGGCACCAAAGGCGGTTGCGGCCTCCAACAGCGGTTTTGGCGTGGTGGAAATACCAAGATGCGTCAGGCGGATCGGGGCAGGCAGCACGAAAATTACCGTGGCAATCAGACCCGGCACCATGCCAAGGCCGAAAAAGACGATGGCGGGTATCAGGTAGACGAAGGTCGGCAGGGTTTGCATTAAGTCCAATACCGGCACCATGAAACGGTACAGGCGCGGGCGGTGGGCGACGGCAATACCAATCGGCACGCCAAGGCCCATGCAGACGACGCAGGCCGACAGGATCAGGGTCAGGCTTTCAGTGGTTTCTTCCCAGTAGCCTTGGTTCAGGATGAACAGGAACCCGATCAGGACGCCAAGGCAGACCTTCCAGCTGTGTTGCAAAAACCATGTCAGGGCGATGAAAATCGTCACGATGACCAAGGGATGTGGTGTTTGCAACAACCACAGAATGCCGTCAATCATCGCTTCCATCACTGTGGAAATGGCGTCGAACAGCCCGCCAAGATTGTCGTTCATCCATTCGAACACGGCCTTTGCCGTTTTCCCAATCGGAATTTTGTAATCGGTCAACCAATCCATATGCGCCCCCAAATGCACCCTTTCGGGTCCGAAAATTAAAGGCCCCGGGTTTTCCGGGGCCTTAGTGTCGGTTTACTGCAACGCGGCTGTTACGGCGGCCATCGCGTCACCACCGTCTTTGGTGGTAACCCCGTCAAGCCACGGCCCGAGTACATCGGGGTTGGCCGCAAGCCATGCTTTGGCAGCATCGGCAGGATCGGCACCGTCATTCAGAATGGCACCCATGATCTCGTTTTCCATAGCGAGTGAGAATCCAAGATTTTGCAGCAGCTTGCCAGTATTCTGGCATTCCGCCACATAGCCTGCACGCACGTTGGTGGCGACAGTAGCACCGCCAAAATCGGGGCCAAAGAAATCATCGCCACCGGCAAGATAGGTCATCTTGAAATTGGCATTCATCGGGTGCGGCTCCCACCCAAGGAACACGATCGGCTTGCCGTCTTCAGACGCTTTTTTGACCTCGGCCAGCATGCCCTGTTCTGACGATTCGACCACTTCGAACCCGTCCAGTTTGAACGGCCCTGATGCGATCATATCAAGGATCAGACGGTTGCCGTCATTGCCCGGCTCGATGCCGTAAATCTGGCCTTCCAGCGCGTCTTTGTTTGCGGCGATGGAGGCAAAATCGGTGATCCCCAGTGCCGCCCCCGCCTCGTTGGTGGCCAGTGTATACTTGGCCCCTTCAAGGTTGGTGCGCACGGTTTCAACGGTGCCCGCATCGCGGTAAGCGGCAATGTCGGCTTCCATCGTAGGCATCCAGTTGCCAAGGAACACGTCTATGTCGCCGCCCGCAAGGCCAGCATAAGTGACCGGCACCGACAGTACCTTGATCTCTGTCTCGTATCCCAACGCCTCTAGCACAAGCGCTGAGGCGGCGGTGGTGGCGGTGATGTCTGTCCAGCCGACGTCTGAGAAGGTAACTTTATCGCAGCCTTCGGCATAGGCGCTGCCAGCAAAGGCAAAGGCCACTGTGGTGGCCAGTAGGGTTTTCTTGAGGATTTTCATAGTAGCTCCCGTTGGTATGTCGTTTGTTGGTTTTTTGTTGATTGACGAGTCAATAAAACTCACGCACCCTCGTTTTGGCAAGTCTTTTTTGCAAGGAACGTAACATGCCCAAGCTTGGAATGGAGCCTATCCGAAAGGCGGCGCTGGTCAACGCAACGATTGTTGAAGTGGGCCGGACCGGCAGCCTTGATGTGACGGTCAGCCAGATCGCCAAGCGGGCGGGAATGTCTACGGCGCTTGCGCATCACTATTTCGGCGGCAAAGAGGCGATGTTTCTGGCGGCGATGCGGCATGTCCTGTCACTGTACGGGGCCGAAGTGCGCGGTGCGCTGGCGGTGGCCGAGGGGCCAGAGGGCCGGTTGAATGCGATTTTGCGGGCGTCGTTCAGCCCTGCCAACTTTCGGCGCGAAGTGGTTGGTGCTTGGTTGAACTTTTACGTTTTGGCCCAAACGGTGCCAGAGGCGCGCCGCCTGCTGGGGGTTTATCAAGCACGGCTGAAATCCAATTTAATGGTGTGTTTGCGGCCATTGGCCGGGGACCGCGCCGAACGAGTTGCACAGGGTTTGGGCGCGCTGATTGATGGGGTTTATTTGCGCGAGGCGCTATCCGGGCGGGCACCAGATGGCAAAGCCTCGGTCGCATTGGTGCTGGATTACCTGACTGCTGAACTGGAACGGATGCGCTGATCGAACGGCGAGCCGCTTTAACCCAATGACTATAAACAGGAATAGCAGAAATTGACGGCGGATTATGTGATTGTAGGGGCGGGGTCTGCGGGGTCTGCGCTGGCCTACAGGCTGGGGCAGGCGGGGGCGTCTGTGACCGTCATCGAACATGGCGGCACTGATGCGGGGCCGTTCATTCAGATGCCAGCGGCGCTGTCTTACCCAATGAATATGAACCTGTATGACTGGGGCTTTCAGACCGAACCTGAACCGCATTTGGGGGGGCGCACCCTTGCCACACCGCGCGGCAAGGTGCTGGGCGGGTCGTCATCTATCAACGGCATGGTCTATGTGCGCGGCCATGCGCGCGATTTTGACACATGGCGCGATATGGGCGCGCAGGGTTGGGGCTATGCCGATGTGCTGCCCTATTTCAAGAGAATGGAAAACTGGCATGGCGGTGGCGACAGCGGTGATGGCGCATGGCGCGGCAATGACGGGCCGCTGCACATCACGCGGGGGCCAAGGTCGAACCCGTTGTTCAACGCGTTCATCGAGGCGGGGCGGCAAGCGGGCTATCCGGTGACGCCGGATTACAACGGCGAGGCGCAAGAAGGTTTTGGCGCGATGGAGGCGACGATCTGGAAAGGCCGTCGCTGGTCTGCGGCAAACGCCTATCTGCGGCCTGCGATGAAAGCGGCGAATGTCACGGTGCTGCGGGCCTTGGCGTCGCGCGTGGTGTTTGCTGAGGGCCGGGCCGTGGGTGTCGAGGTGCGCCGGGGCGCCAGCACAGAGGTGATCCGCGCCGGGCGCGAGGTTATTCTGGCGGCATCGTCGATCAACACACCCAAAATTCTGATGCTGTCGGGTATTGGCGATGGGGCTGCCTTGCAAAGCCATGGCATCCCCGTTCTGGCAGACCGCCCCGGTGTGGGCGCAAACCTGCAAGACCATATGGAACTGTATCTGCAATTTGCCGCCAGTCAGCCGATAACGCTTTATAAATACTGGAATATTTGGGGAAAGGCGATGATTGGGGCGCAGTGGCTGTTCACTGGCAAAGGGTTGGGGGCGTCCAACCAGTTTGAGGCATGTGCCTTTATCCGGTCGCGTGCGGGTATCGATTACCCCGATATCCAATACCATTTCCTGCCCATCGCCGTGCGCTATGACGGAAAAACCGCCGCAAACGGGCATGGCTTTCAGGCGCATGTGGGACCGATGCGGTCAAAATCGCGCGGGGCGGTTACCTTGCGGTCAGCAAACCCCGCCGATGCGCCGCGCATTCTGTTTAATTACATGTCGCATCCCGATGACTGGGAAGAATTCCGCACCTGCATAAGGCTTACGCGTGAGATTTTTGGACAGGACGCGTTCAAACCTTTCCTAAAGGCCGAAATTCAGCCGGGTGTGGCAGTACAGACTGACGCCGAGCTGGATGATTTCATCCGTGCGCATGCCGAAAGCGCCTACCACCCGTGTGGGACGGCGCGGATGGGGCGGGCCGATGATCCGCTGGCAGTGGTCGATCCCGAATGCCGGGTGATCGGGGTGGAGGGTTTGCGGGTGGCAGACAGCTCGATCTTTCCGCAAGTCACCAACGGCAATCTGAATGCGCCGTCGATCATGGTGGGGGAAAAGGCGGCGGATCACATTTTGGGCAGAACGCCGTTGCCGCAGTCCAATATGGAACCTGCGGTGAACCCGAATTGGCGCACCGCACAGCGGTAAGGCAGTCTTCAACCTTAGCCGACAATCCCAATGGCACGGGCGCGGCGCATGACCCACAAGATGCAAAGGATTGACAGCGCAGATGTTATTAACATCAACAAAATCAACGGAATAGCGCCAGATGTGGGTGTCAGTACCAGACCTGCCAACGCCGAAAGCGCCGCCCCGCCACCAATGGTAAATGCCCCGCCCAAGCCAGAGGCGGACCCTGCCAAAGCTGGGCGAACCGAAAGCAAGCCCGCATTGGCGCTGGGCAACATGATGCCATTGCCAAGGCCCACTGTGATGATCAGCCCGAAAAACACATTCGCCGTGCCATAGCCTGCGGCGGTTGCCAACAGCAACACAGACAACCCCAATGTGGTGACAATGGCCCCCGCCAGCACCATTTTATTGACGCCGTAGCGCATGGAATACCGCCCGGACAAAAAGTTACCAACCAGATATCCCAACGCAGGGGCGCCGAAGTAAAAGCCAAGCGTGGCTGCATCCATCTGAAAGATATTTGTGCCCACAAACGGCGCCCCGCCCAGATAGGCAAAAAACGACCCGGAGGCAAAGGCTGCAGCAAGGCAATAGCCCCAAAACCGCTGCGATTTTAACAGCTCTGGATATTGGCGCGCTTGATCGCGAAAGCTGGCCGCGCGGTTGATTGCCGTCTCTCCCAGATCAGCCCAGGTCAGGAAAAACACGGCCACGCCGCCCAGCCCCAGCATAGCAAAAGACGCCTGCCAGCCAAACGCCTGATCCAACATGCCGCCGATCACCGGCCCGATCATTGGCACCACCGACATCCCCATTGTCACATAGCCAATCATTGAGGCGGCCTTGTCTTGCGACACCATATCGCGCACCACAGCACGGGTCAGCACAAAGCCGGTGGCAATTGCCGCTTGCAGCATGCGACAGGCCAGAAAAATCCCGAAATTTGGCGCAAGCACCGCGCCAAAGGTGGCCAGAATGAAAACGATGATGCTTGCCAGCAGCACCGACCTGCGACCAAATCGGTCGGAAATCGGACCGATGAAGATCTGTATGAAGGCCGTCATCGCCAGATAAAGCGACACCGACAGCTGCATGACATGATATTCAACGTCAAAGTGTTTCGCCATCGATGGCAGCGACGGCAAAAACACGTTCAATGACAGCGCGGCCAACCCCGTGATCAGGATCAGCGTCATGATATGGGGCGGGGTGGTGCGGTTCAAAAACCGGGGTGCGGGAAAGTCTGACATTAGGCACGCCTATGCCCATGCCACGCCTTTGTCTACCGCGCGCATGCACAGAGGGTCTTGCCAATACGCGCACAAGTAGGGGCATGGCGCTATAGGTTTCGCCCTTAACCCATTCGCAAAACATGTTTTTTATATGATTTGCAAATTTTCCGAATTCTGCTTCCTGTCTTACCACCCGGTGGCTATTGTGGCGAAAATTATGGGGGGGGACGCGGTGATGCAGGACATCCATCAGCAATTGGAACTGCGCCGGACCTCTGCCCGCAGCGGTGGTGGCGCAGCCCGCATCGCGGCGCAACACGCCAAAGGCAAACTAACAGCGCGCGAACGCATTGAACTGCTGCTGGATGACGGATCATTCGAAGAATTTGATATGTTCGTGGCGCACCGCTGCACCGATTTTGGGATGGAGGCAGACCGCCCTGCAGGCGACGGCGTGGTGACAGGCTGGGGCACCATCAATGGCCGCATGGTTTATGTGTTCAGCCAAGATTTCACAGTGTTTGGTGGGTCACTATCCGAAACCCACGCCAAAAAAATCTGCAAAATCATGGATATGGCAATGCAGAACGGTGCGCCGGTGATTGGCATGAACGATTCTGGCGGCGCGCGCATTCAAGAGGGTGTGGCATCATTGGCAGGCTATGCCGAAGTGTTTCAGCGCAATGTTCTGGCATCAGGCGTGGTGCCGCAGATCAGCCTGATCATGGGGCCCTGCGCGGGTGGGGCGGTGTATTCGCCTGCGATGACCGATTTCATTTTTATGGTGAAAGACAGCTCTTACATGTTCGTGACCGGCCCCGATGTGGTGAAAACCGTCACCAACGAGGTGGTCACCGCCGAAGAATTGGGCGGTGCAGCGACCCATACCAAGAAATCATCGGTCGCCGACGGTGCCTTTGAAAACGATGTCGAGGCTTTGGCCGAGGCGCGCCGCCTGTTTGATTTTCTGCCCCTGAACAACCGCGAAAAAGCCCCGGTGCGCCCGTTCTTTGATGATCCGGCGCGGGTGGAACCCAGCCTTGATACCCTGATCCCCGACAATCCGAACCAGCCCTATGATATGAAGGAACTGATCGGGAAAGTTGCTGACGAGGGTGATTTTTTCGAAATTCAACGGGACTACGCGGCCAATATCATCACCGGTTTCATTCGCATCGAAGGCCAATCGGTGGGGGTGGTCGCCAATCAGCCGATGGTTCTGGCGGGGTGCCTTGATATTGATGCCTCGCGCAAGGCGGCGCGGTTTGTGCGGTTTTGCGATGCGTTTGAAATACCGATCCTGACACTGGTCGATGTGCCGGGGTTCTTGCCCGGTGTGGCGCAGGAATTGGGCGGCGTGATCAAACACGGGGCCAAGCTGCTGTTCGCCTATGGCGAGGCGACGGTGCCGAAAGTGACGGTGATCACCCGCAAGGCTTACGGCGGCGCATATGATGTGATGGCATCAAAACACCTGCGCGGCGATTTCAACTATGCTTGGCCCACGGCAGAAATTGCGGTGATGGGGGCTAAGGGTGCTGTTGAAATTCTGTATCGCGGTGAACTTGGCGATAGGGAAAAAATTGCAGCGCGCACAAAAGACTATGAAGACCGCTTTGCAAACCCGTTTGTAGCGGCAGAAAAGGGCTTTATCGACGAAGTGATCTTGCCCCATTCCACCCGCCGCCGCGTGGCACGGGCGTTTGCGGCGCTGCGCAGCAAGAAACTGACAAACCCATGGAAAAAGCACGATAATATTCCCCTATGAACGGTGGCAGGCGATGACTGAAACCTTGATCCCCGCACCGGACACGACAGTATGGACGGCGCAAGTGCCCGGCCGTGTGGTAACACCCGGTGATGGCACGGCGCTGGTGGTTCCTTCCGGACAGGCGGTGACGCTGCACGACGTGATCTTGGATATGCCATCACCGGACGTAGCCATTTACCGCTTGCGGTATCTTGCCCCGGCCATAGCCCGGACAGGTGGCACGATGGATTTTGAGGCCTCAATTGGGGATATGCAGCATCTGTGCGACACCTATGCGCGGCATATCATGGCCGCCCCATTGCCCGCGTCGGTGCAGGTGATCATCTCTTTTGCCGATATGCCGGTGCCCTTTGGCGAAACAAACCCAGAGGTGACGCAGTTTTTCGTGGCGTTCAGCCTGAAAGACGGCCTCTGCATGTTGGAGCCATTTTGATGCAACCCCAAGATATAGCCCATTGCACACCCGAGCGCCTTACCGCTGATGTAGCGCCGCCACAGCTTGCAACGGATGCCAGTCTGCATTGTCATTTTAGACCAGAGTCAGCTATGGTTCGCGCAGGCCGAACCCAAGCGGTCTATTTGTTGAAACGAGGGTTAAGGGGAAAAATAGCCCCAACCTTCCAAGAATACTGGAGTAGAGGATGTCGAAGAGCACACGTATCGTTTTTGGTCTTTGCATGTTGGCATTTGTTGCCGCTTGCGCACCGAAAGAAGAAGAAGTCGTATTTGTTGAAGAGCCCGTCTCGGTCGAGCCGACCTATACCGGCAAATACAAGTAATATCCTGCGGCGTGCCAGCTGGGGCAACCCGGTTTGGTGCGCTGCAGTTTCTGGCACGTTTAAACCAAGCGCCCTAGCCCCCCATCACGTGTTGCACTACACAGCCGCGGTTCCCTTTATTCAGGATCGCAGCCCATGCTAAAACATCGCGGGTTTCCCGGCCGCCTGCCGAGTACCGATTTTCAGTTTGTTGTCCGCCGTGCCAACAAAGATGGCGCAAGCAAGATCATCCGTCGTGAACGGTTTCGCGACCGCAAAAAGCCCGATCAGGCGGCCGATGCGGGTTTTCTTGCAGCCCTTTGGGCGCATTTTGGGACCGACCCGTTCGAGCGCGGCAATCTGGACGCAGCCCGCCTGTCGTGGCTTTTCGGGCGGGAAGTGGTGCCGGCGGAAGATCCGTTTGATGCCGCAAGCTATGACGCATTGCTGCGCATTGATCTGGCCCGCGCGCAGGTTTCTTTTCCGCAGGTCTTTGCCAAAGATGCCCCACCGCTTGATTTTGCCGATTGGGACGACGAGGATGGAGACGACTAAGCATGTTTCCGCCTTGGGCTTCCGCGATCTGGCAAAGTTTGGCCCACGCATCCGTGGCCATGGAAAATGGCTTTGCCAGACTCGGCCCCTTTGCCCAAGATAGCGCCAAGGCCTTGGCATGCTTTGCCGATGGTCTGTTCTGTGATGACTGTTACCCTTCCCCTTACCCTTGGCCTGGCCCCTTGTGGGTCAGGCCCTCTTTGCTATGCGTGGTCTGGCGCAGAATTGCCGATCTTGTGGCTGCACGTTCTTTTGGCTTTCAACTGCCACAAAATGCGGTAGAGTCCGCATCAATAAAAACCATAATCAGAGGCAGTGTAACATGCGGAAACAGACCCTTATCATCATGGCGCTTTGTGCGACCACTCTTTCAGCCTGTCTTGAGAACGACCTTGAACGCGGCGGCGTCGGCGCGCTGGGCGGTGCCGTCATCGGCAAAGCCATTGGCGTTGATCCGCTTACCGGCGCGCTTATCGGTGGCGTTGGCGGTTTGGTGTGCGACGACTTGGGCGTCTGCAAATAAGACAGGGCAAGCGGGGCATCAAAGCGTCGCAACGAACAAGACTTTCAAAACCACGCGGGCACATTGCCCGGGTGGTTTTTTGTTGTTCCGCTGGGCTGACAGCGAACTATCGGAAGGGTGGCAATGTTCAAGAAGATACTGATTGCAAACCGGGGTGAAATTGCCTGCCGCGTGATCCGCACTGCAAAAGCGATGGGGATCAAGACGGTTGCCGTCTATTCCGATGCGGATCGGGGGGCCTTGCACGTGCGATTGGCCGATGAAGCGGTGCACATCGGCGCGTCGCCTGCCAACCAATCCTACATCGTGATCAACAAGATATTGGACGCGGTCCACCAAACCGGGGCAGAAGCCGTACATCCGGGATATGGCTTTTTGTCTGAAAACCGCGTGTTTGCGGCGGCATTGGAAGCTGTTGGTGTGGCCTTCATCGGCCCGCCAAGCCCGGCAATCGAGGCGATGGGTGACAAGATTACCAGCAAGAAAATCGCAATCGACGCCGGCGTCAGCACGGTTCCGGGCCACATGGGTCTGATTGCGGACGCGGATGAGGCAGTGCGGATCGCTAAGCAAATCGGCTATCCGGTGATGATCAAAGCATCGGCTGGTGGCGGTGGCAAGGGCATGCGCATTGCCCATGACGACGCCGAGGCCCGCGAAGGATTTCAGTCGTCAAAGAACGAGGCTGCTGCCAGCTTTGGCGATGACCGGATTTTCATCGAAAAGTTCGTGACGCAACCCCGACATATTGAAATTCAGGTGCTGGCCGATCAGCACGGCAATATTGTTTACTTGCACGAACGGGAATGTTCGATCCAGCGACGCAACCAAAAGGTCATCGAGGAAGCGCCGTCCCCTTTCCTTGACGCTGCGACCCGCAAAGCAATGGGGGAACAGGCCTGCGCATTGGCGCGTGCTGTGGGCTATACTTCTGCCGGTACTGTTGAATTTATCGTCGACAGCGACCGGAAGTTTTACTTTCTTGAAATGAACACTCGCCTGCAAGTGGAACATCCGGTCACCGAATTGATCACCGGGATTGATCTGGTGGAACAGATGATCAGGGTGGCGGCGGGGGAACGCCTGCCGTTCCAGCAATCCGACCTTAAGATCAACGGCTGGGCGATGGAATCGCGCCTTTATGCCGAAGATCCTTACCGCAATTTCCTGCCCTCGATCGGTCGTTTGACCCGATATCGCCCACCCGTCGAAGGGCCAACGTCCAGCGGTGGCATCGTGCGCAATGATACCGGCGTGTTTGAAGGCGGCGAGATTTCGATGTTCTACGACCCGATGATCGCCAAGCTGTGCACTTGGGGGCCAACGCGGGCAACGGCAATTGATGAGATGCGCCTTGCGCTGGACACGTTCGAGGTGGAAGGCATCGGTCACAACCTGCCGTTCGTGGCCGCAGTGATGGATCATCCGCGTTTCCGGTCTGGCAGCATCACCACGGCATTTATTGCCGAGGAATACCCCGATGGGTTTCATGGTGCCACGCTTGACGATGACACGGTCAAACGCGTGGCCGCCGCTGCAGCGGCGATGAACCGCGTCGCGGAAATTCGCCGCACCCGTATTTCCGGCACGATGGACAACCATGAACGCAAAGTTGGCGATGTCTGGGCGGTAAGCCTGCAAGGCCAGTCTTTCGCACTGACGGTTGCCGCCGACAAAGCCGGTTCCACCGTTCACTTCGTGGATGGCACGACGCATCGGGTGACAAGCGATTGGACGCCGGGGCAACCACTGGCCCGCCTTACGGTTGATGCAATGCCCTTGGTGATGAAAGTCGGCAAGATCCCGTCCGGGTTTCGGCTGCGCTTGCGCGGCGCGGATGTGAAGTGCCATGTCCGCACGCCCCGCGCGGCGGAGCTGGCGCTGCTGATGATCGAAAAGCTGCCGCCCGATACATCACGCTACCTTTTGTGCCCAATGCCGGGCCTCGTTGCGCGCATCTTGGTCGCGGTGGGGGACGAGGTGCAAGAAGGCCAGTCGCTTGCCACGGTCGAGGCGATGAAGATGGAAAACATCCTGAAAGCCGACCGGCGCGGTGTGGTGAAAGCGATTACGGCGGTTGAGGGCACAAGCCTGCGGGTGGATGATGTGATCATGGAGTTTGAATGACCATTTCGCATCGTCATCAGGTAAATTTCTGCGAGCACGCAAAAAGCACGCAAAAAGCACGCGTAAAGCATGCCAGTCTTAGCCGCTACCGCCCTGCCGGATACCGGTCCAGCGCCTCTTGCCGAACCAGTGGGAACTTGTCGATGGCATGGGTAATTTCGCGCACATCCCAGGGCAGCGGTTTGCGCAATTTGGCTTGGCCGTCTTTGTCCATCACCACAAGACTAAACCCGCGTGGCCGCAGTTTTTGGCGGATGGCAGACTTGGCCGCTGGGTCGGTATCGGTAATGACCAGCACATCGCGGTCGGACAGATCAGAGGCGTTTCGTTCCAGCAACTGTAGCTGGCGAATGAAATTTGGGTCATCCGGGCTGTCTGCAAACACCACCAGCGGGCGCTTGACCCATAGAAGATCGGCCAAAATCACGTCAGTTGAAGTTACAATCAATGGCGGCTCAACCGTTTGGGCCAGCCCGATGGTGGGAAGAAACGCCGCTAAGGCAATGATGTAAAACAGGTTCATGAATGCTCCGCTCTTTGACATATAGGGCAGTGCTGGCAATAACCAAAGGACCAAAGCGCGCGATATTTGCGGGTTCGGGAAAGTAGGGAAAAAACGGATGACCAACCCAACGGATGACTGGCGCGCCTTGGCAAAACGAGAGCTGAAAGGGCAAGACCCTGACAGCCTGATTTGGCAAACGCTGGAAGGGATATCTGTCAAGCCGTTGTATACAAAGGGTGATCTGGAAGGCCTTGATCATCTGGGTGGGGTGCCGGGGGTTGCCCCCTTCACGCGCGGCGTCAAAGCCACCATGTATGCGGGCCGCCCTTGGACCATCCGCCAATATGCCGGATTTTCAACTGCCGAAGCATCGAATGATTTTTACCGCAAGGCGCTGGCGGCGGGTCAACAAGGCGTGTCCGTTGCTTTTGATCTGGCCACGCACCGGGGTTACGATTCTGATCACCCCCGTGTCGAAGGTGACGTTGGCAAGGCGGGTGTGGCGATTGATTCAGTTGAGGATATGAAGATCTTGTTCGACGGTATTCCGTTGGATAAAGTCAGTGTTTCCATGACGATGAACGGGGCGGTGATCCCGATCCTTGCGTCGTTTATCGTGGCGGGCGAAGAACAGGGTGTTGCGCGTGCCGCCCTTTCCGGCACCATCCAGAATGACATTCTGAAAGAGTTCATGGTGCGCAATACCTATGTCTATCCGCCTGAGCCCTCAATGCGGATTGTGGCGGATATTATTGAATATACGGCCGCAGAGATGCCAAAATTCAATTCGATCTCGATCTCGGGCTATCATATGCAAGAGGCGGGGGCGAACCTTGTGCAGGAGCTGGCGTTCACGCTGGCAGATGGCCGCGAATATGTGAAAACCGCCCTCGCGCGTGGCATGAAAGTCGATGATTTCGCACCGCGTCTGTCGTTTTTCTTTGCCATCGGCATGAATTTTTTCATGGAAGCCGCCAAACTGCGCGCCGCCCGATTCCTGTGGCACCGGATCATGACAGAATTTGGGGCGACCAACCCTAACTCATTGATGTTGCGCACGCATTGCCAAACATCGGGCGTCAGCCTGCAAGAGGCCGATCCCTATAACAACGTGGTGCGCACCGCGTATGAGGCGATGTCGGCGGTGCTGGGGGGTACGCAATCGCTGCACACCAATTCCTTTGATGAAGCGATGGCGCTTCCTACTGAAAACTCGGCCCGCATCGCGCGCAATACCCAGTTGATTTTGCAAGAAGAAACCGGGATCACCCATGTTATCGACCCGCTGGCAGGCAGCTTTTATGTTGAAAGCCTGACGGCCCAGATGGCCGAAGACGCATGGACGCTGATCGAAGAAGTAGAGGCGATGGGCGGCATGACCAAGGCCGTCGCTTCTGGCATGCCAAAACTGCGGATCGAGGAATCTGCCGCAAAACGCCAAGCGGCCATTGACCGCGGTGATCAGGTGATTGTGGGCGTGAACAAGTATCGGCGTGACACGCAAGACACGATTGATATTCTGGATATCGACAATGTCGCGGTGCGCGATGCCCAGATTGCACGGCTGACGAACATCCGTGCATCGCGCGATGAGGCTGCGTGTCAGGCAGCACTGGCTGGCCTGACCGATGCAGCAGGGTCAAACGGCAATCTGCTTGCCGCCGCCATCACCGCCGCCCGCGCCCGTGCGACAGTGGGGGAAATCAGTTTGGCCATGGAAACCGTGTTCGGGCGCCACAGGGCCGAGGTGAAAACCTTGGCCGGGGTGTACGGTGCGGCTTATGCAGGGGACGAAGGGTTCATTGCCATCCAGAAAGACGTCGAGGCCTTTGCATCGGACGAAGGCCGCAGGCCCCGGATGCTTGTCGTGAAAATGGGGCAGGACGGCCATGATCGGGGTGCCAAGGTGATCGCCACCGCCTTTGCGGATATCGGTTTTGATGTGGATGTGGGGCCGCTGTTTCAGACGCCCGAAGAGGCCGCACAGGACGCGATTGATAACGATGTGCATGTCATCGGCATCTCGTCTCAAGCGGCGGGCCACAAGACGCTGGCCCCAAAATTGGTGGCGGCCCTGAATGCCGCGGGCGCAGGGGAAATTTTGGTCATTTGCGGCGGCGTCATTCCGCAGCAGGATTACCAGTTCCTTTATGATCGTGGCGTCAAAGCCATTTTTGGCCCCGGCACCAATATTCCGCAAGCGGCGGCGGATATACTGCGCTTGATCCGGGAAGCAAAACGCTGATCTGGCGGCGTAGCTACAGCTCGATCTCTGGTCCCTTTTGCAGCATCTCTACCACCGTCTTGCGGCGGATGATGATATCGCCGTTTTCCAGCATTTCCGGCGCATGATAGTTGCCAATATCCCCCATCATCGCCATCAGATCGCGCAACGCAGGCTCTATCTGGGTCAGCGCGCGGCCCATATCATCCATTGCGGGTTCCACGCTGGACATCAGGCCCTTGAGCAATAGCTTGACCCCTTCTTCCATCAGGCTAAAGCCCTCTTCAACCTGCCCGGGAGGGAGAGGTGTCGCCTCCTGCGCCGCACCCGCGCAGTGACCACGACGTCATCAACCACCTCGAGGGTGAACGCGAGGTCAT
>JANOFE010000212.1:0-5236 GCA_031413495.1 Pseudorhodobacter sp. | reverse complement strand
CCGTCATGCGCTGATCATTTATGACGATCTGTCCAAGCAGGCCGTGGCGTACCGCCAGATGTCCTTGCTGCTGCGCCGCCCACCGGGCCGTGAAGCCTATCCCGGCGACGTGTTCTATCTGCACAGCCGCCTTCTGGAACGGTCGGCCAAGCTAAACGCCGATAATGGGTCGGGGTCTTTGACCGCGCTTCCAGTTATCGAAACCCAAGGTGGCGACGTGTCGGCGTTTATTCCAACAAACGTGATTTCGATCACCGATGGCCAGATCTTCCTTGAAACCGAACTGTTCTATCAGGGCATCCGCCCAGCCGTGAACACCGGTCTTTCGGTGTCTCGCGTTGGATCATCCGCGCAAACTGATGCGATGAAATCGGTGGCTGGCAAGGTAAAGCTGGAGTTGGCGCAGTACCGCGAAATGGCGGCTTTTGCACAGTTCGGGTCAGACCTCGACGCATCGACCCAGCAGTTGCTGAACCGTGGCGCACGTTTGACCGAATTGATGAAGCAAGCGCAATATTCGCCGCTGACCAACGCCGAGATTGTTTGCCTGATCTATGCAGGCACCGCCGGTTACTTGGACAAGGTTCCGGTCAAGGACGTTGGCCGCTATGAGGCGGGATTGCTGAAGCATCTGCGCACCAACGACAAAGCCTTGCTGGAAGACATCACCAAGAATGACCGCAAGGTTAAGGGTGAATTGGAAGACAAGATCAAGGCTGCCTTGACCACTTTCGCCAAAGACTTCGTTTAAGGTCCGGTTGGGGGAGATAGCAGATGCCCAGCCTTAAGGACCTGAAAAACCGGATCGGCAGTGTGAAAAACACGCGCAAGATCACCAAGGCGATGCAGATGGTTGCAGCCGCCAAGCTGCGCCGTGCGCAAGAGGCGGCCGAAGCAGCGCGCCCCTATGCGGAACGGATGATTTCCGTGGTGGCGGGGCTGTCGTCATCGGTTGGCAACAGTGACGGCGCGCCGCGTCTTCTGGCCGGAACGGGTGCAGACAAAGTGCATCTGTTGGTGGTGCTAACGTCTGAACGCGGGCTGTGTGGTGGCTTCAATTCCACCATCGTGCGTCTGGCACGGGCCCATGCGGCGAAGTTGCTGGCAGCGGGCAAGACGATCAAAATTTTGACCGTTGGCAAAAAGGGCCGCGAACAGCTGCGCCGTGATCTTGGCCAGTACTTCGTCAGCCATGTTGACCTGAGCGAAGTGAAGCGTTTGGGCTATGTCAACGCCCAAACCATTGCGCGTGAAATCCTGTCTCGCTTTGACGCTGGCGAATACGATGTGGCGACGCTGTTCTTCAACCGCTTCCAATCGGTGATTGCGCAGATTCCGACAGCACAGCAGATCATCCCGGCGACGTTTGATGCCACGGCTCAAGTGGCGGCGCTGTATGATTATGAACCGGGCGAAGAGGCGATCCTCGCCGACCTTCTGCCCCGCGGTGTGGCGACACAGGTGTTCACCGCCTTGCTGGAAAACGGCGCATCTGAACAGGGCGCCCGTATGTCGGCCATGGATAACGCCACGCGTAATGCGGGCGATATGATCAACCGCCTGACCATCCAATACAACCGCTCGCGTCAGGCCGCGATCACCAAAGAGCTTATCGAAATCATCTCGGGCGCTGAGGCGCTCTGACCCGCACGGAGAGACAAGTCATGGCTAAAGCACCAGCACCAAAATCGCAGGGCAAAATCACGCAGGTGATCGGCGCCGTTGTGGACGTGCAGTTTGATGGCGATCTGCCCGCCATTCTGAACGCATTGGAAACGCACAACAACGGCAAGCGGCTGGTCATGGAAGTGGCCCAGCACTTGGGCGAAAACACCGTGCGCGCCATTGCTATGGACGCAACCGAGGGTCTGGTGCGGGGCGAGCCTGTAACCGATATCGGATCGCCCATCATGGTGCCAGTTGGCAACGCGACATTGGGCCGTATCCTGAACGTCATCGGCGAGCCTGTTGATGAAAAAGGCCCGGTTGCTGCAACCGAATACCGCGCCATTCACCAGCCTGCGCCGACATTCGCGGAACAGGCGACCAGCTCCGAAATCCTTGTGACCGGGATCAAGGTGATCGACCTTCTTGCGCCATACTCCAAGGGTGGCAAGATCGGGTTGTTCGGCGGTGCGGGCGTTGGCAAGACGGTTTTGATCATGGAATTGATCAACAACATCGCCAAAGTGCACTCTGGCTTTTCGGTGTTCGCGGGCGTGGGTGAGCGCACCCGTGAGGGCAACGATCTTTACCACGAGATGATCGAATCCGGTGTTATCGTGCCGGATGATCTGGAAAAATCCAAAGTGGCCCTTGTCTACGGCCAGATGAACGAGCCGCCAGGTGCGCGTATGCGTGTAGCGCTGTCTGGCCTGACGCTTGCCGAGCAGTTCCGCGACCAGTCTGGAACAGACGTTCTGTTCTTTGTGGATAACATCTTCCGCTTTACCCAAGCCGGTTCCGAAGTGTCGGCGCTGCTGGGTCGTATCCCGTCTGCCGTGGGCTATCAGCCAACGCTAGCGACCGACATGGGTGCGCTGCAGGAACGCATCACCTCGACCAAAGCCGGTTCGATTACGTCTGTGCAGGCGATCTACGTGCCAGCCGACGATTTGACCGACCCTGCGCCCGCAACATCCTTCGCCCACTTGGACGCGACCACCAACCTTAGCCGCGCCATTTCGGAACTTGGGATTTATCCTGCGGTTGACCCGCTCGATTCCACTTCGCGTCTGATGGACCCGCTGGTTTTGGGGCAGGAACATTACGATGTGGCCCGTTCGGTTCAGGGCATTTTGCAGCGCTACAAATCACTGCAAGACATCATCGCCATCCTTGGCATGGACGAACTTTCCGAAGAAGACAAACTGACGGTTGCCCGCGCCCGCAAGATCCAGCGTTTCCTGAGCCAGCCTTTCGACGTGGCAAAGGTGTTCACCGGGTCTGACGGCAAGCAGGTGCCGCTGGAAGAAACCATCAAGTCGTTCAAGGCCGTGGTTGCGGGCGAATATGACCATCTGCCAGAAGCGGCCTTCTACATGGTTGGTGGCATTCAGGAAGTGATCGAAAAAGCGCAGCGTCTTGCTGCAGCAGCGGCGTAAGGACGGGTCATGGCAGGCACATTGCAATTTGATCTTGTGTCGCCAGAGCGCAAGCTTGCGTCCGTAGCGGCGACCGAAGTGCAAATTCCGGGCGCTGACGGCGATCTGACGGCGATGGAGGGGCATTCCCCCACCATCACCACCCTGCGCCCCGGTGTTTTGCGGGTGATTGGCGCAACGGGTACGCAGGCGTATGTTGTAACTGGCGGCTTTGCCGAGATCACGGCAAGCGGCGTGTCGGTTCTGGCCGAACGCGCAATTCCGTTGGACGAAGCAACGCCTGCCCTGATGGATACGTTGGTGGCTGAAATGCGCGAGTTGGCTGCGACCAGCACCGACAAAGATGGTGCCGAGAAATTGGTGCAGGATATGTTGGCGATGCGGGCAGCTGCCGGGCACTGATTTGCCATAGTTTTCGTGAAAAGGCCCCGATTTCGGGGCCTTTTCTTTTTCATTTCCTAACTTTTGCCGTGAATACTGCTTAACGTAACGTCAAGAGGATCTTGGATTGAAGCGTATTTCATCTGGTAGCATCGGTGTTGATCAAGGGTCGCGCGTCCTGTTTTCGGATTTCGCAGATGGCGGCATGATGTGGACAGGGCAGGGCCCGCGCGAAAGCCGCCACACGGTGGCGTTCAAAGAACCCTATTCCGAAGTGCCGTCGGTGACAGTTTCAATTTCCATGTGGGATTTGGACCAAAAGACCAATGCGCGGGCAGATGTCAGCGCGGAAAACATCAAAACTACCTGTTTTGAGCTGGTCTTCCGCACCTGGGGCGATAGCCGCGTAGCCCGCATTCGCGCCGATTGGATGGCCATAGGCCCGCTGCGCGATCCGGATGGGTGGGAATTGTATTAGAGCAACTTGGTGTACATGCCTTCATAAATCGGAATCAGGGTTTCCGTCTCGAACAACGACGATACCGATGTACCGTTCCAGATGTTCAGGATGGCTTGGGCAAACACAGGCGCGGTGGGCACGATTCGGATGTTCTTCGCGTTTTTTACAGCATCCGTCGGTTCAATTGAATCCGTGATCACCAAACTTTTCATCACCGAATTTTCTACCCGCTCCACCGCCGGGCCAGACAAAACGCCGTGGGTGATGTAGGCATGCACTTCAGTTGCGCCATTTTCAATCAGCACCTCAGCGGCCTTGCACAGGGTGCCCGCCGTATCGCAAATGTCGTCGACGATGATGCATTTTTTGCCAGCCACCGTGCCGATCACGGTCATCTCTGCAATTTCACCTGCTTTTTCGCGACGTTTGTCAACGATGGCCAAAGGCGCATTAATCCGCTTTGCCAGATCGCGCGCGCGGGCCACGCCGCCCACGTCAGGGGATACGACCATAAGATCGTCCATCGCCCCTTTGAAGTGATGCTCGATATCCAGTGCAAAGATGGGGGATGCATAAAGGTTATCCACCGGAATATCGAAAAACCCCTGAATCTGCGCCGCATGCAGATCAAGCGTCAGAACCCGGTCCACCCCCGCCTCGGTGATCAGGTTTGCCACCAGTTTCGCAGAAATCGGCGTGCGGGCTTTGGCGCGGCGGTCTTGGCGGGCGTAACCGAAATAGGGGATCACGGCGGTGATGCGATCCGCCGATGATCTGCGCAGCGCGTCGGTGATGATCAGCAATTCCATCAGATTGTCATTTGCGGGGTTTGATGTGGGCTGGATGATATACATATCCTCGCCGCGCACGTTTTCGTACACCTCGACGAAAATTTCCTGATCGTTGAAGCGTTCAACCCGCGCCTCAACCAATCCAACCTGCACACCCCGGTGCATCGACATTCGCCGCGCGATGCCTTTTGCAAGGCTTAGGTTGGCGGTGCCAGAGATCAGTTTCGGCTCGGTTATGGCGGGCATACTTGATCCTTTGGCAAGGGGCACATGACGGATTCGTAACGTTGACACCGCTTATCACCGAGGTAGGGTCTTGGGAACCAAAGCCATCCAAAAGGGGCCTGAAAAATGCCGCAGATCGACTATTTTTTCGCGGCCATATCGCCCTTTGTCTATCTGGGTGGCCAAAGGCTGGAGGCGGTTGCCGCAAAGCATGATGCCACCATCCGCTATATCCCCATCGACGCGCCTGCGCTGTTTCCGCGCACGGGGGGGCA
>JANOFE010000211.1:0-21331 GCA_031413495.1 Pseudorhodobacter sp. | reverse complement strand
ATCGGCACCCGCGTCACATCGCCGGTCTTCTTTGCCAGCCCAATCATCTCCGCAATCAACACATCATCGCGCCAGCCGTTCGGCTCGGTGCGGAACCGCTCGATCATCGCCGCCAGCTTCCCCGCATCCGCCACATGCCCGCCAATGGTATCCGCCTCCACCGTCACCCGGCGAATATCAAACAGCTTGGCCGCCGCATCCACATCATAAACCGAATTCTGCAACTCCCCCGCCACCGCATCCCGCGCCGTCAGCGCGAACAACTGGCTCTCATTGCCCTCAATAAACTGCCGGATAATCCCGCGCGAGGTGGAGAATTTGATGTTCAACAGCGGCGCCGTCTTCTGCGCCGTGGTCAACAAAATAAACTGCCGGTTGTTGCCATTGGGGTTGAGGTAAAGATCATCCTTCAACTCATCGCCAATCTCCGGCGAATAGCCCGAGATATCGATGTGAAAATCGGTGAGCTTGGTCTGCTTGCCCGTCAGATGTTTGAGCGCCCGGTTATAGCGTTCGATGAGGGCGGGTGAGGACACCTCGATCAGATTGCCAAACATCAGGCCTTTTTCGATGAGGCGTTTCATTTCTCGGCCTTACGAAGGTCGGCCTTTAGGCGTTCCCACTCTCTTTTGAGAATGGCTTGTGAAAGCGGGACTATCGGTTTTACGCGTGTAATTTGATTTTCGCTTTTCAAGAGATATTGCTCCAACATCGCGGTCAAAGTCGCAGTGAGTTCAGCGTAGTCTGAATCCGACCTGTTCACTCGAAGCCGAATGCGCTGTGCAAGAACCGCCGCCCGTTCAACTTTCTCAGGGGGCGGGACGTCCAAGTGTGCGACCGTCGTGATTCCGGCGTATTCAGCAAGGTCGTCCCTGAGTGCGTCAATCCATGCTTGGCGGTAGCGTCCAATCTCGATTGCTGACTGATACATCCGTTCTGTCTGCGCTGACGCTAGTGCCTTTCGACTTGAATACCAAGCCGCAGCCCCACCGATGACGAGAGACAGCAGTGGAGTCGCAACTAGCGTCACCAATAACTGATGTTCGATTAGCCAAGCGCTCAACTCTTCAAACATCACCCCCGCCCCTCCCCATACCGCTTGCGAGCTTCCTCCATCCGCCCCATTTCCCGCACCAGCCCGTCAATCGCCACCTCATCCGACTTATCGGCATAGCGGAACTCGCTGTCCGCGTAGCGATTGATCTCCTGCACCACCATCTCCACCGTAATCGGCTGGGCCATGCCGCGGATCATCGCCAGCTTTTCGTCATAGCTCTTGAACAGAAACAGATCAGGCTGCTCCATCCACTCATCCGGCAATTCGAAATCCATCGCCCGCACCTTTACCGCGTCGGTGATGTTCTTCACCGCCCGCCCCGTAAAGCGCGGATCGGCCACCTGAATGGCCTTCAGATATGTCCCCAGTTTGGCAATCGTATCCAGCGAGCCCACATCGACAGAAACCTGATCCCAAACCTTGATCAAGCCCTCCTCCTTGGGCCGCCCGTGTGACGCAAAACTGGTCGCCACCGCCCGCTTAATCTCCTGCGACGCATAAAGCGCATGCTCCCCCAACGGGATCGCGTGGTTTTTCCCCAACAAAAGCGCCAGAATATCAATGTAATCATCGCGGCTTATCGGCCCGTCCACCAAAAACCGCGCCCCGGCCCGCTGGCGCAAAGCGTCGTCCACATTTTCGGGATAGTTCGAGAACATCCCAAACGTGCAGTTCCCCCGCACCACGGTATTGGCACCCGCAAAGGCCCCCATGAACACCGCCGTCACCTCTTGCTGGCCAGCGCTTGACTGCCTGTCGCCCCGCTTGCCCGCCACCTGATCAATGTCGTCAATGGTGCCAAATCCAATCACCGCAGGGTCCAGCACCGATTGCACAAACGCCTGCGCATTCTGCCCCGATTTGCCCTGATAACTGTCAATCTGGTCGATCGAGAAGTTCTGATACCGGAACGGATAGCCCGCGTTCCTGCAATACCCATCCAACAACCCCGCCATCATCTGGATCAGCGTCGTCTTGCCCGTGCCCGGCTTGCCATCGCCCATGAAGGTAAAAATAAACCCACCCAATTCCGCAAACGGGTTCAATTTCCGGTCAAAATCATAGGCCATCAACATCTTCGCCAACCGCATGGATTGATACTTGGCAATGTGGTTGCCGATCACCTCGGTCGGCTTTTTGAACGCCATCGACAGCGCCGTGCCCTTGGCCACACGCGCAGGCGCAAACCCGGTAATCGTCAGCGCGTCCGCCTCCACCCGCCAAGACCCCGACGCAAACGCCCCCACACGCGGTGCCGCCTCCGCCCGCGCCGCAACGCGTTTCATCAACGCCTCACAAAACGCCGCAACCGTGGCCACAAGCCGAGGCTCATCCACCGCCAACAGCGATATATCCTGATCCAACTCCCACAGCGCGCCCTGCAAGGCGAGCGGAGCATTATCCGTCAGCACCTCATCCACCGTGCCAACCTCAACTGAAACTGTGCCTAAATGCGGGGCCAGCAAGAACGCGGTCGCATTGGCAAACACATACAAAACCACCAAAGCCTCTGCCGCCAGCAGTTCCGAAAACTCCGCCTTCTTCCCCTCCGGCAGACGCGCCTCCAGATTGGCCTTCTTCAGCTCCACCAACCCCGAGCTTTCCGAAAACGTCCCCCCCATCGCCAGCGCAATCGCCACGCTCCGGCGCAAGGCCCCCAAAACCGCCGCCTGCAAGGGTGACACCAACCCATCGCCCGCACCTTGCACCCGGTCGATCACCCTCACTCCACCGGGCCGCACCGTATTTTGCGTCACCAACCCCGGAGTAGTCGACCGAAACGCCCGCCGCACCCCAATGCCCGCAGACCGCTCCGGCACCGCCGCATCCACCGCCTTGCCCAACCGTGGCGCATGGTCAAACCCGGCCAACAAGCTCAGCGCCGCCTCGTACTGCGCGCGAACTGCGTCTTCTTTCAATTCCATCGTGTCCCGCGTGCTCACCGATCAACCCTTTCATCTGTTCACAAGTATCCCGGGGGGTCCGGGGGGCTGGTCCCCCGGCTTTTGGCTTGGTCCGGGGGCTGGCCCCCGGCTTTGGCTAGCCCGGGGCTACCGCGTGGAAATCACCCGACCGCCCGCACCCACCACAAATTTCCGCACATCCCTAAACCCCGGCGGGTTCAGTTCCGCCAGCGCTTGATAGGGCCGCTCCGGCAGCACAACCATCCGCTCGGTCGATGTGGCCCCGGTATCCGCCCCGCGCCCGCCCACCGGATCAAGCTTATAAATCTGCCGCTCCACCTCTGAAAACCAGCCATCCTTGACCATTTCCACCCGGTCGGACACCAGATCTTCCACCGTCCAGACCAGCGCCCAATCCATCCCCGCAGGCGCGCGGGCCGTGGCCAGCACATTCGATATCGGCCCCGATTGCAGCGTGAAGCTATGCGAATACATCGGCCCCATGTGAATGCGCCGCAGCCGTTTCGGATGAAGATCACCGAAATCCTTGTCAAACCCCTGCGCAATGGTCAGCAGCTTCAACCCCGCCAGCGATTGCACCATCAAATGCGCCTGCACCTCTGGCCAGCGCCGGTTGCTTTTCGGCAAAGGGTCGGCCCCGGTATCATCCACATCCATCAGATAGACCACTGGCAGGTTCAACTGATGATCGTACACCGCCCAATGCAGCAAAAACCGCCGCCGCCCGGCGTCTTCCGATATCCACTGCGCCTCGGGGTCATTCCTTGCCCAAAACAGCCCACCCGCGCGCAACGCCTCATAATAAAGCCGCTGCGACAGCGAAAATTGCAGCTTCGTGGGTATCGCCAAATCCCCCACAATGCTGCGCACCATCCGGTCCTTCAACTCCGCCTCCGACGCCATTCCCGCCAGATGCTTTTCCGCCTGCAGCGCATCATTTGCCATCACCATCAATTCCTGCGCGATGGGAAAGCCAGACTCGTGCCGATCAAACGTCGGATGCCCGGCAATGGTGCCGTCCGCCTGCCCCGTCATCAGATACTTGTAAGACAACGCCCGAAACGTGGCCGCAATCTGCGCCACGTATCCACCCAAAATCCGCGCCTCAACACGGTTAATGCGCCCCTCAACCTCCAACTCCGCCGCTACGCGCGGAAGGTATCCGGTAATCGCCTCAAACTTCGCAAAATACCGCCGCACGATAGCGGTATCCAGCAGGTCTGCGTGGTCGTCGGTGAGGGTGGTTTCAGGCATCTGGAGGCAGCCCCCTTCTTTTCTGTTCTTCTTCCTCGATCTGCTGCTTTTGCGTGTAGTACCTCAACACACAGAGTGACACTAAGTAGCAGCTTGCGGCAGTGGCATACCAAAATGCCCCCCGCGCGAAAAAGAATGTGAACGACATTGCCGTGATCGCGTTTATCACCGCTGGCGAATAAGATTGTGGCTTGATCGGAGTACCAAAACTACGCCTGCAGCGCCACAGACTGCGCCAGCCGTAGTCATTCCCCATACTGGTTCTTGTCATGCTTCTCCACAATCGCCGCAAACCGCCGCGCGAAGCGTTCATCCGCCTTGGCCTTCTGCTCCAGTATCGCCCGCGCAAACACCATATGGCCTTCATGGCTTTCCAGCATATCGGCCATCTTGTCATTGGTGGCCGCCCCAATCGCCGCCATCGCCGCCTGCGCTTCTTGGTCGGTTTTCACGCCAATCTCGTTGATCCTATGCGCCACATCCTGCTGCTGCGCTGTCTTCAACGAACTGGTCAAAGCGTCATACAACACCACCCGCTGCTTGGTGTCCGTCTGCAATTTGTTGATCAGCACCATCTGCGTCGCCGCCTGATTTTGCAGCGAATCCATCCAGGTCTTGCCCTTCTCGATATACCGCTCCAGCGTCTGGCTTTTCGCCAGCTTCACCTGTTCGTCCTGCACCAACGCATTATACCGCGTGTTAATACCCGCAAGTTCCGACTCAAGCTTCGTGCGCGCCGCCGCGTCCTGCTCAACCGAAATCTTGCCTTCCAACTCAATAATTTTCGGGTCCATCCCCAGAATTTCCGCGCGCACAGCCTCAAGCCCGCCCACGGTATCTTCCCGCTCGCTCAGCGTACTGGTCAGGTTGCCTTCAACCTTGCCCTTCTGATCGTTGAGCAAATCCAACTGCCCCTGCAACAGCCGCACGATCACATCCGACTTCGCGATCAAATCCTGCAACTTGTCGTCAATCGACGCGCCACGCAGTCGTTCCTGCCGCATCGATTCCGACTTCGCATCCGAAAATATCCCGATGAAACTTTCCATCCCAGTCTTCGACCGCATCTCGTCAAAGTCCTTGGAAAACCCCGCCGTCACATCATCAAGCCCCATGATGAGTTCTGCGATATTCGCGTTCATCAACTCGGTGTGCTTGTGCACATCTTCCAGCGTGGCATTTTCCACATCAATCGCCGCCTCGCCCGCCTCAATCTTCGCGCGCGCCGCCTCGATCCGGCCCGTCACTGCTGATATTTTGGCCTGCGCCTCAGCCACCTGTGCCTGACTGTCTTTAATCTGCGTCTCGAAATCGGCCATACTACCCTCGCTAAAATCTGCTGAACTCAAGTTGGGTAAAGTAATGGCAAATTACATCCCCACAGTCATCTAAAAATAGCCTCTGCTCGCCCGCCACTGGTCGGTAAAAATCACCCAGCCACCCTTGCTAAGGAGACGCCGCAGAAAACCTGCTGACCTGACGCTTTATCTGTTCCCAAATATCCCGGGGGTGAGCCGCACCAGCGGCGAGGGGGCAGCGCCCCCAAAATCCTTTCTTCAAGGACTTTCCGAACCGAACATCACACCGCAATATTGTCGATCAACCGCACACCGCCCAACCATGCCGCTGCCAACATGCGCCGGGGCCGCGTCGGGTCATCTGACGGCATCAAGGTGCCCGCATCGCGCAATTCAATATATTCCACCCGCTCAAACCCCGCGGCCCGCACCGCCTCGGCGGCTTCGCGAATGGCCATCCGGTCTGACCCACCAGCCCGAATATCCGCCACTGCCCGCGTCATCGCGGCAAACAGCACCGGTGCCTTTTCTCGCGCCGCGCCGTCCAGCCGCGCATTGCGCGAAGACATCGCCAGCCCATCCGCCTCTCGGATCGTCTCACAGCCAACAATCCAGATCGGCACGTTCAGATCGCGCACCAGCCGCGTCACCACCTGCAACTGCTGCCAGTCCTTTTGGCCAAAATACCCCCGGTCGGCCATGGTCATGCCGAACAGTTTCGCCACCACGGTCGCCACGCCTTCAAAATGCCCCGGCCTAAGCGCCCCTTCCAGCGGCTGCGATACTCCCGTCACCGTCACCGTGGTGGCAAACCCGTCGGGATACACCTCCTCCTCCAAGGGCGCGAAAATCACGTCCACCCCAACAGTTTCCAGCAAAACCGCATCCGCCTCCAGCGTGCGCGGATATTTCTTCAAATCCTCCGGGTTATTGAACTGCAAGGGATTAACGAAAATCGTCACAATCACCCGCGCGCATTCCGCCTTTGCCGCCCGCACAAGGCTCAGATGCCCGTCGTGCAACGCCCCCATGGTCGGCACCACGCCCACCAACTCCCGCGCCGCTTTCCACCCGCGCACCAATGCGCGCAGGTCCGCCACCGTCCGCAAGATCACGGTCAAGGCTTCACACCCGTCGCCACATCGGCAAACGTATGCTCCGCGCCCGGAAAGGCCCGCGCCCGCACGTCATTGGCATAATCCGCAATCGCCGCGTCCGCCGCGGCCCCCAATTCGCCAAACCGCTTGACGAACTTCGGCTTAAACGAGGTGAACTGCCCCAACATATCATCCACCACCAGGATCTGCCCGTCACAGCGCACGCCTGCGCCAATTCCTATGGTCGGAATGGCAATCCCGTCCGTGATCCGCGACGCCAACCCCTCCGGCACCTTTTCCAATACCACAGAAAACGCGCCCGCCGCCGCCACCGCCTCGGCGTCCAGCATCACGCGCACGCCGTCCGCGTCTCGCCCCTGCACCTTATAGCCGCCCAGCGTGTTCACCGACTGCGGTGTCAGCCCCACATGGGCCATCACCGGCACGCCGCGCGCCACCAAAAACGCAATCGTCTCCGCCATGTGCTGCCCACCCTCCAGCTTCACCGCCGCCGCCCCGGTTTCCGCCATCAATCGGCTGGCATTCCTAAACGCCTGTGCCGGGCTTTCCTCATAGCTGCCAAACGGCATATCAATCACCACCATGGATTTTGCCGCCCCCCGCATCACCGCGCGGCCATGCAAGATCATCATCTCCATCGTGACACCCAGAGTTGACGGCATCCCGTGCAGCACCATCCCCACGGAATCGCCGACCAGCATGATGTCGCAATGCGCGTCCACCAAACGTGCAATCGGGGTGGTATAGGCAGTCAGACACACCAACGGCACTCCGCCCTTGCGGGCCAGAATATCGGCAGGCATCGTCTGGCGAAGGGGGGCAGAGGCGCTCATATTTGTTCCTGACATTGCAAAAAAGCCGCTGTCACATGCGCCAGATATACCGCCCACCCGCATGCCGCACCAGCATAAGTTTCCCGCCGCAATGCAGCGTTCCAATCGGCACTTGACGCTTGACCCTGAACCAGTCGCTATCGGCAGCACATTGAACCAAGGACCCCGCTATGCCCCGCCTCATCCCCGTCACCCGCCCCGGCACAACTCCCGAAACCAGCCGCCCCGATCCTGCCAAAATCATCGCGGGCGATCCCGTCCACACCACCTGGCCGGTCGAGGAACGCGGCACCATTCTCGCGGGCCTCTGGCATTCCACCCCCGGCAAATGGCGGGTGTCCTACGACGAATGGGAATATTTCCGCCTGCTGGAAGGCGTCTCCGTCATCACCGATGCCGGCGGCCATGCCACCACCCTGCGCGCCGGCGACGCCTTTATCATCCGCCCCGGATTTTCCGGCACATGGGAAGTGCTTGACGCAACCTTGAAGGATTACGTAATCGTAAGTTAACCCGAACCTGCACCGCCTTGCGCAAGACTGGACGTAACCTTGAACTGGGGATTTGAATGAAAAAACTCTCACTTGGCCTCGCCATTGCGCTGACCGGCGCGCTGCCCGCGTTTGCCCAAAACGTCATTGCCGAAAACCCCGCCCAAATGGCCGATGTCCTGCGCAGTTTTGGCTACCGCGCTGAACTGACAACCGACAATGGTGGCGATCCAAAGATTGCTTCGTCCAGTGGCGGCGCAAATTTTTCGATTTTCTTTTATGGCTGCACCAATGGCACAAATTGCGATGCCATCAGCTTTAGCGCCGCCTTTGATCTGGACCCAGGATCCAACGTTGATCTGATGAACCAGTGGAACCAGAAGAAACGCTATTCCAAAGCATATCTCGACGATGAACAGGATCCGGTCATCGACATGGATGTGTTTTTGGGCAATGGCGGCGTCTCAATCGACAATTTCCGGTTCTGGGTCGACACATGGGAACGCGCGGTAGGCGATTTCAAAGTCCATATCGACTTTTGATCACCCCCCGGTCTTGATCAACGGCTGACAGGCCCGACAATTGGCATCGGGCCGCTGGCAAATTATCCTTGCGCAGGCACTACGCCAGCGGCCTCTGCCTTGGCGCGCTTTGCCAACGTCTTTTCGCGCTGCGCAATCGCCTCTGGCGTATCGGGCACCGCATTGCCATTGGCGTCGTCGATATAGGGCCCCTCGGCAGCCAGACTGTCCTCATAAGACCGCACCCGCACGGGTGTGCCCAGCGGCACCCGGTTATAAAGATCAATCGCATCCTGGTTGAACAACCGGATACAGCCCGCTGAACTGGCCCGCCCGATGGACAGATTATCAATCGTGCCATGGATACGGTAATAGGTATCGCGCCCGCCGCGGTACAAATACAGCGCCCGCGCACCCAACGGGTTGCCAATACCACCCGGAACGCCACCCGCAAATTCAGCATACAGCTCTGGCTGCGTGCGCACCATGTTTCGGGTCGGTGTCCAGCTTGGCCATTGTTCGCTGCGCGAAATCACACCGCCGCCGCTAAAGGACCGGCCTTCGCGCCCCACGCCAATGGCATAGCGCACAGCACGGCCGCCGTCCTGCACCAGATACAAACGGCGGGCAAACGGATCGACCACAATCGTTCCCGGCGCTTCTGGCCCGGCATAATCCACTTCCGTGCGCGCCCGCCCGCCTTTCAGCAAACTGGCATCCACCGCTTGGATGAAAAACTCGCCATCCTGCACATCGCCATATTCTGATGGCGGGGCTGCGTCCGTTTCGGTTGGGGCATTGCCCGAACAAGCGGCAACAACCAAAACAGCGGCAAGCAGGAAAAATCGGGTGATGATGTGCAGCACGGGCGGCTCTCTGGATTGATGAAATGCTCCGCAAAGATGCGTCATGCGCCCCTTGCCGCGTCAAGCCCCGTTGTTCGGATTCCCTAAGAAAACCCCCGATGCGTGGCACCGGGGGGGCAGTTAAGTCGGGTTTGGCTTACTGAACCGCGCCAATAGACCAGAACAGCGTCTCGCCAGCGCTGTCAGCCATGCCGTCATTGTCGGTTACCACCCATCCCGTACCAGCTGAGTCGATGGCAAACCCTTCGATCTTTTCTGCTGTATAGCCGTTCAGCACCGCCAGATCGGGCAGCATGTCACGCACCAGCTCCTTGGTCACAACGGGCAACGCGCCGCCCAATTCGGCAGGCACCATCTGGCTTACCGCCACGCGGTACAGCTTTTTGGTCGCCGCAGCGGCACCGATCTGGTTGTCACGCTCGACGATATAAACCCAATCGCCGTTGAGCGTGATTTCGGAAAGCCCCATCCATGCGCCCTCGGCAGCGCCTTCTGGCAGCGCATCCAGCGGGTAATGCACCGCACCCCATGTGTCCTCAGCCGTATTGTAACCAACCAACTTCACCATGCCCGCCGGATCGTCTTTCCATTCGCGCTGCACGGCCATCCACAGCCAGTCACCGACCACCGTAATGCCCTCAAACCCGAACCGAATCTCGTTGGCCAACAGCGCCTCAGGCAAAGCAATCTCTGCCTTGATCTCACCCTTGTCATTCACGTTGTAAATCGCGTGCGGGATCAAACGGTCGCTGCGCCCTTCGGATGCCAGCCAGAACCCACCGTTGCCATCCAGTGCTATGCCTTCCAGATCCAGCTTTTGTGCCGCATCCCCGGCCCGAGTCACCAACATCGACCCGGTAATTTTCGCCGGGGTCTGGGTGGCATCAATCGTGTAAATCGTCGGTGCCATCGCATAAACGCTGTCCGACACGGCATATAGCGTACCGGCAACTTCGGCGTCCGCCGCAAGCCCAGACAACGCGCCCCAGCCCAAAAGCTGCTCCGTGCCCGCCGATGTGATCATCGGATAGGCGGCAGCACCTTCCGCCAGCGCGTAAATCATCACATGTGCTCGCGCGCCGCCGTCCTCAACAAAATCCACCTCATTGGCGGTGGCCAACAAACCCCGCGACGGAATGGCAACCATGCCTTCCGGCGACACACCCGATGGCAACAATTGGGTCAGAACCGGGTTGGCCGGATCAGTCAGATCGTAAACGCCAACCACTGATCCGCGTTCCGACGCCACAAACGCCATCGGCGTGGGCCCGAAAGTCGCAATTTCCACCGATTCCAGTTCCGCACCCTTGGAAGCGCTGCGCCCTTCGGGATAGTGGCCGATCGCTGCAATCGCATGCTCAAGGCTGGAACCGGATTCGTAAACCACCGTCCCGTCTTTCTTGAAAATCGTCCAGCTGCGCGACCCGCCTTCATAGTCGCCTTCATTCGCCACCGCGAAATGGTCGTTGTCCAACCACTTCACTCCGTCCGGCTCGCGCAAGCGACTTTCCTGCGTATCGGTAAAGTTGAACGCCCCCTCACGCTTGGTATCCACACCCTCCAGCGTGATCGTACCTGCGCTAAAGTGGTTCGCCACCACGCCGTTGGCACCGATGACGACGATATGGTTGTTTTCCTGCAACGTCACCGCAATCTCGCCGCCCGCGTTAACCGCCACAAATTCCGGCTCCGGGTCGTCGCCCGCAACGCCCGCCAGCCCGACCATGTCGATCTTGACCAACCCCGCGCAATCCACCGCCCCGTCTTTCAACGGCAGCTTTACCACAAACCCCTCTGGCATCTGTGGCAACGCCCCGTCGTTCACGTCCTCATCACGCTCATTCTCAATCGCAATCGCAAGAAACGATCCATCCGGTGCCTTGGCGACAGAATCCGGCTGCCCGCCCAAATCGCATTCCGCGACCACGGCCTTCGTTGCCAGATCAACCGTCACCAGCTTGCCCGACGGTGCTGTAAAGCTTTCCGACGTGTTTACGCCCGCAAAAGCAAACCCGCCGATGACCTGCGCCGTCGTAGGCTCACCGCCCACCGCCACATTCCCCAACGGCTTTGGTGCCTTAGGATCGGTGATGTCGATCAACCCCAGCACGCCCAGCGGGCTGTCGGTATAAACCAGCGTCATGCCATCTTCCGACGCGGTGATGATCTCGGCACTTGTCGCCCGCGCGCGATCTTCGCCTTCCGCCATATTGTCCGGTGTCGCGAACGTCGCAATGCGGTTAAAATTCTGCTCCGCCACAGCAGGCATCGCTGCCATCATCGCCAAAACCGAAGTCAGTCCCAAAAGCCGTGCTGTCATAACCAGTTCCCCATGCATTTATTGCTTTGGGGGGTTTGGCCAACTTCGGTAACGGTCCTGCGACATGCAGGTATCACTTAAATGAAACCAATCCGCGCGCAGGCGCAAACCTTGAATAGCCGTGATGGAACCCTTTGCAGGGCGTCAGCGTTACTCGCGCACACAATAAACGAAATAGGGGACATTCATGACAATCGAAGCACTTCTTATCATTCTGATCGTCGGCGCAATTGCGGGCTGGCTCGCGGGCCTTATCGTCAAAGGCTTTGGCTTTGGCCTGCTTGGCAACATCGTGGTCGGCATCGTCGGCGCGTTCGTCGCGGGCTTCTTGTTTCCGCGCATCGGCCTCAACATCGGCTCTGGCATCGGCGGGTCGATTATTCACGCAACGATCGGTGCGGTGATCTTGCTGTTCGTGATCAAACTCGTCAAACGCGCCTGATTGCAACGGCGGACAGGGGGGCATCCCCCTGTCCACATGGCCCTTATCCCACCACGTTGAACGCAGGGCCATACGGATACCCGGTGATATTTTCATTGCCGTCTTCCGTCACCACGAAAATATCATGCTCGCGGTAGCCCCCCGCCCCCGGCTGACCTTCCGGAATGGTCAACATCGGCTCCATCGAAATCACCATCCCCGGCTCTAGCACAGTGTCGATATCCTCGCGCAATTCCAGCCCCGCCTCGCGGCCATAGTAATGCGACAGGATGCCGAATGAATGCCCATAGCCGAACGTCCGGTATTGCAGCATCTGCCGCTCTGCCAGAAAATCATTGATCAACCCCGTTATTTCCGCGCAACTCCGCCCCGGTGTCAGCAACGTCATCCCATATTCATGCGCCGCAATATTCGCCTGCCAGACGTGCAGCGAAGCCGCATCCACCTCGCCCACAAACATCGTCCGCTCAAGCGCTGTGTAATAGCCCGAAATCATCGGAAAGCAGTTCAGGCTTAGAATATCGCCCTGCCGTAACTTACGCGATGTGACCGGGTTATGCGCCCCGTCGGTGTTGATCCCCGATTGAAACCAAACCCAGGTATCGCGATATTCCGCATCGGGAAACCGCTTTGCAATCTCCATCTCCATCGCGTCGCGGCCCGCCATCGCCACATCAATTTCCCGCGCGCCCACCCGCACGGCATCGCGAATGGCATATCCCCCCACATCCGCCACCTGCGCGCCCTGCTTGATCAGCGCAATCTCAGCTGCAGATTTCGTCATCCGCTGCACCATGGTCGCAGGCGAAATATCCATCCCGCGTTTCGGCTGCACGAACGTATTAAATTTCTCCGCCCGCTCCATCGTCAGATGATCGGCCTCCACCCCCACGGCCTTGCCCACGCCGATCACAGACGCCACCGCCCGCCAGAAATTATCCCGCGCCCAATCGGTATAGGTGATGTTGTCGCCATGACTGCGCCGCCAAGGCTGCCCCGCATCAATGCCCGCCGAAATCGTCACACAGTCCGTCGCCGTCACCACGCAGCCATAGGGCCGCCCGAACGAGCAATACAGAAACCCCGAATAATAGGCCACGTTGTGCATGGATGTCAGCACAACCGCGTCCAGCCCGTGCATTTCCATAATATCGCGCAACCCCGCCACGCGGTCCTCATATTCCGCCACCGCAAACGGCAAAACCGCCTTGGTGCCGTTGTGAAAGCGGTATTGTTCCGGGCGTTCAAAAGTCATGTCAGACCTCATCAAATGGGGTCAGCGCATGGCCGGACCCCGAAAGATCCCGGCGTGCAGGACGAAAGCAGGGAAACCCCACAAGCAACGGAAGGTTACCCCTCCTGCGGCGACGCCATCGCCACGGCTTCCCATATCATGCCGCCCCTCTCAAGATTTTGCAAGCCGCATCCCCCGCCGGTAGGATGCGTGATTTCACGCACCACTTCCGCCAACTAGCGTCAAAGCACCTCAGCGGATTTCCCCCAACCCGCTTGAATCCCCGCAAAAATTCCCCATGTCCATTCCAACCAAACCAAAACCGGAGAATTCAATGCGCTGCCCCGTAGACAACGAAACCCTCGTCATGGCCGACCGTAACGGTGTCGAGATTGACTATTGCCCGAAATGCCGGGGCGTCTGGCTTGACCGGGGCGAATTGGACAAGATCATTGACCGCGCCGCAGGTGCCGCACCGGAGGCCCCAACACCCCCGCGCCCGGCAACAGCACCAATCTACCAACCCGAACCGCCCCGCGCCCCGCAAGGCTACGGCGAAGATAACCGCCCGCGCCGCCGCGATGACGACGACGATGATTACCGTGGCGGCTACAAGAAAAAACGCCGCGAAAGCTTCCTGGGCGAGCTGTTCGATTTCTGATCCCGTGGGGTGCGCATTCATTGCGCACCACGGTAGACACCTACCCGCAAACCCTCCCCCTCATGGGGAGGGGGTAAATCCCCAAACACTCAATCATAGCAACAAAGTCACCGCCCGTATTGCGCGGGTGCGGTGACTTTCTGCTAAACCCCCAGCACCACTTTCGACGTACCGAAATCCGACCGCAGCCTGAAATCCATGATAATTTTTTCTCACCTGGCAGCTCCTATTCGTGCAACACTTCGACGAGATATTAGTGATCGGGAGCATTTTCATGCTGCATTCCCCTCGTCCGGCAAGCAAAAAATACATTGGTAATTTCTCTGATTCAGAGCGTTGGGATGCGTTCACCCCTCGGGCGGGTGACATAGTGGTTTGCACCCCGCCAAAATCCGGCACAACTTGGACCCAAGGCGTCTTGGCCCTATTGATTTCAGGCGATCCAGAGGTTGACGCCAATACCTCGATGAAATCGCCGTGGATCGATATGAACCAGCGCGTTCTGTCAGAGGTCATTGCCCGACTTGAGGCACAGGACCATCGTCGGCAGGTCAAGACACATACGCCGTTGGATGGCATTCCCCTCTGGCCAGACCTGCATTACATCTCGGTCTACAGACACCCGATTGATGTCTATTTCTCGTATCGCAAACATGCTTGGAACCAGATCGAGACCATCAGCAGGGCGTTCTTCCCAAGCGAATATTTCTCTGACAACCCGTCAGATGGGTTTCGCGTTTTCCTTGAAGGGGACTATGTCGAAGCGGCAAGCTTGCACGCGATTGTCGATCATTATCGCTGCACCTTGGCCCATGAACCCTGTGAAAACATCGTTCGCCTGCATTACGCCGACATGCTGCGCGATCTGAGCGGAACCTTTGATATTATTTCTTCCCATGTCGGGATTTCGCATCCGCCCGATGTGATGGCCAAACTGGTAGACGCGGCGACTTTCGCCAGCATGAAAGAAAACGCGCACCGTTTTACGCCTTCGGCAGGTCAAGGGACATGGAAAAATGATGCCGCCTTTTTTGACAGCGCCAGTTCAAACAAATGGGTTGGCAAACTGTCTGACGCGGAAATTGCAGCTTATAATGCACGCATGTCGGACCTGTTGACGCCGGATGAAAGGCGCTGGTTGGAATTCGGCAGCGTAGCCGCCTAATCACTCCAACGCGGTTGAATGGCGCACCATTTGGCAATCCCACTATTTGAAAGACTCAGGTCCGTTTTTAGCTACAGTCGATGATATTTCGAGACAGGTTTGGAGCCACCAATGCCGCCCAAAACCCCCGGCCAGTCGATCCTTGAAAACGCCTATAAACTCGCCACCCCCGGCGATAACGCCGCCTATTACGATGCCTTTGCCGCCACCTATGACACCGATTTTGTCGCCCAAATGGGCTACCAATACCCCAAGGCCATCGCGAACGCCTATCGTCGCGCGGCCATGCCCGATGACACCCCGATAGCCGATATTGGCTGTGGCACGGGTCTTGTGGCGGCGGAATTGGCCCGGCCAGACATCCCCATCGACGGCATGGATATTTCCCCCGAAATGCTGGCCGCTGCGGGACAAAAATCGCTGTACCGCGCACTTAATATCGTTGACCTGACCGGCCCCCTCACCCCTAACACCTATGGCGCGGTGTTAAGTTCCGGCACCTTCACCCACGGCCACCTTGGTCCCGAACCTCTGCGCGGCCTGCTGGACATCGCCCGCAGCGGGGCCTTGTTCATCATCGGCGTCAACCAGCATCATTTTGAAGCGCAGAAATTCGCGACCGTCCTTGATGCGATGGTCGCAGATGGTGCAATAACCCCCGTCAATCTGCACGAAATAATGATGTATTCCAAACCGGGCCACGACCATTCAAATGACCGCGCGCTGATCTTGCAGTATCGGAAACTTTAGCAAAATTGGTGTGTTACTGCTGCCGGTAACACATTAAATTTCAGTTAATGCCGTATATTTTATATAATAACTTCAATAACATACTTAAAATATCACGCGTGTTACCACCGCTTCAAAGCAGCCTCATCCGCCTCTTTCGAAGCAACCCATTCTTCCCCTTCAAGTCCGATTTCTTTCTTCCAAAACGGGGCCCTCGATTTCAAATAATCCATCAAAAAATCCGCCGCTTGAAACGCCTCACTCCGATGAATTCCAGCCGTAGCAACCATCATAATCGGCTCCCCCACGGCCAGCTTTCCGAACCGATGTATGACCAGACAATCGATCAAATTCCACCGACTCTTCGCCTGCTCCATAATCGCCGCGATCGCCTTTTCCGTCATTCCCGGATAATGCTCGATCATCATCCCCGAGCCCGAACGATCCCCCCGAACCAGCCCAGTAAAACTAACAATCGCCCCCGCCCCCGCAGTTTTCGCGGTGAATTCATTCACCTCGAACCCCGGATCAAACGACGCCTCCCCCACGATCAGCCGCATCTCATCCCCCCGTCATCGGCGGAAAAAACGCAACCTCACGCACGCCTTTCAACGGTGCATCAAAGCTGGACAATTCCTGATCCAACGCCACCCGAAGGCTGGCCAGATCTGAAAACGCCAGCGCATATCTTTCCTCGCGCGCCATCAGTTCCGCAATCAAATCCGCAACCGTCGCAGCCGCAGTTTCCACCGTTTCACGCGGCAAACCAACCCGCTCGCGGACCCATGCGAAATAAAGGACGTCGATCATCCTTCATCCCGCAGAAATGGCCGCGATTTGCTGAAATAATCCCAGCCCGTAACGGCCGTCAAAGTTGCCGCGATCCAGATCAAGACCAGCCCCGCAAGCGTCGCCCAAGATGAACATCCCCGTGCGCCGCAGGACCGGATCGGATCGGCAAGGCCCTGACTGACGGCGATCGCATATTGATCGGCTGTCATGCCTTGCCGGGCGATGCCTTCAAGATGTTCAAGCCCGGTCCCCAGAAACAGCACGGAAATGGCAACCATCTGGGCGGTGGTTTTCCATTTCGCAAGCTTGGTCACCTTCAATAGCCCGGCCTTCGCGCCAAGATATTCCCGCAATCCGCCAACAAAAACCTCGCGGAACAAAATCACGGTCGCGGGCAGGATCAGCCAGGGATTCATTCCCGAGTATCCGGTGATGATCAGCAAGGCGATCACAACCATCGCTTTGTCGGCGATGGGGTCCAGCATGGTGCCGAATTTGGATTCCTGTTTCCACAGGCGGGCAAGATAGCCGTCGAAGTAATCTGTGATGGCGGCCCCGATAAACAGGGTCAGAGCGAACCAATCGGCCCAAGGGCGGTGGAAATAGAGAAACATCAAGGCGACGCCGGGGGCGGCGGCCAATCGAACGACGGTCAGGGTGTTCGGGATCGTCCACTTCATGGGCAATTCGTAACCCAAGGGGGGGGCGGGGGAAAGGGGTGTGTTACGGAGCAGGGTAACACGCGTGTTATGCGCTATAAGTATCTGTTTGTTATATGTTTTACGGATTTTGGTAAGACATTTTTAAGAATTCCGCACGTATCTCGGCAATATCGCGATATCCTCACACAACCCCGCTTGCCGCCTTGGCGGCAGGGCGATCAGGCGTCTGCGCGGCATTGACGTGAATTAAGGTAACAAAGGATAGGCCCATTTTGCACCGTCTTTGCATCTGTGGCCGTGGCCACGCAGGCATGCTGCGTGGCAAAAGCGGGGCCGATCCGTCACCGATTTCAAGCAAACCTTCGCCCAAAACGGCACTACGGAGATCGTTAATGTGCTGCTTCAGCCGCCAGAAGAGCGGCTTCTATCGTGATCAAAATTTCTGCCGGGGCTTTGCGCAACACTTTGCGCAAACGGTGGCGCGTATAGGATTTCTCGCCGCTGGCCAGACGCGTGACAACGTCTTTGACGGTCACCACCGGATGGTAAATTTGCGTGTCTTCTGGGTTTTGGGAAACGCCTTCAAACAGATGTGGAGGATTGGTTTCAAAACTGCCCGGGCCGAACACTGAGGGGGCAATCTTTTCCAGCGCAGCCGCACTAAAGCCACCCTGCACCACTGCACCTGCAAGGATGGCTTCATCATTTGGGGGCGGCGCTGCAACCGCCCTGCGGCGCAGTTCCAGCATCTTTGGAATGACCTCGCCATGAACCCGCGACAGGGGGAAGATGCAGCCAAGGTTTGGCGGCAAACCAAGATGCAACAGACCCCGCGAATAGCGCGGTATCTCGGACTGTTCGCCAAGGCGCACGGCAAGTGCCTGCTGGGGGGAATCAGCGAATAATGCAACCAAACCTTTGGCAGCCCTTTCGGTCATGAACACATCCGAATCCAACAGACAGTAATAGCTATGATCCGGAAAGGCCTGTGCCACCGCATAATAACAAAAGTCGCCACAAAACCAGCCCCAGTTTTGCGGGCGATGAGCCAAACCCAAGCCGTCAAGCAGGGTTTCGGACAGGATAATTTTCGGGCAATCCCACGTCGATACCGGGCCACGGCGTTCATCGCAGACAAAAACTGGCTGACACCCGGTGGCCGCCGCCAAACTGGCCGCCAGCCTTTGGGCAACCGGGCTGGTCTGTCCGCACCGAATAAGGAAAAGAGTTTCGTCAGGCTTCATTTTTGGCCTTGAGTGCGGGGATCGACCGGTATCGCGGTACGTTGATTTTCTAGCATACCTGCTGCCTTGCGAACATCCTTTAGCTGATCTCAGCCTTGGCGGGATGCGGGCTGAGTCCTGCGCGCCACAGCAGACGATTGTTGCCGCAAGCTTTGGCTATGACTGCGCAGCAAATCGTCTGTTTCCGTAGCATCGAAATGGCCACGAAAAAGCCACGCCCTACCACAATTTAACCGGGTTCGAGCGCCACACCGACCTAAGCATTTTAGGGCGCAGGGATTCGGTAAATTGGGCTTGATTGAACGGTCAGACACAGCGCGCGCATCACATATCACCTCTCGCCGTGTGCGGATGGCGGAATGGCGCGCCTTACCCCCGGTTTTCAACCTTGGTGATGGTGGCGCAGAAAGCGTCGCGTGGTTGCGCCGCCAAAGCCCTGCCGAATGGCACGAACTGGTCAAAGGCTATACTTGGGAAAGCGATGATCTGTCGCTGATGATCTGCATCGCAGATCAGCCCAATGCCGACCGGGCCACGATATTGGCGATGCTGCTGGATTTGGATGTGACCTATTATGAGGGTCGCAAATCGCTGGGCGGTGATCCGCGTGCGGCGTTCCCCGATATGACGGCACTGCTGGATAAAATCGAGGCCGGATTTGCGAAGGGCTACTACCAAAGCGCTGAATTCGGACTTGTACGGGAGCGGTCGCAACTGGAGCGCACGACGGCCTATCTGGCCCGGCTGGGCCGCGCACCGATCTGGGCGTTGCCTGCCCGGACGTGGGACGCATTGCAAGGCCGGGGCCACAAGCCCCGCTATGTTTATGATGCCCGCGACGACGCGTTCCGCATGCCGTTTGAGCAATGGGCACGGCATCAGGTTTCGCCAAACTAGGACGACTAGCCCCGTTCACTGAAATAATCGCTGATGGTTTGCGCCATCGCCTCGGATATACCTGCCACAGCGGTCAGATCGGTCAACCCCGCGCGCGCCACCGCTTTGGCGGAACCGAAATGCGCCAGAAGGGCGCGTTTGCGGGTGGCACCGATGCCGGGAATATCATCCAAGGGCGTGGCGGAGATGGCTTTTGACCGTTTGGCGCGGTGCGCGCCGATGGCCCAGCGGTGCGCCTCATCGCGTAGGCGTTGCACGAAATAAAGCACGGGGTCGTTCATGCGCAGGGCTTTGACCGGCATCCCTGCGCGGTGGAATTCTTCTTTGCCAGCGTCCCGGTCCACGCCTTTGGCGACGCCGACCATGGCGATATCGTCAACGCCTAAGTCTGACATGATGCCCGCCACGGCGCTGACCTGCCCGGCACCACCGTCGATCAGCAAGAGATCCGGCCAGGCGTCGGATTTGCGGTCGGGGTCTTCTTTCAGCAGGCGTTCAAAGCGACGGGTCAGCACCTCTTTCATCATGCCGAAATCGTCTGAATTTGCACCCGCGTCGGATTTGATGTTGAATTTCCGGTATTGGGATTTAAGGAACCCGTCCTGGCCAGACACGATCATGCCGCCCACGGCATTGGTGCCTTGGATGTGGGAGTTATCGTAAACCTCGATCCGCTTTGGCGGCGCGTCCAGATCAAACGCGTCGGCTAGGCCATTCAGCAATTTGGTTTGCGTGCTGCTTTCCGCCATGCGGCGGGCGAGGGATTCGCGCGCATTGCGGGCGGCGTTTTCAACCAGTTCGGCCTTTTCGCCGCGCTGGGGGACACCGATTGTCACCTTGCGACCCGCGCGGTCTGACAACAGCTGCGTGACAAGATCGGGGTTATCCACCGGGTGCGACAGCAGGATCAGGCGGGGCGGTTCTTTATCGTCGTAAAACTGAGCGAGGAAGGCTTCCATAATTTCCAGCTCATCCGCGCCAGCCCCGGTTTTGGGGTAGAAATCGCGGTTGCCCCAGGATTGGTTGGCACGGATGAAGAACACCTGCACGCAGGCTTGCCCCTGATCCAGATGCAGGGCGATCACATCCGCCTCGGCCACGCCTGCGGGGTTGATGCCTTGGGTTTGCTGCACCTGCGTCAGGGCTTTGATGCGGTCACGCAGGGCGGCGGCGCGTTCAAACTCCATCGCGTCGGATGCGGCGGTCATGGTTTTGGCGAGGTTGGATTGCACGGTGGTGGTTTTGCCGTTGAGGAAGTTGGTCGCATCGCCGACAAGGGCGGCATAATCACTTTCGCTGACCTTGCCCACGCAGGGGGCGGCACAGCGTTTGATCTGGAACAGCAGGCAGGGGCGTGTTCTTGCGTCAAAGGTGGCGTCGGTGCAGGTGCGTAGCAGGAACACGCGCTGCAGCTGGTTCAGGGTGCGGTTGACGGCGCCGGCCGATGCGAAAGGGCCGAAATAATCACCCTTTTCGGATTTCTTGCCGCGGTGCTTCTTGATCATCGGGAAGGCGTGATCGGTTGGGATCAGGATGTTCGGGAAGCTTTTATCATCACGCAGCAGGACGTTGTAGCGGGGTTTCAACTGCTTGATCAGGTTCTGTTCCAGCAGCAGCGCCTCTGTCTCGGTGCGCGTGGTCAGGAACATCATCGACGCGGTTTCGCGGATCATCCGGGCGATGCGCCCCGAATGGCCCGAGGGCCGGGCATAGTTCGACACCCGCGCCCGCAGGTTGCGCGCCTTGCCGACGTACAGCACCTCGGCGGCCAGGTTCAACATGCGGTAGACCCCCGGAGAGCCGTCCAGCGTCCGCAGATACC
>JANOFE010000210.1:0-1942 GCA_031413495.1 Pseudorhodobacter sp. | reverse complement strand
ACCGCTGTCTGGATCAATCCCTTCTTTGTGTGCATGACCCCGGTTGGGCCTTGGGAGCTTGGGGCGACGACCCTGACGGCTATACTGGCTGGCGTGATCGTCGACCTCTGGGTTCCGCAGTGCCGTTTGCGAACGTCCGGGGCGGGCGGCGTTGCAAGCTTTCTCGGCATCGCTTGCCCGACCTGCAACAAAGTCCTAATGCTGATCTTCGGTGGCCCAGCCCTGTTGGCCTGGTTCGACCCGGTTCGGCCCTATCTGGCGGTGGCAGGCGTGATCATCATGTCATTCGCCGCGATGCGGGCGTTGCGGGCATACCGTGATTTCAGAATGTCGGCGGGCGGAACAGTAAACGCCAGTTCAACGTCGTTTGGGAGCAACAAATGAGGGTCGCCGAAATATCAGGCCACGCTGCTAGGCCGCGTCGTCTGGCACAACGGACGCTGGTTCGCCATGCGGCTGTGGCATTTTTGGCCACGGGACTGGTTCTTGGCTTTGCCGCCGTACACATCGACTTCAGCCCGATGCACCGCTGGAACCGAGCATTCGGGGATGCCTCCGTGGTACTTGTCGCTCTGTCCGTCGGGTTAGGGCCATTGGCTCGGTTCCTCCGGAGTATCGTGCGTGTTCTTCCTTTCCGGCGTGAGCTTGGCATCTACGCATGCCTTCTTGCCATCGTTCATGCCGCTGTGATCTTGATTGGTTGGGTCCAATGGGACCTGATGCGGCTTTTTGGCTTCGAATGGCATCCTGAACTTCTGACCTATGTGATGCTTCAGCATGGCTTCGGACTTGCCAATGCCATTGGGCTTGCCGCTCTTATGCTTGCGATCCTGTTGGGTGCGACTTCGAGCGACTTTGCTATGCGTCGCCTTGGTGTTTCGGGCTGGAAATTTCTTCAAATGGGCGTCCTGCCGCTCTGGTGGCTGACCGTCGCGCATGTCGCCTACTTTCTGTTCATGCACTTCCTCAGTTTTCACCGCGCAGCCCCGCCGCCGAATACGCTCCAGCCTTGGTTCCTGGGGCTGGTCGCCGCAGTTTTTGCTCTGAGAGGGGCCGCTTATGTGCTGACCGTTCGCGTGAAGGGGAAGTCTCGGCCGGAAGAAATGGGAGGTGACCGTGCGGCGATCTCAACGTGACCTCGCCCAGATATCCCAGAAGACCACACGAAGGGCGCTTCTGATGGGGGGCGTCATGACAACGTTTGTCGGCGTGCTTGGCCTGCGGATGTGGCAACTGGGTGTCCGTGACGCAGATCAATATTATCTGTTGGCAGAAGAAAACCGCATCAGCTTGCGGCTTGTGCCGCCCAACCGAGGTCGCATCTATGACCGCGCAGGAAAGATAGTGGCCGACAACGAGCAGGCTTTTCGTATCACGCTGGTGCGCGAGGAGGTCAAAGATCTTGAAGACGTGCTTGCGAAACTGCGACGTCTTCTGGGTCTTGATGACGAAGCCATCGTTAAGGTCAAAAGCCAGATCGAGCGGGCAAGCGGCTTTGCGCCAATCACCGTGAAAGACCGGGTCACGTGGGAAGAACTGTCAATCGTGGCTGTGAACGCGCCAGCACTCCCGGGGATCCATCCGGAAATGGTCCTATCGCGCGTCTATCCGTTTGGTCCCGATTTTGCTCACCAGGTTGGCTATGTCGGCCCAGTGAGCGAGAACGATCTGAAGGAAGAAGAGGACGCGGCTGAACCCTTACTCCGTCTGCCAGACTTTGAGGTCGGCAAGATCGGGATTGAGGGCAGACATGAACGAGCGCTGCGCGGCTTGCCGGGAACGCGACGTGTCGAGGTCAATGTGTCTGGCCGCACCATGCGCGAACTTGCACTCGATCCGCCGACAGCCGGGCCGGACATGCGAATCACGCTCGACCACCATCTGCAGAATTTCATGCGCGTGCGTCTCGAAGGTCAGAGCGCCGCGGCCATCGTCATGGATG
>JANOFE010000209.1:0-7444 GCA_031413495.1 Pseudorhodobacter sp. | reverse complement strand
ACGGCCCGCCCGGTCAGAACCTTGACCAGATTGGCGCGGTAGGCTGGTGTTCCGTGCAGATCGCCGATCATGCCTTTGGACGGCACGGTCAGGTTGGCGATGGCTGAGGCCGCGAAGTTGGCGCTGAGGGCTTTCTCGGCCTCGGTCCAGCGGAAAACGCCGTTTTCGGCAGCCCCTGTGACGGCCACGCGCACGCCGTCTGTATATTTGGCGACAAACACCGCCGTCAGGGCAAAGCGTGATGCGGGTTGGTCGAACTTCACATAGGCCGCCTTTTGCGGGACCGGGAAGGTGACGGAGGTGATGAATTCGCCTTCATCCAGTGCGGTGGTGAACATGCCTTGGAAGTAGTCATCGGCCTTGATCTTGCGTTTGTTGGTATGCACCGTGGCCCCGGAGCCAAGCACCGCCGCCGGATAGCAGGCGGAGGGATCATTGTTGGCCAATGACCCGCCAAGGGTGCCGCGGTTGCGCACGGCAGGATCGCCGATATTGCCTGCCAGCTTTGCCAGCGCCGGATAGTATTTTGCGGCCTCGCGCGCCACCGTTGCGTGGATGGTGGCGGCCCCAACCGACACGCCGTCATCGGCCATGCAGACGCCCTGCAGTTCCGGGATGCCGGTCAGGCTGACCAGAACGGAAGGGGAGGCAAGGCGTTGCTTCATCGTCGGGATCAGGGTTTGCCCGCCAGACAGCGCCTGTGCACCGTCTGCTGCCATGGCTTTTACGGCATCTGCAATGTTGCCGGGTTTTACGAAGTCAAAGTCGTACATGTGCTTTCCCTTCGATTATGCGTTGATCGCTGCCCAAACGCGCGATGGCGTCAGGGGCATGTCGATATGGGTGATTTTGGTCATGCCGCCGCGTTGCAGCGCGTCGATGACGGCGTTGACGACGGCGGGCGGTGATCCGATGGCCCCCGCCTCGCCACAGCCTTTGACGCCAAGCGGGTTGTGGGTGCAGGGCGTGATGCAGCTGTGATCGACCGTATACATCGGCAGATCGTCGGCGCGGGGCATGGTGTAATCCATGTAGCTGCCTGACAAAAGCTGACCGTTGTCATCGTAGGTGCAGCCTTCCAGCAGCGCTTGCCCGATGCCTTGGGCGACACCGCCATGCACTTGGCCCTCTACTATCATCGGGTTCATCACATTGCCGAAATCATCGGCGCAGGTGAAGGATACCACTTCGACGCGGCCTGTGTCGGGGTCAACTTCCACCTCGCAGCCATAAGCGCCCGCAGGGTAGGTGAAGTTGGCGGGATCGTAGAAGGCGGTTTCTTCCAAGCCCGGTTCCAGCGTTTCGAGCGGGTAGTTGTGCGGCACGTAGGCCGAAAACGCGATTTCGCCAAAGGTTTTCGCTTTGTCGGTGCCGGTGACAGAAAATTTGCCATCTTCAAACACGATGTCGCCTTCCGCCGCCTCCAACATGTGAGCGGCGATTTTCTTGCCTTTGGCGATGACCTTATCAAGCGCGCGGTCCATGGCTGATCCGCACACGGCCAAGCTACGAGAGCCGTAACTGCCCATGCCGAACGGGATTTTTGACGTATCGCCATGCACGATGTCGATGTTCGCTTCCGGGATGCCGAGTTTGTCGGCGACGATCTGGGCGAATACCGTCTCATGGCCTTGGCCGTGGCTGTGCGCGCCGACCATGACCGAGATATTGCCAGTTGGGTTCACCCGCACGGTTGCCGCGTCATACAGACCGACGCGAGCACCAAGGGCGCCGACGAGGGCGGAGGGTGCGATACCGCAAGCCTCGACCCAAGTGGACAGACCAAAGCCGCGCAACTTGCCGTTTGCAGCACTTTTGGCGCGGCGGGCCTCAAAACCCGATACGTTGCCAAGCGTCATCAGCTTATCCAGAGTCGCGCCGTAGTTGCCGGTGTCGTAGACCAAGCCCACGGGCGTTTGGTAGGGGAATTGGTCGGGCTGGATGAAGTTCTGGCGGCGAACAGCCACCGGATCTAGCCCCAGTTCGCGGCACATTTTATCGACCACTCGTTCAATCGAATAGGTGGCCTCAGGCCGCCCTGCCCCGCGATAAGCATCGACCGGGGCGGTGTTGGTGAACACGGTTTTCACGTTCACATAAACCAGCGGCGTTTTGTAGGGGCCAGCCATCAGCGTGCCATGCAGGAAAGTGGGGGTGACAGTGGCGAAGTTTGACAAATACGCGCCGACATTGGCCAGCGTTTCCGTGCGCAGGGCGAGGAAATTGCCCTGCTTGTCGGTGGCAAGTTCGATGGTGGTCACATGGTCGCGGCCATGCGCGTCGGTCAGGAACGCTTCTGACCGATCCGCCACCCATTTCACGGGTCTGCCAATGCGGCGCGATGCGGCCAAAACCAGCGCTTCTTCGCCATAGTGGTAGATTTTCGATCCGAACCCGCCGCCGACATCAGGGGCGATGACGTTCAGTTTATGTTCCGGGATGCCCATCACGAAGGCGGCGATCAACAGGCGCGTGAGGTGCGGGTTTTGTGATGTGGTGTAAAGCTTGTAATCCTCGGTGCCCGGATCGTAGACGCCGATAGACGCGCGGGGTTCCATGGCGTTGGGCACTAAGCGGTTGTTGATCAGCTTGAGCGATGTCACATGCGGGGCGGCTTTGAAGGCAGCATCCACGGCGGCGCGGTTGTCTTCGATCCAGCCCCAGTCGTAGCAGATGTTGTCAGCGATTTCGTCATGCACGCGGTTGGTGCTGTCGGCCACGGCGGCGGCCATATCGACTATCGCGGGCAGTTCTTCGAATTCTACTTCCAGCGCCTCGACGGCATTTCGGGCGATCTCAACGGTTTCGGCAATGACGGCGGCATAGGCGTCACCAACATGGCGCACCTTGCCATGCGCCAAGACCGGGCGCTTTGGTTCTTTCATCGCTTCGCCATTGCGGCTTTGGATCAGCCAGCCTGCGGGGTTGCCCCCCACGGCGGCAAAATCGGCACCGGTGAAGACGGCAAGCACGCCTTCCATCGCCTCGGCCGCCGAAGTGTCAATCGACACAATCCGGGCATGCGCGTGGGTGGAGCGGGCAAAAGCCGCATAGGTTTGGCCGTGAAGTTGGATGTCTGCCGTGTAGCGCCCGCGTCCGGTTAGAAACCGCACATCTTCGCGCCGCTTGGAGCTGGCACCGATACCACTGTCTTTAGGCATGTCATTCCTCCCAGAATGGGATGCACCGCGTGCATCCTGAATGCGAATGATTACTCAGCAGCTACGGCAGGATTGTCCTGTCCGGATGCAGCCAGCACCGCCTTGACGATGTTGTGATAGCCTGTGCAGCGGCAGATGTTACCCTCAAGCCCGTGGCGCACTTCGGCCTCGGTTGGCTTGGGGTTGTCGGCCAACAGGGCCGCCGTGGTCATCACCATGCCGGGGGTGCAAAAGCCGCATTGCAGGCCGTGATGATCTTGGAAGGCTTGCTGGATCACGCCAAGCGAGCCATCGGCATTGGCCATGCCCTCGATGGTTTTGACGGACGCCCCCGCCACATCGACCGCAAAGATGGAACAGGATTTGACCGCAGCACCATTCACATGCACCACGCAGGCGCCGCATTGTGATGTGTCGCAGCCGATATGAGTGCCGGTCATCCCCAACCCGTCGCGCAGGAAGGACGACAGCAAGGTGCGCCCTTCGACATCACGCGACACGGATTTTCCGTTCACGGTAACCGTGACTTTTGTCATCGTTAGTATCCTCCCTTGGGCCTACCTAGGTAGATCTGTCTTTGTTAACGTGTTGCGGTTTTTCAGGAAATCAAGCGCTTGAACCAGCCCTTTTTCGGTGCCTCACCTTCGGCTATCTCTGTATCGGGTTCACCGTCATCCTCGACCGTATCTTGGAACCGGGTGAAAAATTCATCGGCCATCTTTTTGGCGAATCCGTCGATGATGCGGCTGCCAAGTTGGGCCAGTTTGCCGCCGACATTCGCCTCGACCGTATAGGCAAGCCTTGTGCCGCCTGCGATGGGTTCAAGTGTTACCTGCGCGCCACCTTTGGCAAAACCGGCAGGGCCGCCCTTGCCTTCGCCACTGATGGTCAGGCTTTTACCCTCCACCCGGTCAGACAGTTTCACAACGCCGGTGAAGGTCGCTTTGACCGGGCCTACGCGTTGCACAACCACCGCTTCGAACTGCGTATCGGCGGTGCCCGTCATGCTTTCACAGCCGGGGACAGAGGCCATCAGGACATCGGGGTTCAGAAGGGCGGCCCAGACAGTGGCCGGGTCTGCCATTATATCGCGCTGGTCAGAAAGTTGCATTGATCCCCCGCTGGCTTTTTCACAACTATCAACCGACCTTTGGCGTTTCGGCAAGCGTTTCGACAAAACGTTACAATAATTCTTTGTGACCAGCGGAGGTGAGCAAATCCGCCAGTATATTCGGTGTGGGGTTTACCGAACCTGTGAAACGCGCAATATCCGGTTTGGACGCTGAGGGAGCCTTGAATGCAAAATTTTTCCAGACGTGGGCTGTTGGGTTTGATGGCACTTTCCCTGGCGGCTTGTGGGGGAAAACCACGGCGCAGTGACGAAAGTCGTGGCCTGAATTCCGGCGAAACACCCGAACTGCGCGCGTTGATCAATCAAGCGGCTGCGGAGAATGATGTGCCTGCATCGTTGATCCACCGGGTTGTGCAGCGCGAAAGCGGCTATAATCCCGGCGCGCGCAATGGGCCCTATTATGGCTTGATGCAGATCTTGCCACAGACAGCGGGCACGATGGGGTATGATGGCCCGGCGTCGGGGCTGCTGGATGCAGAAACCAACCTGAAATATGCCGTGCGCTATTTGCGCGGCGCGTGGTTGGTGTCGGATGGTTCTGAGGACCGCGCGGTGATGTGGTATGCATCGGGCTATTACTATGAGGCGAAACGGCGCGGGATGCTGGAGGAAACGGGGCTGCGGGGGTAGGTTGACCGCAAGAATGGGCGGTTATCAAAGCACAAAAGAAAGAGGGCAGCGTCTGACCGCCGGGTGAGCGCAACGGCGCTGGTTCTAGGCGCTTTACGCCTCAACCTCTCCCCTAGAAGTTCTAGGCGGGGTGGATCAAAAGCGCCGGCCCGAGGGGGCGGTCAGGCGCTGCCCTGCGGCGCGATGCGCCTTGATTCCGGGCTGGTGGCATTGCCTGCAATGTTGGAACGGGCCAACGTTCGATCAATACCACGCGTCTGCCATCCCCGCCTTTTTGCGGTCGATGAAGTCCTGCAAGCCATTGCGCAGGCCCTCGTCCAGTGCCGGGGCCTCAAATTCGGCCAGCCGTTTTTTCCACAAGGCGTTGGCGCGGGTGGCGGCGTCGGTGGAACCGGCAGCCTCCCATTTCTCAAACGGTTCGTTGTCGGACAGGTCAGAATCCCAGAACGCGGTTTCGTAATGTGCCATGGTATGGGCACAGCCGAAGAAATGGTTGCCGGGGCCAACCTCGGCAAAGGCATCGACGGCCAGTTGATCATCGTCGATGACCACGCCCGCGAGGTATTTGTGCAGCGATCCGCACAGATCGGCGTCCAGCATGAATTTCTCGTAGGACATGCTAAGAAGCCCGTCTAGGAAACCTGCCGAATGCAGGATGAAATTCGCGCCGCAATGGATGGCGGCCAGCATCGACATGGTGCCTTCCATCATCGCTTGGGCATCGGGCAGTTTGGAAGTGGTGAAATTGCCCGAACAGCGCAGCGGCAGGTTCAGGCGGCGGGCAAGTTGGCCGATGACCATCGAGCCGATGGCAGGTTCCGGGGTGCCAAAGGTGGGCGAGCCGGAGCGGAGCGACATGCTTGACAGGAAATTGCCGAAAATGACGGGCGCGCCGGGGCGTTCCAGTTGCGTCAGCGCGCAGCCGGCCATAGTTTCGGCTAAGGATTGCGCGATGCCGCCTGCGTTGGTGACGGGGCCCATCGCGCCACCAAGAATGAACGGCACAATCACGGCGGCTTGGTTGGCACGGGCATAGGCGCGCAAGGAATTGGTCATGGTGCCGTCCCACACGAGGGGCGAGTTGACGTTGACATTGCCAAGGATGACGCAGTTTTTATCAACAAAATCAGCGCCGAATAGAATGCGCGACATCTCGATGCTATCTTCAGCACGGTCTTCGGATGTGACCGATCCCATATAGGGGCGGTCGGACAGGGTCATGTGGGCCATGACCATATCAAGGTGGCGTTTGTTCACGGCGATATCGGTCGGCTCGCAAATGGTGCCGCCGGAATGGTGGAAATTCGGGCTGGACTGCCCGAGTTTAATGAAATTCTGGAAATCCTCGAGCGTGCCAAAACGGCGGCCACGATCAAGGTCCATCACGAAGGGCGAGCCATAGGCGGGGGAAAACACCACCGACTTGCCACCGATCTGCACGGAATTGGCCGGGTTGCGGGCATGTTGGGTGAAGCTGGCGGGCGCGGTTTTCAGCACCTCGCGCAGCAGACCGGGCGGGAATTTCACCAACAGGCCCCGCACATCCGCGCCCGCGCGCCGCCAGTGATCAAGCGCCACCGCATCATCGCGAAATTCGATGCCGACCTCGGACAGGATACGGTCGGCGGCAGCTTCGATCTTGATCAGGTTTTCTTCGGAGAGGATATCATAGGTTGGAATGTTGCGGATGATGAAGGGTTGGCCCAAGCCGCCTTTGGTTGCGCGCTGCAGGTGGCGGGCTTGGCGGCCTGATCTGGGTTTGACGTCATTCATGGTGCGTCAGGTGATCACATCAGGCACAGTACGCCCGGTATGCGCGGCGATGCCCGCAAGTGCGTGTGCTGCACGGATCACCGGGGCCAGTGCCTGTTGCGGGTCATGGTGCAAGCCGTCCGGGCCGGGGGCGTAGCGTTCAAGGTAAAGGCGCAGTGTCGCCCCTTGGGTGCCAGTGCCGGACAGGCGCATGACGATGCGGCTGCCATCCGCGAACAGGATGCGGACACCTTGTTTGAGGCTAACCGACCCATCGACCGGGTCGGAATAGGCGAAATCATCGGCACCGGAAATGGTCATGCCTTCTATCTGGCGGCCCGGAAGGGCGGGCAGGCTGTCGCGCAATGCGGCCATCATGGCGTCTGCACCAGCGGTTTCAACGGCTTCAAAATCATGGCGGGAATAGTAGTTGCGGCCGAACTTGGCCCAGTGCTGCGCCAGAATGTCGGCCACGGATTGCTTGCGCACGGCGAGGATGTTGAGCCAAAGGAGAACCGCCCAAAGCCCGTCTTTTTCGCGCACATGGTCAGACCCGGTGCCGAAACTTTCCTCGCCGCAAAGGGTGGCGCGGCCATCATCCAGCAGGTTGCCGAAGAATTTCCACCCCGTGGGGGTTTCGTACTTGCCAATCCCCAAAGCGTCGGCCACGCGGTCTGCGGCGGCGGAGGTGGGCATCGACCGGGCAACGCCCTTGAGGCCAGCCTTGTAGCCGGGGGCAAGATGGGCATTTGCCGCCAGCACGGCGAGG